>JAGWBY010000036.1:45933-53247 GCA_021295675.1 Candidatus Latescibacterota bacterium | reverse complement strand
TCGGATAGAAAAAAGCAACTGACCAAAAAATAACATTCGACCATGATACCCCAGATATGATTCATGCAACAACGCCATACGCCACTGCACAGTGCAGCGTGCGAAAATGCAATCGAAACCGCCGAATTGTTGATAACGCAAGGAGCCGAGATAAACGCCAAAAACGACAAGGGCCGGACGCCGCTGCACGATGCGGCAGAGACGGATGCTACCGCGACGGCCGAGCTGCTGCTTAAGCAGGGAGCCGAGGTCAACGCTGAGAGCGACGATGGCCTGACACCACTACACATTGCGACGAATCACAATGCTGCTGAAACTGCCGAGCTATTAAATCGTTATGGTGGCCGAGAGTAAATGAGCAGACTCTTGCGATCATCTATACTACAATATGTTTTAGACATCAGGAAGCCATCGCGCAAAGCAAATGTCGGCTCAAGAGAGCAATAGCAAAAACCCAATGCAGCCGCCGATACCACCAGACACTACCACCCAATTGCGAGAACCGAAATGAGCAACGGACCGCCTAAAAAGACCAAAGTCCGGCGATTTGCCAAGGTCTCGGGCGCAGTGGTGCTCTTGGTCATTGGCCTTGTTTTGTTCGCCAGTATCAAGGCCGATAAGACACCGCTGCACTGGGCAGCAGCAACAAATATGGCTGAAACGGCCCAACTGTTAATAACATGGGGGGCTAACGTCAACGCCAAGAACAGCAAGGATGCGACACCACTACACTATGCGGCGATGGGCAATGCGACTGAAACAGCCCAACTCTTACTGACCCAAGAAGCCGAGATCTGTGCCAAGGACACATTGGGCCTGACGCCGCTACACTGGGCGGCGTGGAACGACGCGGCTGAGACAGCCCAACTCTTACTAACCCAAGGAGCCGAAGTCAACACTAAGACCAGCGAGGAGGCGACACCACTGCACTATGCCGCGGCAAACAATGCGACTGAAACGGCCCAAATGTTACTAACTCAAGAAGCCGAGATCTGTGCCAAGGACACATTGGGCCGGACACCGCTACACTGGGCAGCGTGGAACAACGCGGCTGAAACAGCCCAACTCTTGCTGACACAGGGAGCCAAAATCAACGAAAAGGACGAATCTGGCGAGACACCACTGCACCGGGCGGCAGCAAACAACGCGGCTGAAACAGCCCAACTCTTGCTGACACAGGGAGCCAAAATCAACGAAAAGGACAACAAGAGATGGACGCCACTACACGAGGCGGCGTGGAAAAATGCGACTAAAACAGCCCAACTCTTACTGACCCAAGAAGCCGACGTTAACGCCAAAAACGACCAGAGCGCAACACCGCTGCACTATGCGGCGAGGAACAACGCAACCGAAACAGCCCAACTCTTACTGACGCAAGGTGCTGAGATAAACGCCAAAAACGACCAGAGCGCAACACCGCTGCACTATGCGGCGTGGAAAAATGCGACTAAAACAGCCCAACTCTTACTGACCCAAGAAGCCGACGTTAACGCCAAAAACGACCAGGACCGGACGCCACTACACGATGCGGTCTGGTACAATGCGACTGAAACGGCCAAGGTCTTGCTGACACAGGGAGCCAAAATCAACGAAAAGGACGAATCTGGCAATACGCCACTGCACAATGCAGTGTGCAAAAATGCAATCGAAACCGCCCAATTGTTGATCGCGCAAGGAGCCGACATCTACGCCAAGGACACATGGGGTCGGACACCGCTACACAATGCGGCAGTACACAACGCGGCTAAAACGACCGAAGTCTTGCTGACGCAGGGAGCCAACGTCAACGAAAAGGACGAATCTGGCAATACGCCACTGCACAGTGCAGCGCGGGAAAATGCACTCGAAACCGCCCAATTGTTGATCGCGCAAGGTGCTGAGATAAACGCCAAAACCGACAAGGGGCTGACGCCGCTGCACAATGCAGCGTGCGAAAATGCACTCGAAACCGCCCAATTGTTGATCGCGCAAGGTGCTGAGATAAACGCTAAAGCCGACAAGGGCCGGACACCGCTACACAATGCGGCGAATCACAATGCTACTGAGACAGCCCAACTGTTACTAACCCAAGGAGCCGAAGTCAACACCAAGAACAGCGAGGAGGCGACACCACTGCACTGGGCAGCAGGAAACAATGCGACTGAAACAACCCAACTGTTACTAACTCAAGAAGCCGAGATCTGTGCCAAGGACACATCGGGCCACACACCGCTACACTGGGCGGCGTGGAACAACGCGACTGAAACGACCGAAGTCTTGCTGACACAGGGAGCCAAAATCAACGAAAAGAATAAATATGGCCGGACACCGCTGCATTATGCCGCGATGGGCAACGCAGCCGAAACAGCCCAACTCTTACTGACGCAAGGAGCCGAGATAAACGCCAAAAACGACAAGGGCCGGACGCCGCTGCACGATGCGGCAGAGACGGATGCTGCTGCGACGGCCGAGCTGCTGCTTAAGCAGGGAGCCGAGGTCAACGCTGAGAGCGACGATGGCCGGACACCACTACACATTGCGACAGAACACAATGCTACTGAGACAGCCGAGCTATTAAACCGCTATGGTGGCCGAGAGTAAATGAGCAGACTCTTGCGATAAGGTTTTATGGAGCAGTCGCTAAGTCGCCCCGTTCAGCCCCATAGCGCCCTGAGCCGAGGCGACAGGATATCCACGTCCCGGTCGAAAATATGACCTTCCCAGACCCGGTTCTCCTCGGGCGTCGAGCGGTCGTAGGAAGCTTGCATCAGATCGGGCAGGTCGAGGGTGTGGAAGCGGGTCTTGAAAAAGCCATCGTCCGAGAGCACAACGCTGCGATACCCCAAGGGGAAGCCAATCAGACAGGCCGTATCGACGACTAGGTAGTCGCGGTAGGCAGTGATGCGGTTGATGTGGCGATGGCCGGTGAAGGCAGCGACGATAGCAGGGCTTTCGTCGAGCGTTTTGACCAGACGAGGCGCGCCTTCGACCACGCCGCGATCCCAAGCGAAATCCGGTAGAATCCAAGTGTGCAGAACGAGCAGCAGAGCGCAGCCATCGGCTAGCGCTTGGGCAGCGGCAGCGCGCAAAGCCTCGTCGAGCGCGTCGGTCCAGACGCCAGACCCTTTCTCAAAGACATCGCAGTGCCAAGCGCAGGCGCGGCGCAGCATCGACGACGATCAGTGGGTCGGGATAGGGAAAGCGGGCGGCAAAACCATCGAAGGACCCGCTCTGGGCGTCGCAGTCGTGGTTGCCGGGGATTGAGTAGAAAGGGGCTTCAATCCGCGCGAAGGCCGCAGCCGCCTCGTCAATCGAGCGCAAATAGGTCTCGGTGGGCAGGTCGAAGGACGACCCACCGCAGAGAAAGTCGCCGCCGTGGAAAACAAAGTCGAAAGCCTGCGCGTTGAGAGCGGGGGGTATCGCGTCGAGCACCTCCTGACTGCGGGTGAGCATCTTGGGCGCGCCGTAGTCTTCGGGGGCGTCGGGGTAGTGGTGAGTGTCGGTGAGGAAAGCGAAGCGGACGGACATGGAAGCGGCTCCTTGTGAGGGAATCTTTCTCGGTCTATGTGAGCGTAGGTCAAGTAAGACGAGGGGTCCGAGTTGTGGATGCCCTATAGCGCCCGACAAGCCAAGGAACGTAGCGGTTTAGTAGCCAGACAAAAGGTACACAAACGGTCAGCGACAGCACAGTCACAAGCCCGCAGACCCCAACCAGCAGAAGTTGCGATTCGGCGAGTTGCAGCGCACTGGCGAGTTGGTGATTGACGAAGGCAAAAAAGAACCCGTTCAGTCCCATGAGAATCAGGGTGTTGCGACCCAACCAAGATACCCAGCGCCACTGTGGTGTGAATAGAGCTAGACCAACAAGCGCAAAGCATCCAGCCAGTGCGGTGACCGCAAATAGAAAGGGATCTCCGTGCTGGGAAAGGTTGATCAGCACGACAGGAGTTAGCCCGGGGTGCAAGTTCCCCGGATTGAGGTTGAACGTGGATAGTAGCAGCGCAGTGCTGGCGAGCAGGATGAATGCTTGCGTCCGAGTCGTGAGTCGCTCAAGCGCCCGAGTCCGCCGCAACAGGTGTCCTAGCAGATAAATTCCGTAGAGCAAAATCGCTTCGCGTGCGAACCAGATGTCGCTGAAACTCGGGACATCGTGGTTCAGCCATGCGCCGCCGATCCAGAACGCGGGAATGGCCAGCGCCACGGCGATCTCGGAGCGCAGCACCCGAACGACCAGAAAGTGGTAGAGTTCCACGACGAACAGACAGATGACGAACCAGACCGGGGTGTTGAGAGGGAATCCGGTGCGGAGAAATTTTATCGCCGCCCACGCCATCTCATTACCCAAGGTCCACTCCTCGTTTTCAGGCCACAGTGAGCGAGAAATCAGCGCGACATTGAGCTTCTGTAGGTTCGCCTGTGAGGGGTCCGAGCGATACTGATTGAGCAAGGTCCGGCTGGCCTTGGTATGGCTTATATAGGAGAGGTCATCGAGGGCGAAGAGTTCTTTTTGTTTTGCTACCTCGTTGAGTCCGGTCAGTATCTGCTGGCGCACGGCATAAGGGATCGAGTCCGCCTGTGCCCACTCGAAAATCAGCGATTGCTGGTCGGGAGGGAACTTATTCCAGATCTCTGCGCGACTGCGGTCGTCTAACTGTGCCCCTGATGCAAGACGCTTGCAGAGGTCTGTGAATCTCTCTTGATCAAACCAACGTAGCCGGAATTGTCTAGGCCTGTTCTCCACGTCGGGTGGAAAGAGGTGCTCAATGGCGACGCCCGGTACGATTAGCAGGGAAAAGAAGAGGGCGGGGAGTATGCGCGTCAGCAGGCCGCGCTTGAGGAAAGTCCAAAGCCTCCCAGCTTCGGCCCGTGCGAAAAAACCGGCAATAAAAATGAACAGCGGCATGTGGAACGCATAGATCAATCGTTCCTGCAACAGAGCCGCTTCGTTACCTGTCTGATAAACTCGCTCCACAAAGTGGCCGTAGAATACCAGGATCATGCCGTACGCTTTGGCGGCATCGAGCCAAAAGATGCGTTGGGAATCTGAGACGCGACTCATGGAAGGGAAGGTAGCGCCGCGATTGCACAGTGCCAAGCGCAGATGCTCGCAACGGAACGGGAACGAACGTGTGCCCATTCGCGAAAATCAGCATTATCTTCTATCTGGAGTTCGACGAAGCCCCGGCTTGGAGGCTTTTGCCGTCGGCAGCCAAACGCGTAGTTCTATCCTAACAGAGGTGATTAGCAAATGCCCTATATAGACATCATTCCCCTAAAACGGGCCACCGGCCTGCTCAAAAAGCAGTACGAAGCCGCCCTCGCTCGGGCCGGGCGCATTTGGGGCATTGTCTCCATTATGAGTCCCAACCCCCGATCCATGAAGGTCTCAATGGATTTTTACAAGACCCTCATGCACGGCCCCTCGCCCCTGAGCCGGGGCCAACGCGAAATGCTGGCCGTGGTCGTTTCAGCCGCGAACCACTGCGTGTACTGAATACGCGCCCACGCCCACGACCTCCGGGCTGAGGTCGCTCGCGATTTTGCCGTTGCAGAAGGAACCCCGGCCGACCGGCTAGTGCATCAATTGTCCTCAGACTGGCGCCGTGCCGATCTGTCCCCAGCCGACCGTGCCCTGTGCGCCTTTGCCGAAACTCAACCGCTGAGGATATCGACCAGTTGCGTCAGCACGGCTTTGACGATCGCGGCATCCACGACGCCGTCCAGATCATCAGCTTTTTCAACTATATCAACCGCGTGGCAGAGGCCTTGGGCGTCGAGCCTGAATCCTTTATCCGGCCCTGGGAAAAATCCGCGGTCGCTCCCGACTAGTCCGATAAAAGGACCAACCCACAATAGCTCCTGTTACGCTAGTACTCGTTATTAGTATTCATGCCCCAAAACCTACCGCATTGCCGAGCGCCGTCCCGGCCTTTGGGGTGCCTTCCGGGGCATTGTGCAGCGCTCGCACCGCACAATTCGGGCGTTGGACGGCATCTCTTTCTCGCTGGAAGTCGGCGAACTAGTCGGCTATATCGGACCAAACGGCGCGGGCAAATCCACTACAGTCAAAATCCTCTCCGGCATCGTCGTCCCCGATTCGGGCCGCTGCGAGGTCCAAGGCCGCATCCCTTGGCAGGACCGCATTGCCCACGTCAGCCGCATTGGCGTGGTCTTCGGCCAGCGCACCCAATTGTGGTGGGACTTGCCGGCCATTGAGTCCTTCGATCTGCTGCGCGACATCTACAAAGTCCCCGCCGATGCCTACCGCCGCCGCCGCGACGCGCTCATCGCCATGCTGGAACTCGATTCCTTCCTCGACGTGCCCGTGCGCCAGCTCAGCTTGGGTCAGCGCATGCGCTGCGATTTGGTGGCGGCCTTGCTCCACGGCCCGCGCCTACTCTTCTTGGACGAGCCGACCATTGGCCTCGACGCGGTCTCCAAATTGGCGATGCGCGATTTCATCAAAGAACTCAATCGCCGAGAGGGCACTACCGTCATATATCGAAGCCCTGTGCAACCGGGTCATGGTCATCGGCGACGGCACCATCCTCTCCGACGGCAGCCTCGCCGACCTGCGCGCCCGCGTCTCGTCCGAGCGCCGCCTCATCGTCGATCTAGTCGATCCCACGGCGACTATCGAAGACGAAGCCGCTCGCGTCGTGCAGCGCGACGGCCCTCGCGTGCATCTCAGCTTTGCGCCCGAACGCATCTCGGCCCCGGCCCTCATCAGCCGCATCACCGCCCGCCACGAGGTGCGCGACCTCTTTGTCGAAAACCCGCCCATTGAGGAAGTCATCGCCCAACTCTACCGGGATCGTCCTTGATGCGGCCCTATCTGTCCGTACTCAGCGCCCGCATCCGCATGTTGCTGCAGTACCGGGCCGCGGCTCTAGCCGGCATGAGCACGCAGCTATTTTGGGGACTCATTCGGGTGATGATCTTCGAAGCGTTCTACCGCACGGCGACCCAAGACCAGCCCATGACTTACGCCGAGGTGGTCAACTATGTCTGGCTCGGTCAAGCCCTGTTCGCCCTCTTGCCTTGGAACCCCGACGACGACGTGCGAGCCATGGTGCGCACAGGCACAGTGGCCTACGAGCTGGTGCGGCCCGTCGATTTGTACGCCTTTTGGTACAGCCGCGCCCTCGCCAACCGCATCGCCCCCGCCCTGCTGCGCTCCTTGCCGTTGTTTTGCCTAGCCTTCCTCTTCTTCGATCTGCAAGCTCCCGCGTCCCCGGCTGCGGCTGCGGCTTGGATTTTGGCCACAGTGGGAGCTGTCCTCCTAGGCGGTGCCCTGTCCAACTTAGTCAACGTCTCCTTATTATGGACCATCGC
>JAGWBY010000036.1:45346-45920 GCA_021295675.1 Candidatus Latescibacterota bacterium | reverse complement strand
TCTACGTTTTTTCGGGCATGGTGATCCCCTTGCCGCTGTTTCCCGACGCGTTCCAACCCATACTCGACTTCATGCCTTTCCGCGGCTTGGCCGATACCCCTTTCCGCCTCTACATGGGGCACATTCCCACGTCTCAAGTCTGGTCGGTGGTGGGACATCAGCTCGCGTGGACGCTAGTCTTGGTGAGCTTGGGCCGCTTCCTTCTCTATCGCGGCACCCGCCGCTTGGTCGTCCAAGGGGGCTGAAACCGTGCTCGATGGACTGCGCCTGTACGGCCGCTATATCGATATCTCCTTCCGCAGCCAAATGCAGTACCGGGCCTCTTTTGTCATGCTGTCCGTGGGCCACGGCCTGATGACCGGGTTGGAATTCTTGGGTATCTGGGTGCTCTTCGACCGCTTCGCCGCTCTCGATACTTGGAGCCTGCCCGAAGTGGCCTTCTTTTACGGCCTAATCAATATCGCTTTTGCCCTGTGCGATGCCTTCTCGCGCGGTTTTGACTTGTTCGCCTCCACGGTCAAAAGCGGCGACTTCGACCGCCTGCTGCTGCGCCCCCGCAGCACGGCCTTGCAAT
>JAGWBY010000036.1:16264-45329 GCA_021295675.1 Candidatus Latescibacterota bacterium | reverse complement strand
CTTGGTCGTCCTGCTGTGGGCCGCACATGCCCTAGAACTAGTCTGGACGCCGGACAAGCTGCTCCTCGCCTTGCTCACCGTCCTCGGTGGCGCTTGCCTGTTTTACGGCCTCATAGTGCTGCAAGCGACACTCGCTTTTTGGACTACCGAGAGCTTGGAAATCGTCAATACCGTAACCTACGGCGGCGTGGAGACAGCCCAGTACCCACTAGCAATTTACCGCACGTGGTTCCGCCGCTTTTTCACCTACGTCATCCCCCTCGCCTGCGTCAGCTACTATCCGGCGCTGGGAATTTTGGAGCGCCCCGACCCTTTGGGTTCAGGCCCGTTATTCCAATGGTTGGCCCCTGTCGTGGGCCTGCTCTTCTTTGTCATCTGTCTGCGCATCTGGCAAGTGGGCGTGCGGCACTACCGCTCTACGGGGAGCTAACTAGTGCCGCCGAACAATTGGCCCCGATAGCCGTGTTAGCTTCGGCTCCTGCCGAGGTATCTCGTTTACCTTGATGCGGTCCGGCAGACATTTACCTTCTTCCTCGGAGTGCCATGCCGTCAATAGGGAGAAAAAGCAATGAAAGTCCGACCTGACCTCGTCCCAGAGACCGAACGGGACAATCTCGAAGTTATTCAGCTCACGGATGAGCCGATCCCCTCGTCGCATATCTATATGGAAGCGCAGATCTTCACGCCCGATTCACAACGGCTGATCCTCCACCGCTCAGCGCACCCGCACGGCTCAGATCCCAAGGACCCCGAACACCAGTTTCTAATTTGCAACCTAGAAGACAATTGCAGCCTGACGCCGATCACCACCGAGCTTGGAACGACGGGGCCGTCTATCTCACCAGATGGTGCCCACCTGTACTACTTCGTCAATGAAACAGAGTTTGGGGGAGGTGGACGACTGATGCTGAAGCGGGTCGGGCTAGATGGGTCTGAACGCGAGATCATCTACGTCCTCGATCACGCGATTCCAGAAACTGATTTCAGGTTGAGCCGACCGTATCCGCTTTCGACGATTTCCTCCGACGGCGGGCGCATCGCCATCTCGGGATTCCTCGGGGACGGCAACAGCGCAGGGGCGCGCTGGGGTCTGCTCGTCTTCGAGATCGAAGAGCCATCCGTACGGCTGGTCCTTCACGGTCCCACCTGGTGCAACCTGCACCCGCAGTACACGCGTCAAATGGACCCCGTGGCTTCCCACGACATCATGATCCAGGAAAATCACGGGAATATCATTGCCGCCGATGGCAGGGTGGAAAAGCTCGTCAGCGGACTGGGCGCGGACATCCACCTGATCCGCGACGATGGCACAGATCTGCGCGACTTCCCCTGGGGCAGGGATGGGAACGAATTCTGTCAGGGGCATCAGTGCTGGCAGGGGAAAAGCGACATTGCCATCACCAGCACCTCGACGCGCGAGCCAGACGAAAGACAGCTCATCTCGGGTAGGGCGGCAGCACACGTCGGCGATGAAGGCATCAACACGCCGGGCGGCTGGCGCAACGATCTGTCCCGCTCCTTTGACGGGCCCGATTTCTGGCATTTCGCAACAGACCGAGACGGGATCCGTTTGATCACAGATGCAGGCCCAAAAGACGGGGGCGGCGCTGTCTGGCTGTTCGACCTTCCCGAAGAAGAGGATGGCGCGCTCGCAAATGCGCGGAAGGTCGCAAACCCTGGATCGTCCTGGCAGAAGGACACCCACATCCATCCTTTCCTCTCGCCGGACGGACGATCGGGCTTCTTCAATTCCGATGAAAGCGGCCTGTTGCAAGCCTATATGGTGCGCGGCTGGCAAATGACGTAAGGCGATAACTATGAACCAGCCCAAGCGCATCGCCCACGCCGATCTGGAGCAATTCTTCCTCGACGCGCTCGCAGCCGTAGGGGTACCGCCACACGTGGCCGCAGTCGAAGCCCAAATCGGCGCGGAAGTGGACCTGCACGGCGGCCACACCCACGGCGTCGCCTTGTTGCCCGCGACGATCAATTACATCCGCCAAGGTATTTTGGCACCCGATCCCCGCTTTGAAACCATCGTCGAGTACCCAACCTCCCGGCTGATCGATGCCGGCGGGGGCATTGGCCGCTTCTCTTCGGCGCAGGGCATGGATTGGGCACTCGAACGGGCGCAGCAGTACGGCGTGGGGGCCTGCGTCGTCCGCAGCGTTGGGCACTGGGGGCGCGGGCATAGCTACGCTTTGCGGGCGGCTCGCGCCGGGCTGGTCGGCTTGGCTTTCACCAACGCGTTCGCCAACTTTCCCGCCTGGGGTACGCGCGTCCCTTCCCTAGGCAACAATCCCCTCGCCATTGGCATTCCCACGGCCGACGGCGAGCCTGTAGTCCTCGACTTGGCCATGACCCAATCCTCCATAAGCCGCGTGCGCCAGGCCGAGGCCGCCGGACGCAGCGTCCCCGAAGGTTGGGGCCTAGACGAGCACGGCAGGCCCACTACGGATCCAAGTGCTCTGCTGCAATCGTGGCGCTTTTTGCCCATGGGTCAGCACAAAGGCTCGGGACTTGCCTTTATGGTCGATCTGCTCACGGCGGGACTGGCCGGCGGCCTCCTCGCTTTTGAGCAGGGCACCGAGGAGCGGCCGACGGATTCGGCCGGCGGCTCGACCAAGTGCTTTATCGCCCTCAAGCCCTTTGGCGACTGGCTGCACGACCGCAGCGCCGATCTGAAGGCCCATATAAAATCAGTGGAAGCAGCACCTGAGCAGGGCCCAGTCCAGTGGCCGGGCGAAGGCAGCTACCAGCGGCGCGCCGATTACGTAAAAAACGGTATTGCCCTCGAAGCCACCTTGGCCGACCAAGTAGAAGAACTGGCCCGCGATTTGGGGGTACCAATCCGCTGGGCTTGATATGGGGTATATTCCCGCGTCCCAAGTCTGGTCGGTAGTGAAGCATCAACGTTGGAGCAATAAAATGCCGAAAGTCGAAATCTACCTGAGCCCGTTCTGCGGGTACTGCTGGAAGGCGCGCCTGATGCTGTGGCGAAAGGGGATTCGATACACCAAGATCCCCATTCGCTTCTACTTCGGCTTCAAACTGCCGACTGCCAACTTCAAGGAAATGCTGCGTCGAACCGGTGGGGACGGCACAATTCCGCAGATCTTCGTCGACGGGGAATACCTGGGAACCGAGGAGACTCTCGACGAACTCGAACGTCGCGGTGAGTTGGAGAAACTCCTTACCGCCGTTCCCAACCCAATACCAACAGGAGAAACCCGCCATGGCTCCCGTTAAACTTTTAGTATTCGTCGGCACCGAAGGCATCTATCACGACCACGCAGGCCAAGGCCGATTCCTGACCGACCTGCTGAACAAAGATGACCAGATCGAAGCCGATTTCGCACGCGACTACGAGGTTATGGCCAGCGGCCTCGACGCGTACGACGCCACCCTCTTCTTCACCGATGTCGGCCACTTCACTCAAGCCCAGGAACAGGGCCTTTTGCACTTTATCGAACGCGGCGGCGGCTTCTTCGGCCTGCACACTGCAGACGCTTCCTTCCGCGACAACACCGGTTACCACCAAATGCTCAACGGCTTTTTTGACGGCCACAGCCCGTACATGGATTTCACCGTCACCATCTCCGACTCCGACCATCCCATTGCCGCCGGCCTCAAAGACTTTGCCGTGACCGACGAGTTGCACTACCTCAAGCACGACCCAAGCCGCTCGCACCACCTCATGCACGCCTATGACCCCGGCCGCGACGAGACCCACGTCATGGCCTATCACCACACCTATGGTCAGGGCCGGGTATTCTTCTTTGCCTTGGGCCACGACAACGCAGTGCTGGAAAACCCCTCCTTCCAGGAAGTGGTGCGCCGAGGTGCCCTGTGGGTGGGTAAAAGGTTGTGATTGCGCCGCGCAGACGCTACCTAGTTGCGGGACGCGGGCAAGTCTGCCCTAAGCCCAGGCTTCTTGAGTAGGAGATGCTTCGCTGCGCTCAGCATGACAGGTACTAGCGCGTTCTTTCTTTGTCATGCTGAGCGTAGCGAAGCGGAGTCGAAGCATCTCCTACCGGGAAAGCCCATGTGTAACGTCAGTCAGGAAGACAATCGATGACTGAAATACGAGGAGTATTCTTCGATCTCTACGGCACATTGCTGTGCTACGGCAATATGGAGGCCGCGGGAGAGAGTTGGTTCCATGCCATACGCCGCGAGCTGGTCGCTAGTGGCCGCGCGTTTGATGAAGAAACTTTGATCCGACTATGCGAGGAATTCTTGCTCCAACCCGAGCCGCCGGTGCAGGACGACGGGCTGACAGTGTACGAGCGTCGCATGCGCGTGTTGGTTGGGGAGTTAGAAGTGGAGTTGGAAGTGGAGGAACTGAGACGAGTAAGTGAAGCGAGCGTAGCGGCGTGGCACGCACACACGTCGCTCGACCCAGAGGCCAAAAGCGTACTCGGCGAGTTGCAAGGCCGCTACAAGCTGGCACTAATCTCCAACTTCGATCATCCGCCGCACGTCCATCGGTTGCTAGATGAGCTGGCGTTGCGCCCCTTTTTCGACGCGGTCGTCGTCTCCGGCGATGTCGGCGTCAAAAAGCCCGACCCGGCAATCTTTGCCCCGGCACTGGAGCAGACCGGGTTGGTAGCTGACGAGGCGATTTTCGTCGGCGATTCACCGGAAGACGACATCGCGGGAGCGAAGGCGGCGGGGCTTAGGCCGGTGTTGATTCGGCGGTCGCTCAGCGCAGATGGCTCAGAGCCAGCATGGACGGAGGACGGGGTACGAGTGATAGCGGGGTTGAGGGAAGTGGTCGAGTTAGTTGGTTGAGAAGATAGCAGTCGCATTTTATATCCCAAAGAAAAGGAGCACGTGATGGCAACGGACGGAACGGTTTTACAAACGGACGATCCAGCGGCTGTCGGCATGTCGGCCGCACAACTCGAACGGGCCTTCGGCCTGCTCGCGACTGCTGTCGAAACAGGCCAGATCAGCGCAGCCTCGTTGACGGTAGCGCGACACGGCAAAGAGGTTTTCGCACGCGGGGCTGGCCAGCGAAAACCCAGCACAGGCCAGCCGGTCGATGCGGATTCGATCTTTCTCCTCGCGTCGATCACCAAGCCGGTCACCGCTTGCGCGCTGATGATCCTCGTGGACCGGGGACTGATCTCGCTCGAAGACGCAGCCATCGACTATCTACCCGAGTTCACAGGCGGCGACCGGCCCGACATCAAGGTCCGCCACCTGCTGTCGCACATATCGGGTATGCCCGACATGCTGCCGGAAAACGTCAGCCTGCGGCGGGCACACGAGCCGGTAGAGGTCTTTGTCGAGCGGTCGCTCAAGACTCCCCTGCTCTACAAACCAGCGACCGATTTCCGCTACCAAAGCAAGGGCATCCTGCTGGCAGCCGCAATCGTCGAGCGCGTCAGCGGCCAGCGGTTGCGCGACTTTGAACGCGAGGAAATTTTCGCGCCGTTGGGCATGGAGCGCAGCGCATTGGGCATGGGTGATTGGGCGCTTGAAGATACGGTGTGGTGCGGGACGGACACCGAAGAAGACGAAGAACTGCGGAGTTGGGGGTGGAATTCCCCGTACTGGCGCGATTTCGGAGCGCCGTGGGGCGGCATGCACAGCACCGGACGCGACTTGGCGATCCTCTTGCAAACCATGCTCAACCGCGGCGCGTACGGCGACCAGCGCATCTTCAGCCGAGCCGCAGTCGCGGCGATGACGCGAGATCAGAACGGCACGCTCGACGCGCCGTGGGGCCTCGGATGGGGCGTGTGCGGAGCGCGTGTCGCCGCACACCTTCGGCCACACCGGGGCGACTGGCACGGTGGCGTGGGCGGACGCAGAGCGCCAGCTAAGCTGCGTAGTGCTGACCAACCAAATGGTCGCCAACGGGAGTTTGTTGCGACGGGTTTCCAACGCGGTGTCGGCAGCCGTGGAAGAATAGCGTCCAAATTTTCTCCGAATTTTATTCAATCTAAAATTAATTTTTTTAATTTTATAATTGACTTTTTCAATTATATAGCTATAATTACGTCTAAATTTAACCATTTGGAGGTTTTGTCATCAAAGACTGGAAAGAGCTGACCGATCTGACGAAGGGGGCGCGTATCGTGGTTGAGCGGGTTTCCCTGCCGGACAGCGCCATCGCAATCGAAGGGCAATTCGAGCCGCCTGTGCTGGCGCGTCTTTCCGCTGAGGACCAAGTATTCGTAATGGCCTTCCTCCAAGCCCACGGCTCGATCAAGGAAATGGAGCGCATATTTGGCATCAGCTACCCAACGGTCAAAAACCGGCTGAATGCCATTGCCGAGCAGCTACCGTTGGTCGAGACGGTGACTCAAACCATGGAATCGGCTAGCACCCCGCGCTCAAATCCCCAATCGGCAGCAGTACTCGACAGCCTAGAGAGCGGCGAGATCGATGTCGAAGAGGCGCTGCGGAGGCTCTCCTGATGCTGCCACCGATGTTCCTGAGATTGCGAGTCCAAGGCGACAAGCGCCGCATTCGGCTGTGGATTCCGGTCATAGTGCTGTGGCCGGTCATTGCAGTCGTGGTGCTGCTGGGGACGCCTGTTGCAGTACTAGTAGCGGCGCGCTCGGGACACCGCGCTCGGAGCCGTTCCGTCCTGCTGGCTGGCCCTTTACTTCTATACGTGCTTGCCTCGCTGCGCGGTCTGCGCTGCGACGTAGTCTCCGGCGAGGATCGCGTATTCATTTCAATCGACTAAGGAGCTGTGATGACTGAAGAACGACGCAGAAGGTAACGGTAGAGGAGGCCGAGCGTCTCTTGGAGGCGCTGCAAGGCGCTCGCCGTGAGACCCGCAAGAAGAGCAGAATTAATGCTCCGCTATCCCCGATACCTGGCGTTGAGACGCTACAAGACTCCCTCGAAGGACTCGGAGAAGAAATCGGCAAAGGACTCGAAGAAGGCCTCGCAGGACTCGAAGACTCCCTATCCGAGTGGTCCGAGGGCGAAGACCGCGACCGCGACAAGGACGGCAAGACCTCCATGCGCGACGACACGTTCGCCGTGGGCGACAACCCGCGTCTCGTGGTGCGCGGCTTCAACGGCCGCATCCGGGTCCTCGCCGGCGAACCCGGCTCGATTCGAGTGCGAGCGAGGCTAAAAAAACCTCGCGGAATCAAGTACAGCGCCACACAGGAAGGCGACCTCGTCACGGTCGAGGCCAAGGATCAGCAATCCGAGGGATTCCTACACGGATTCTCCCGCCAGTCCTCTGGAGCAAACATAGAAGTGGTTGTGCCCGTCACAACTGGCGTTGACTTGGCGACTAGCAACGGGCCGGTGGAACTGAGGGGAACAGAAAACGGTGGGACGGTACAGACCAAGAACGGTCCCATAAGGGTCGAAAACTTCAAGGGCGACCTGAAGGCGACGACCAAAAATGCCCCGATCACGGTCAAGACATTCTCTGGCTCGGCAGAGTTTTATAGCTTGAATAGCCGCGTGTCCATTGAAGACGCCCACGGCCGCTTCGATGCGCGGACGACCAATGGGACGATAAAGTTTCAGGGCAGCATCGAGCCTAAGAGCAGCAACAAACTAGAAACCACGAACGGCAACATCAGAGTAGCCTTGGACGACGACCCGAGCCTCGAGCTGACGGCTGCAACGGTCAATGGACGAGTCCGCTGCGAAGTGCCGGGCTTCGTCGCGTCGGTCGAGAAGCGCCAACAGCTCAAGGGAACAGTGGGCGAAGGCGAAGCCGAATTGATCGCCAAAACCGTGAACGGCTCCATTGTCATTCAGTAGCCAAATGCAGCAACAAACAAATAGGAGGACGGCCATGAACGAAAACAGCAGACGCGTCTTGGAGATGCTATCCGAAGGCAAGGTCTCCGTCGATGAGGCCGAGCGCCTGCTCTCCCTCGTTGACGAGGGGCCAGAGACGACCACAGTGGTGCAGCCGTTAGCTCCCACCCGTACGGGATCAGCCCGTCGCTATCTGAGAGTCACCGTTGACTCGGACGAGGATGAGCACATCGACGTCCGGGTGCCGCTGGCGCTGATCAAGGCCGGAGTCAAGCTACACACCCTGCTGCCGGCGCAAGCCACAACGGGGATCAACACGGCTTTGCAGGATAAGGGCATCAACGTTGACATTGACAATCTGCGCACCGAGGATCTAGAGCAACTCATCGACGCTCTAAGCGAGATCGAGGTCAATATCCAAGACGGGGACGGCAAGGTCCGAGTTTACTGCGAGTAATCCAAACCACGAGGCAACCTGAGATTGGAGTTGAGCAATACTATGCGCGCATTCAAATGGATATTGTTAGTCGCCATCCTCGGCTTATGGGGAGTGGGGACCGTCTGGGCGGAGGAGGAAAAAGAAGAAGCCGTCGAGGAAGAGGCCGCCGACAAGGAAAAGGACGAAGAAGACGAAGAAGACGGAGAAGACGAGGAAGACGAAGAGGACGAGAAAGACAAAGGCCCCAAATTTGCGAAAGTAATCAAGGACTTTGACAAGATCGAAGGGCTGTTCGAGCTGTACCGGGATCCAGAAGGGCCCGACCAGTTCGACCAGATCTACCTGTGCAGCATCACGCGCACGCAGGGCGACGGCTACTTCTTTGATTCGGCCTCGCTGGTCTCCATCGGTCGGGGCTGGGGCACGTTTCCCTTTGTCTTTCAGCGGGTCGGCAAAAAGGTGTTCTTCGCCCACAAGAATGTGTATTACCGGGCCGAGCCGGACGCGGCCATCCACCGGGCCGTGGACCGGGGCCTGTCCGACTCGATTTTGGGCGTTGGCAGCATTGAAGGGCAGCCCCATCCCGAGACCGGCGCGGTGCTCGTTGACCCAAGCGATTTCTTCATTCAGGACATCGCCTTAGTAAGTTCCTTCTTCAGCGAGTACCTCAAAAAGGGCTCATATAGCTTCGACAGCGACAACAGCTATTTCGGCGCGTTGAAGAATTTCCCGCACAATACCGAAATCGACGTAGTGCTGCACTTTGCAACCAACTCACCCCAAAGAGACATCCCCACTCTGGCGGATACGCGCAGTTTCCAGCACATCTACCACTACAGCCTGTCCAGTCTGCCCGAGTCGGATTTTCGCCCGCGCTTGGCCGACGACCGAGTGGGACATTTCACCACCTTGCACCAAGACTACACCTCGGTGCTCAAGGACGATCCATACGTGCGCTACGTCAATCGCTGGCACCTAGAGAAAGCCGAGCCCAAATTCGACCAGTCGCCGCCCAAAAAGCCAATTGTGTTCTGGCTGGAAAACACGATTCCACCAGAGTACCGAGACGCCGTGCGGGAGGGGATCCTAGTGTGGAATAAGGCATTCGAGCGATTGTGGCCAAGCAGCAGCCGGACGACGCCGAGTGGGACGCGGCCGACGTGCGCTACAGCGTGGTGCGCTGGATGGTCCAGCCCGGCCAGGGGTACGCAGTGGGACCGTCGCGTACCAATCCTTTTACTGGCGAAATTTTCGACGCCGATATCCGCATCAGCGCGGATTTTGTGCGCTACGCCCACTTGGAGTTCACCGAACTCGTTGATCCTGTGGGACAGGGGCCTTGGGCCGCTGGGGACTTAACCGCGCCTTCGCGCGCCGCAGCTATGGGGCACAGCAGGGGATTCTGCGACATGGCCGATGGGCTAAGGCAGGAGGCCGCTTTCGGGTGGCACTTGCTGGAAGCTCGCGCCACCGCCGGCGGAGGCGAGGTAGATGAAAAGGAGTTCATCCGCCAGCTAATCGTCGAGTTGGTAGCACACGAAGTGGGCCACACCCTCGGCCTGCGGCACAATTTCAAAGGCAGCACCATCCACGCGCTCGACGAGCTACACGACCGCCGCGTCACCGACAAGGAGGGTATCTCCAGCTCGGTAATGGACTACAACCCGGTCAACATCGCCCCAGAGGGCCACGAGCAAGGCGAGTACTACCAGACGACGCTGGGGCCGTACGACTACTGGGCCATTGAATACGCCTACCGGCCTATAGAGGCGGACAGTCCCGCCAGCGAGCGAGCCCAATTGGCCAAGATCGCCGGCCAAGTCGCAGAGAAGGACCTGGCCTACGGCACGGACGAGGACGCTCTGTACTGGACTCGGGGAATTGATCCGAGCGCGGCGCGCTGGGATTTGCGCGATGATCCTATTGCTCACTACCGCGACCAAGTCGCCCTGTCGAAAGAGCTGTGGTCCAAGGTGGAGGACAAATTCGAGCAGAAGGGCGAGCGCTACCAAACCCTGCGGCGAGTATTCGGCTGGGGCTTTAGGCCCTACTTTTCTGGGGCGGGCAATGTCAGCCGCTACATCGGTGGCATCTACCACTACCGCGACCACGTGGGCGATGGACGGCTCCCGCTCCAGCCAGTGCCGCCCGCCCGACAGCGGGAGGCGCTCGACTTTTTGGTGCAGCACGTGTTCGGGCCGGATGCCTTCCGCTGGTCGCCGGAGCTGCTCAATAAGCTGGCACCAGAGCGCTGGGTCGATTTCACTTGGTCGGTGTTTGACGTGCGGCGGATCGACTACCCCATCCACGATAGGGTGCTGAGCATCCAACGACAGCCACTCGACCGGTTCTACGATTCAACGCTGTTGAGCCGGTTACAGGATCTGGAACTGCGCTACGAGAGTGAGGATACTTTCGGGATGGTCGATCTGTTTACCGGACTGCGGCAGGCTATCTGGGCGGAGTTAGAGACGGGTGACTCCATCGACAGCTTTCGCCGCAACTTGCAGCGGGCACAACTACAAAAACTGATCGCTCTGGTGCTCCGACCCGCCGGGGGCACGCCCGAAGACGCCCGCACCTTGGCCCGGGCGGATTTGCAGACCATCGCCGCCCAGATTGAGACGCGGCTAGCAGGCAGCGGTCTAGACGCGTATAGCCGCGCCCATCTCGATGAAACGAGGGCGCGGATCGAAGCGGCGCTGGAGGCGGGCCTAGAGCGACGCCTGTAGGAAGTCTCGGCGACTGCGATATGGTACGATGGGACCGCCCCTGATACCGATCCCTATTGAGATCGCCATAGCGGCGTTGGTGCTGGTCGTCGCTGGGTTCGCCATCGGCGCCGTCGGCTTTGGCTTCGGCCTCACCGCTACACCGGTCCTGCTCCTGTTCCTCGATCCGCAGACGGTCGTAGTTGCGATCAATGCCGTGGCCGTCGTCGCGTTCGGACTCGTTCTCGTCGAAACCCGCGCCCACGTCCGCTATCGCGAACTTGCCCCAACAGCCGTCGCCGGTGCTCTCGGTGCGCCAATCGGGGTGTACGCCCTCGCCTCCCTGGACCCGTCGGCGCTGCGAATCGCCATAAGTGCGCTCGTTCTGATACTCACGGTGCTCGTTGTGGTCAAGACCGAGTGGCGCATTCCCAAACCACAGATCACCGGTCCGATGCTGGGCTTTGGGGTGGCCGCCATGGTCACCGGGCTCGCCATCGGCGGCCCATTGCTCGTCCTGTTTTTCATCGGACGCGGCATGGAACGTCAGGGCGTCCGCTCTTCCATGGCGTTCTTCTTCACTGCTATGTACTGCACGGCCGCCATCGGCTACGTCGCGCAAGGACTGCTTACGGCAGAGCGCCTCACCCTGATAGCTGCCGTAACCCCGGGGATGATTCTCGGGTACTGGCTATCGCTCCGCCTGACCGGACGGATGAACGAAAAGGTCTTTCGCCAAGCGGTCGTCGGGGTCATCGCCGTCGCGAGTACACTGGTGCTGGTGCGGGAGATTCTTTCATTATAGGAACTTCTCGAACGCGACTTCCATTCTCTTATAGGAGTGCCGTATCGTGGACGACAAAAAGGGAGTGCGGGTGGTGACGAGTGAGCGGTTGGATTTCAATGCGCCACAGACGCCGGGGATGAACACCTTTCGCCAAGCCCGCGACAGAGGCTGCGAGTACCTGCTGCAACACCTTTGTGTAGACGGCAGCTTCGGCAACGGCACTGTCGCAGAGTACTACAAGGTGCCGACGGCATTCCAGGTTTGCGGCGAGACCCGTGCGGCCAACCGCCTGCTCGATTGGGTGCGCCGCAGCGGTATGACCTCAGATGGCGACTTTGGCCCCAGAACCGAATTCACCAACGGCTACTACTACGCCTACTTCAACACCTGGGTCGTCATCGGCGCAGCCCGGCTCGGACAGTTCGACATCGCGCAGAAGGGCATGGACTTCTTGATGAGTTTCTACGACGGGAGCGGTGGGTTCTGGTCTCACCCGAGCGAGCGTCAGCCGGACACGCCGCAGGACTTGTGGGTCACGAGTGGCTGCGGTCAGGCCGCCCTGTACACCAACCGCCTCGACGTCGCCTGCGGTGTGGGACGCTGGATGCAGCGGATGATGGATGAGCAGCCGAACTACCCGGAGGAGATGTACACCGTCGCCACGCCGGCTGGCGGGCTCGTAACCGACATCGACCCCGCTGACCCGATTCGCTATGTACTGGTCAATGCCGCCAAGGGGGATCAGTACTTCTTCCACCCGGGCATCGCGGGTGGCTTTCTCGCTCGCCTCTACCAGGCCACCGGCGACGAGCAGTGGCTTGCGCTGGCCAGGGAGTACATGCGCTTTGCCGAGACCGCCACAGACCACCTCTACCGGTTGCTGCGCGCCGGAAAGGTGATGTGGGCGGCGTCGCTGTTGTGGACCCTGACCCGGGAGAGCTTGTACCGCGACATGGCGATCAAGGTGGCCAACAACATCGTCGATCAGCAGCACGCCGGCGGATGGTGGGCGATGACCGGATCGGAAGGTACTCCGAGCAACGACGCGACGGCTGAGATGGTGGTCTGGCTCGACGAGGTGTATCAGGCGACCGGATAAGTCCCCCTGAAGCCGCCATTTCTCCGTCGGTCTGGTGCCGGATATCAAGGGAGGATTGTCAGCGGTCGCCAGGCTGCGATGCTGAAGCACGGCAACCTCATGCGAACTACCGGCCTTTTTACAGAAGGACATATAGGCAATAATCTGGAGGAGAGAACATGTCCGCAACGCGCTTGACGCAGCAGCAACTCAACTTCTTCAACACCTTCGGCTATCTGTGCTTCCCCGGTCTGATGGCCGATTGCATCGACCGCATTATCGCGGAATTCGAGGCCGTGTGGGCCGCGCACGGCGGGGGGCACCACGGCAAAGAGCACGAAGGGCGGGCGCGCTCGTGCATTGTGCCCTTCCCCGACCAGAGCGAGTACCTGAGCAGCTTGCTCGACGACCCGCGCATCCACGACATTGCCGCCGGCATTCTGGGCGACGATTTCAACTACACCAGCGGCGACGGCAATTTCTACGTCGGCGATACGCGCTGGCACTCGGACGGGTACGACGGCACGCGCATTCCCAGCATCAAGATCGCCTTTTACCTCGATCCGCTGACCCGCGACACGGGCGCAGTGCGCGTCATTCCGGGCAGCCACCGCTGCGGCGATGCCTATGCCGACGGCCTGCAGGAAGCCCTGCCCGACAGCGACGCAGCTTGGGGGGTAGCGCCCGATCAAGTGCCGTGCCAAGTGGTGGAGACGCAGCCGGGCGACATCGTGGTATTTTGGCACAATACCAAGCACGCCGCTTTCGGCGGCTCGCAGCGGCGGCGCATGTACACCATGAATTTCTACGAACACGTGCCCGACGAGCGCCTAGAGGACTTCCAGAACGCGCTGGCCAACGAAGGGCGGTTTTGGATTGACCGCATCCACGGCGAGGCCATGTTGCGCACCGCGAGGCCAGAGCGCATGGTGCATTTGCAGCAAGTCATCGACAACGACTTCAAGATGGCGGAGGTGCACCAGCGGCACCGACGGGAAAACGCCGAGCCGTCGCGGGGGTGATTCACCCGGCCCGTCGCTCCGGAGCTTCGTTCCCCCACGGATACGACTCGACGCGGAGAGAGCGATCGGCTGCAGGCAGCGCGACCCTGACGCCTTCCCGTTCCGAGGAAGAGCAGATGGCGAATCCGATTTCGGTTGCGCGGCGGGCCTCGGCGATGTCGCACGCGGTGCGGCCACCCTCTTTGACGGCGCGAACCAAGTCGCTCACCATGTTCATGCCGGCCGGCCAGCCTTCCGCCTTCGGCGGCAGGGGAAATAACTCTTCAGAGTCGTCCCGCCAGATGCGGGCTGCGCTCGCGTCGGCGAGCACGGAGATCCGTCCGCCAGCGCCCGCGACCTCAAAGGCGGGGCCTTTGGGTCCGTCGCAGGTTACATAGGCGACCCCGCCGTTGTCCATCCCGATCTGCGCACGGCAGGGCGGATCGATCCGGCGCCGCTCATCCGCAGGGTCGCCGGGATCTACAAAGCCACTGACCCAGGCGGGCTCTGGATCTCCCAGCAGCGCGAGCATGGCGTCGTACCAGTGACAGCCGTGATTGATTGTATTCGGGATGCCGTATGCCACCAGGCTGGTCGCCTCGCCGATCAGGCCGCCAGCAATGGCCGAGCTTAGCGCCCGATAAGTGGAGTCCCAGCGCCGGTCTAGGGCGAAGGCAAGGGGAGTCTCCGCACAGGCCGCGACGATGCGATCCATTTCGGCGAGGGTCGTGGCTAGCGGTTTGTCCATCAGAATCCCGCGGACGCCAGCGGCCACTGCTCTCTCGATCTGATCGGCGTGCATGGTCTGTCGGGTGGCGATGCAGACGATGTCGGGAGCGACCTCCGCGAGAAGCTGCTCGTAGTCGTCAAAGGCCGGCACCTCTCCCCACACATCCCGCCAGCACTCGACGAATTCCGCGCGTTCCCGTTCGCCGTAGTCGAAGACGCCGACGACTTCCGCGTCGGGATTGGCGCAGAAGGCGGCGGCGAAGTTGTGGCTCGTCGGCTTGCGCAGGACCTGGCGGTGGCAGCCGGCGATAGCGACGCGAATCATGGCACTCATACCTCCTTTCCCCGCAGTTCAACAGACAGCCTGAACTCGTTCGACCGGACTGCTGCACATTGGCATCTCATTGCTCAGAAGCCGTAGTCGGACTTCAGCGTTGACTCGTCCCGCCACCTCGGACTGCGCCGCTCGGCCTGTTGGGTCCGCTGCGCCAGGCAGGAACAGTTCTGAGCGAGTACCTCGAAGATGCGGTTGGCGACGATCCGGTGGCCGAGGTCGTTTTGGTGCACGCCGTCGTAGTGAACCATCCAAGGCGCTTCGCCGCTCGCGGCCAGCAGATCGACGTACAGACAGTCGAGCTGTGCCGCCACCTCGGCCGTGGCCGTGTTGAAGCTCCCGAACAAGGGCAGATCGGCGTGGCTCCAGGTCTTCCCCCCGACGGTGAAGTCGGTCATGAAGTAAGGCCCGAGCAACAGGATGAGCGGGTTCCCGCGTTGGCGCACGCGCCCCACGAGCAGGGCGAGGTCCTCGCAAAACTGGGCCAATGGCGTACCTCCGCGGGCGTCGTTGAGGCCGTAGGAGATCGCGAGCAGGTCGGGGTCGTGGGAGAGGACGTGTCTGTCGAGGCGCTCGTCGGCAGCCGGCTTTCCGCTTTCCTCGTACGCTGGGCTGCGCCTAGCGATGAGGTTGGCACCGATTCCAGAGTTGACGACCCGCATAGGCGTAGTCTGGAAGTCATTGATGAGCTGGCCGAGGAGAGGCACCCAGCAGCGATCAGGAGCGGTGCTCCAGCCACCGGCAGTGGTGCTCTCGCCGAGGGCGACCATGCAGCGAAACTCTTCAGCGCACCAATCCTTCTTCATCGTCATCGCCTCACAGCAGTTCCGGCCGGAACTCCACGGCATTGATGGCCTTCTTCCGGTCGCCGTCGTCCTCCATCTCAAACTCGATAATCGCGCCGCGCATCCTGAGTTGGGCAAAGTCCACGTTGGACACCACCCCACCTCTGACCGTGCGCAGGTCGGTAATGTGCAGAAAGATATCCTCGCGCATGGTGTCTAGTCCCAAGTCGGTCTGCGCGGTCAAAAAACCGTAGCCCTTATCCTCGTTGACCGCGTGCAGGATGCCGCGCAGGCGCTGAGTTGAGTCGCGGTCAGAAAACAGAAGATCGGGCACCAAGTACCCAGAAAAATGGTAATCTACCTCTTGGCGCAGCGCGGTGCTGGTGTTCATAAAAGACAGCAAATCGACTCGCTTGCCCCGGTTTTGCAGGGCGCGCACCAAGCGCACAAAGTCGCCATCGCCCGTACCCAACAGCACGTAGTCTAAATTCTCCGACTGCAACAGGGCATCGATCGCCAGCTCTAAGTCGGCGTCGGCCTTGACGATGGTCTCGCCTTCCGCAGTGAGATAGCGCCGCACTTCCTTGAGAATTAGGTGGTAGCCCTCCCGCCGCGCTCGACTGCGATACGTTTCCCTCTTTTGGCGATACTCTAGGTCCGTATTTTCGCGCTCGCGGTCCACGGCCATATAGGCGTTAGCTCGCACCACAACCGCCTGCTGCGCCTCCACTAATGCCTTGATCTGGCGAAAGCGGATGGCGTAGCCGCCGCAGCGGTTGAGATTTTCCATATCGAGAAATATGCCTGCTTTTAGCATGTGTATCCTTACTGGTAGTATATCTCGTCTCTAGACGTGAAAAATGTATAGGTCGCGCGAAGGCAGCGGCAACTCGACCCAAGCACCGCCTTGGCGATGGCTCTCGGCGACGGCGATGGTGGCTTCTGTAATGTGATGCGTCACGTCGATGTGGCCGCGCGTGGGTTGGCCGGATTCGCGCGCTGTGACCAAATCCTCCAAGCAGCACTGCGTCGTACTGCGCGGCGTCACCGGATCGACGGGCGCTTCCTCCCACAAGGCGTTTCGTCCTTGCACAGTGCCGGGCTGGCGCAGTAAAACGCCAGCCCCGTTGTTGCACGAGCGAATGGCACCCTCCGAGCCGATGACCTCGAATTCCCACGGGGCTGCTGGAATCGACCACGCCTCGACGCCGTTGGCAAAGCGCAGTTGATAGGTAGCCAAGGGATCGGCCGGAATGTGATTGCCCTCAACCTGTAAGCCGCGCGGCAAAAGCTCTCCGCGCACCGCTTCAATCGCCGGATCGCCGATGAGATAGGACACTGTGTCAATCGAATGGATGTGCCCGTGCATCAGGCTGGAACTAGCGTAGTGAATCACGGTTCGCACCTCGCCGACCTGACCGGCGGCGACCGCGTCCTTGACCACGTCGTAGCGGTTGTCAAAGCGGCGCAGGACGCCGGTGTTGAAGAGCGCGTTGTTGCGCTTTACGGCATCGCGAATTTCGTCGGCGCGCTCCATTGAGCTGGCCATGGCCTTTTCGAGGTAGATCATCGGCACGCCCATATCGGCCACCGCCACCGCTAGGTCGGCGTGCGAGTCGCCGCGAAAACTCGCGTCCGGGGCCTCTCTGGCGGGTTTGGGCAAACAGGCCGCCGTGCAGATGGCTACGAGATCTGGCTCTTCGCGGCGGATCATGTCGCGGAAGTCCTCGTACACAGCTACTCCCCAGCGGCTTTGAAACGCATCGCGCTTATCCGGCAGCAGGTCCGCTCCGGCCACGAGCTCCAGCCGCTCGCTCGCCCTCGTCGCAGCCGCAACTGAATAGGGCACATCGCCGTGTCCTTCGTCGTCGATGGTGCTGCCCATGCGCCCGAGGCCGATGATAGCTACTGTGTGTTTCTGCATGGTAATTCTCCTTTCTATGCAGTAGACAACCTACTCATCCCACTACAATCTCGCCAGAGTCTTCCCTTCTTCGACTAGGTTGGAGATCCCTAGGATAACCGCAAGGGCCATTTTGCGACTACGCCGCAATTTTTCTCGCCATACGGCTCAGAAAACTGCAACGCACCTTGACAGTCTATTAAGTTACCGACTCTTTGTGCAGTCGCACGGTGCCCAAGCGGTCAACCGCATCCCCGTCGCCTCGAATGATGAGACCCAGACTGGAGGCAGCATGACACAAGCGCAAGCCCGGCCCCGCCTAGCCCCACGCAAGTTCCAAGACCCCGATGTCACCGCCGACGGAAAAGAGCGAGCTCGCGTGGCGTTGACGCGGCTAGAGACCTTGTGGTTCAACACCGGCACCCTCTGCAACCTAGAATGCGCCAACTGCTACATCGAATCGAGCCCGCGCAACGACCGGTTGGTGTACCTCGCGGCAGAGGAGGTAGTAGTGTACCTCGACGAAATTGAACGAGATCAGCTAGGCACGCGCGAGATCGGCTTCACCGGCGGCGAGCCTTTTATGAATCCCGAGATGCTCGACATGCTGGAAGACGCGCTAGAACGAGGCTTTGAGAGCTTGGTGCTGACCAACGCCATGCGGCCGATGATGAAGTGCGCCGACGGCCTGTTGCGGCTGCGCGAAGCGCACGGCGACCGGCTGACGATTCGCGTCTCCATCGACCACTACGAGCCGGCGCTACACGAGGCGGAGCGCGGCGAGCGCTCTTGGGCACCAACGATCGAGGGCTTGCGCTGGCTTTCCGATTGCGGCTTCCGCTTAACAGCCGCTGGCCGCACGCTCTGGGGCGGCGAAGAAAGCGAATTGCGCGCCGGCTTCGCCCGTCTCTTCGCCGACCTCGGCGTGCATATTGACGCGGCCGACCCCAGCCAGCTCGTCATCTTCCCAGAAATGAACTCCTCCGTCGATGTCCCCGAGATCACCACCGGCTGCTGGGACATTCTCGGCCAATCGCCCGACGACATCATGTGCGCCTCGTCGCGCATGGTCATCAAGCGCAAGGGCGCGGATTCTCCGGTTGTGCTCTCCTGTACCCTGCTGCCGTATGACGCGGCTTTTGAGATGGGCCGGACCCTATCCGAATCTTGGGGCCCGGTGAAGCTCAACCACCCGCACTGCGCCCAATTCTGCGTCCTCGGGAGCGCCAACTGCTCGGCCTGACTAATCCAGCAACTTGATCTGCCCGGACGCGCTCTCCTGCTGCACGCACAACAGCAGATCGCCGCGCCCGACCCGGATCTCGACCGGATTGTCCACTACCTCATTAGAAATGCCCTCGCGCACGCCCGGGATGAGGCTCTCGGACCGCAAGGGCCATTTTAAGCCAAAAGTCTCAATGCCTTCCGCCGCGCCGTCGAGCGGGCACAGGGAAATTTTCTGACCAAGGTCGGCGCGGAAGCGGATGCTGCGGTCGATGAGGCGGATGTCGCAGTAGTCATCTACTATGCGCAAGGCGAGGCGGTCGGCAAAGGTCTTGAGCAGGCTCAAATTGCCCAGCAGGTGATCGGTGCGCCGTCCTGTAAAACCGAGCAGGACGGCTTCAGTAACGCCCAAGGCGACGGCGTGGTTGAGGACTTTTTGGCCGTCTGTGCCCACATTGCCCTCGGGGTCAACGAGGATGAGGCGGTCGGCAGCGAGGGCGGCCTTGCTTTGGCGGCTGACCGAGTCGAGATCGCCAACGATGTAATCGGGCGCGTACCCATACGCCGAGGCGGTATTAGCTCCGCCATCGGCGCACAGGATCAGCTCGGCTTCTTGGGCGCAGGCGGCGAATAATTCTCGGGAGGGCGGCTCGCCATTGCCGACGATCAGAGCAGATTGACCGTCCACGGCTTTAGTTTCCCAAGGAAGAAAATTGCGTCGTCAGCCGCACGCCGACTTGGCGCGGATCGCCATAGGTTTTGTACAGCTTGTCGGCGTAATCCGGCGGCTCTAGGCCAAAGTAGAAGCCCCGCACCCCGTAGCGCTCGTCGAGCAGGTTGCGACCCCATAGCTGCACAGACCATGTGCCCAACTGGTAGGCGATGTGGCCGTTGACCAATTGGTACGGCTCTGAGACTTGGTCGTGGCCATCGGAGTAGAAGAATTGGTCCATGCCGGTCAAGGCCAGCCGCGCCTCCAAGCCCGACGGATGACGGTATTCGCCCCCCAAGCTAAAGGTGTAGTTGGGCGCGTGAGCTGCGGCCCGGTCCCCCAGCGTCACTTCCCCGTCTTCCGTGGGGAAGGTGTACGTATCAATGTGAGTAGTGAGCAGACCCAGCGAGCCAAAGAGTTCGACTTGAGGCACGAGGCGGAAGGTCTGCTCCCATTCTAAGCCGCTGTTGCGGCCTTTGACGGCATTGGCCGTGAAGTAGAAAAAGCTGTTGGGGTCGCCTAGATCCTGCTGGCTCGATAACTCGACCTGCTGGTCTGAGCGCAGGGCGTGGAACAGGGTCAGCCCGGTGGAAGAGCGCGGTCCGCTGACTCGCCAGCCGAGTTCGAGATTGACGATGTACTCGGGGTCGTAGGGGCGGTTTTCCGCAGCCAGGTACGGATGCTGATTGACCCCGCCGGAGCGGTAGCCGCGCGAAGCCGCAGCGTACAGGGTCTGGCCCGGACGCCAGTCGTAGCTGAGGGCTACTTTGCCGCCGCCCAGCCATTGATCGACGGCGAACGCGGTGCTGGTGCTATCGGCCCCGTAATTCGCCGTCGTTCCCTCATAGGCCGTATCGTTGCGGTCGAGCCGCGCATTGACTTCCAGCCGCAACCCTTGGCCCAAGTCCAGTCCGTATTGGCCGTAAAAAGCTAGGTTGTCAATCTCGTAGCGCCCACTCAGGTCCGTGGCGTCGCCGCCGAACAAATAGCCTGCGGCATTGTCTTCTTCTTCGAGCCGCTTCCAATAGGCTCCCACCACCAGCTCCTCGACCAAGAGCCGGGCCTCTTGGCTCACAACCGTGCGGTCGCGCACATTGCGGTCGAAAAAGTCGTAGCTCCACCCCTCGACATCTGGGTCGAATCCATGCTCCTCTAGCCAGTACTCGTCGTTGCCCCAATCGCCGTCGAAGCTGTGCTCCAATTCGCTGCGCGAAAACGCGGTGATGGTCACCAGTTCAACACCGCTCGCACCTAGCCCCCAAGTACTCTTGAGCGAGGCCCCGGTCGTTTGCTGGCGGTCCTTGCCCGGCTTGTCAGAGTAAGTGGTCAACTCCTCGTTGTTGTCGGACACCCAAGCGTCGTACCCATTGTCCATATCGGCCCAAAAGAAGGTACCCAACACTTCGGGACCAGCCGCCGGAGTCCAGCCGACCTTGGCGCGCACTAACTGCTCGCGTCGGTGGTTGGTATCGTCGGCGTCGAGAAAGGTGTTGGAGCGAAAGCCGTTGGAACGGCTGTTCTCATACCCTACGCGCAACGCCAACTCGCTCCCTACCGGCATATTCACCGCCCCGGAAAAACGCCCTAACCCATCGCTGCCCATCTCGGCGCTGCCCGATCCGGCAAATCCCCGCTGGGGATCGGCCGAACGCAAATTGATCAGGCCGGAAATGGTTGACTGAGGGCCTTTGAAGACTTCGACCTGATCGACGTCAAAGAGCAAACCGGCCGTACCCATGCCGCTCAAATCAACATCGTCCATGACGAATCCCACCGAAAAACTGGGCGGCCCTTCGCCAGCGTAATGGCTGCGCTCGCCAATGCCCCGAATCTGGAAATAGCGCGGTCGGGACGAGCCACCGGCCCAATTCAAATTGGGCACCGCATGGGTCGCGTCTTGCAAGTGCCCAGCCCCGCTGGCTCGGGAACGGTCACCATCTACCACGGTGACGCTGGCGGCCAAGCGGTCGAGCCGCTGGCGCATCAAGCCGCCTTCCACCACCACCTCGGGCGCTTGCAAAATCGCGCGCTCTAAAGCCACAACTAGCGGCAAGACGACCGCTACCCGCACGCTCTGGTAGCCGATAAAGGAAATGTCGAGGGAATCGCCCAAGGCAGCCTCCACCTTGAAGCGACCCTGAGCATCCGCAGTGGTAGCCGCGTTTCTGGCCTGCACATTAGCCCCTGCCAAAGGGCGGCCCGTAGTCGCGTCCAACACTTGGCCGGGGACCTTCTCGGCCTGCGCCACAGACAGCGCCGACAGCGTCAATAAACCAGCCAGCAAACTAGCCGACGGCAGTGAAATTTTCATAGATTTGCTCCCTCGTCTCGATTTGCGGAAAATTCCGTCGAGGGCGCACAAAA
Organism: Candidatus Latescibacterota bacterium; assembly: GCA_021295675.1. The sequence continues at coordinate 23,510 of JAGWBY010000036.1, read as the reverse complement.
AAACCGCTCGCCCCAGATGGGCCAGCGGTGCGTACGCGGTGCGTACGGCATCCGTTTCCCTACGCTGGCACGATCCAGTTCAGGTTCGAAGGGTCTCAATCTCAGGCCCGCTGCCGGGCCACCCCCAACGGAAGCTATATTTAACGTCTCTACAATATAGGGCACGCCCTCACTCGGGGCAATGCGCGCCCTTGCGATCATTTTTCACTTGTGTTCGCCCCGCAGGATTCCCGCACGACTAGGCGTGATTTCAAGGTTATTTGCCGAGGCTCATCCCTCCCCCCCTCAAGCTGTTCCAGCATCAACTCCATCACCGCTTTGGCAATTGCCTCGTAGGGAGTTACCAAGGTCGTCAGCGCTGGAATCGCATAAGTCCCCACTTCCAGATCGCCGCTACCCACCACAGCCACATCCTCGGGAACGCGAAGACCTAACTCCCCTAGCCCGCGGCAAACGCCCATGGCCGTATAATCGTCCCGGCATACAAGGGCTGTAAACCGATCGCCGAGCCTTTTACTCTGCAGATACCCCCCCTTCGCATGGATGCCCAAGGCAGGTAAGAATTCGTGCGGCAGGCCATGCTTTTGCATCGCCAGTAAGTACCCCTTGGCCTTGGCTGAAACCGGGCTAGCTTCATTCCAGTCCGGACCGATAAACCCAATCCGCTCGTGACCCAACCGAATCAAATGCTCGGTAGCCTCAAAAAAATCCGTTATAAGGCCCAGCACGACCCCGCTCAGGCTTGGAGTCGGATAGTGAAACGTCACCACCGGCACTCGTCCTCGCACGGTGTTCATTATGCGCTCAGCTTCTTCTTCGTCGCCCCGCGTATTAATCAGAAGTCCATCTACGCCTCGGGAAATCAGCTCCTTGATCTGCGTGGTTTGGTCATCTAGTGGAGCCAGAGGCGTCCGGTGAGCGGCCATACTCATCACGACCTGATACTCCTGCTTGTCAGCCGCCCTCAGAATATGATCGGTCTGACGGCCAAACGTCTCCCGGGAAATCTGGTAGGTCAGCAGACCCAAAGTACCCGTCCTCTCCGTTACAATCCTCTGCTTTATCAAATTTACATACTCCTTATGAAATTAGAGTCCATTTAAAAACTCCTTTACGGGTCGGCCAACTTGCGACAAGCGTACTCACCAAACACCTGCTAGGTCCCGCTACAGAATCCTGAACGCTTCACCGGTCCTTCAGAGTTGACAAGGTCCCCGGTGAGTAACACAGTGTCAATATGCGACCGATGTGACCGACGTCTAATGGCCGCTACTTGGCACCACCTAAAGACGGCATCGCATTCACTCCAAATATCTTATTGTTTGGATACTCTAGTTTGTAAGGGCAATTTAATAAGACCTCAAATGGGATAGAGAGTTTGAAAGATGTAACACATCATAACTCTCTATCCCATCTCTATCCCAGAAATCGAATAACAAGCATGAATCAGCTCTTCCGTGTATTGTACAAGACCATACCAGAAGTCATTGACAAGTGTCACATATTTTGCACGTTTAGCATCATTGAACGTCCCACTTGTCTTACATCGACATCTCCCAAACCAATCATCAATCTTATCATTGATATGCTTGAATTCACACGTTTGCATTTAAGTCGAAAAATATACCCTCTCTCCCGCTACACTGTCAAGTCAAGCACTGCTCCGATTATTTTTTACTGCTGTTTGCCCCGCAGGATTCCCGCACGACCAGCGTCGATTTCAAGGCTACTTGCCGAGGCTCATCCTGCCCCTCAAGCTGTTCCAGTATCAGCGCCATCGCCGCTTCGGCAATCACCTCGTAGGGAATTGCCGAGGTCGTCAATGCCGGTGTCACATACGCTCCTACCTCCAGATCGCCGTACCCCACCACAGCCACATCATCAGGGACGCGAAACCCTGCTTCCCTTAGTCCGCGACAAGCGCCTATCGCCGTATAATCGTTCCTGCACACAAGGGCCGTAAACGGATCGCCGAGCTTTTTCCCCAAGCGATGCGTCGGTTTTGCAGGCAAGGTTTTATCGGATATGCGTTTGGGGGTCAAGCCGTGCTTTTGCATCGCCAGCAGGTATCCCTTGCCCTTGGCTGAACCCGCGAAGTTCTTATTCCAGTCCGGACCGATAAACCCGATCCGCTCGTGCCCCAACCGGATCAAATGCTCGGTGGCCTCGCAAAAACTCGCTATCTCTTCCACCACGACTCCATTCAGGTTTTGAATCGGATGGGTAAAGGTCACCACCGGCACTCGTCCCCGCACGACATTCAAAATGCGCTCGGACTCTCCTCTGTCACCCCGGGTGTGAATCAAGAGTCCGTCTATGCCCCGGGAAAGCAACTGTTTGATCTGTGTGGTCTGGTCCTCCGGTGTAAGCCCCCGAAGTTGGTTGGGAGCCATCATCAGGATCAGATACTTCTGCTTGTCAGCCGCCCTCAAAATCTGATCGGTCTGACGCCCAAACGTCTCTATGAAAATCTGGTAGGTTAGCAGCCCTAGGGTACTCGTCCTCCCCGTCACAAACCCCTGCGCCATCAAATTGGGACTGTAGTCCAACTCGGTGGCTAATTGCTGCACCCGTTTTCGGGTCTTCTCAGCCACCAATGCATAGCGCCCGCGAGACGGTTGAATGCGAAATCTTCAACTCCCGTGCAATGTCTTTGATGGTAGCTTGCTTTTTTTTCATCATCCGCTCCTATCGCCAACTAAGGCATTCCGGGTGGTACCGTTGAAGGGGTTGGGCGCATTGAGTTCTAACCCACTGCACTGGTGGTCGGCAAGAATCCTCCTTTAAGGTGGGATTGCTCCATTTACACATAGGCACAATAAGGCGCCGTCATCGACAAGCATGTCAAGGCACTGGCCGGAGATCGCAGCCGCTTAAAACGCGTACTTCAGGATGCCGCCCGCCACGTGGGAATCGTTGTCTTCCCCCTCGACGTACGTTCTGTAAAACTGCCATCCCAAATCCAAGTCCACGTCGCGGAAAGGCATGTTTACGCCCGCGCGCAGGGTCAACTGCAGATCCGTTCCTTTGTCGTCTATCTTTGCGGGAAGCAGTTCCGCAAAACCAAGCTCCTCCAAAGTCTCGATAAATGCCTGCGTCGGCTCATCTTTTTCAATATCCATGTCCATGTTCGAGCGCACGATTCCCACGCCGCCTCCTAAGTAAGGCTTCGCGCCGTCGCTGGACGTCACGGCCATCTTCGTCGGGTAAAGCAGCAGATCGACCTTCGACTGCAACGTCACTATTTTCCCGTCATAGCTGAAACCAGCAGGCAGCTCAAAATCGCTGTTGGAAAACCCCTGAGTCAAGAGGGCGGGCAGGGAAACTCCGAGGTCGGATGACTGTTTCGACCAAGATCCGGTAAGTTCAAGCGCCGCATAGTCGGAAATCCCTTTTCCCGAAACAGCCGCAAACCCGAGTCCATAGCCAATTGCGAGGTCGCCCGAAGCCGTCATTTCATTGTTCAAGACGGTAAAAGAAGTTTGATGGTGCAAATCCTGGGCAAAAGGGACGGCCACCATGGTGCCGAAGTACATCCCTCTTTTATCATCGGCCGGTTGCGACAGCCCAGGGACGGCGTGAATCGCACACAAGGCCAAAACAACCATTAAAACGCTTGAATTTTTCATGCTCATCCTCCTTCACTGGTTGCAACCACGGCCTCCCAGTGCCACCGAGCAGCAGCATCCACTTCGGAGTCGTCCCACTTTTCTACGAGGGGGCACTGGTCGTCGGGCCAGTCGGGCAGGACGTACGTATTGGAGGCCGCCACGTACGCGTAGATGAGCGACCAACGCGGCTGCGAGCTGAGATTTGGCTCTGAGGCATGCAAAGTGTTGCCGTGAAAGTACAGGACCGATCCCGGCGCGAGTTCGCAGTACACTTCCTCCATTTCCCGCAGCGCCATTTCAACTCGCCGGGGATCGGCGATGAGTTGGGAGCCAGAGGACTGATGTTCGAGCCGGCCCAAGCGGTTGGACCCCCGCACTACTTTCAAGCAGCCATTGTCGCGGGTGGCTGGATCGAGGGCGACCATGACGCTGGCGAACGCGGGGTAGAAGAATTGCTGGTAGTGGTAGCCGTAGTCCTGGTGATACTGCCACCCGCCAGTCTGCGGATCTTTCATCATTTGCAATTGATAGTAGTAGCGCACCCGGTCGCCGAACAACTGTTCGAGTGGCTCGACGAGTCGGCGGCTGCGAGCTAGGGCGCTGTACACATCATCAGCCAGACCGGAGCGGTAGGCCAAGCGGGTGTCGAGTCCTTCGGCTTCGTAATTCTGGTTGCCCTTGGCGTCGGCGGCCAACTGCGGGTCGCAGCGAGCGATGCGCAGAATCCGCTCGACGTCCTCCCGATCTAGGAGATTTTCGAGGATGAGGTAGCCGTCCTCTGCAAACTGGCGAATCTGTTCGGCACGCAGGGTGAGACTGGTCATGGTTTCCCTTCTGCATCAGGCGGCGATTTCTAGTACATTCCTTCGTGGGACAGAAATCCCGGGCAGGAACAGCTCCAGAAGGATCATGAGAACGCCGGCGACGATCCACGCCGTGAGCATACGGCCCTCCGGGGATTTTATCTCTCCTTGGGACAGGTGGAACAAGGCTCAAAATAAGGGGGGCGGGGCGGGCCGACAAGCGCTGCAAAGTGGACCAATTTAAATTGCGGTGTCGTTGGAGAGCTTTGACCGCGAGCAGGTCATCTCTGCCATTTACCGCTCTTCTTTTTTTGCGGCCAACCACGCCTCAAATTCGGCTTGCAATTCGCTTTGTCGCTGGCTTTTAGCCTGCGGCGTGTCGAGCGGCTCCGGTCCGTGGAAGACATTGTAGCGCAACACGCCCAAGCCCGCGTCGATCGATAGATGCTGGCCGGTGATATAACTGGCTTCGTCCGACGCTAAAAACAGCGCGGCCTGGGCAATGGCCATCGGGTCCGTGGGCACGGGCAGGGGCAAATGGCGCATGTCCCGGCCAAAGCGCGCCTCGAATTCGGGCAAGTACTCTTCGCCCAATTCGTCGATCACAGTCCAGGTCTTGCCCGCAGTACCGCCCGGACACACGGCGTTGACCCGCACCTTGTAGGGCCACAGTTCCACCGCCATACTGCGCACCGCTCCCAATATGCCGGCCTTGGCCGCCCCGTAGGCCGGATGCCCGGGCACGCCCACTATGGCCTGTACCGAAGAGGTGGCGACAATGGCACCGGCACCAGCCTGCTGCATGTGGGGCAGGCAGTAGTGAGCCCCTTCCATCAGCGCCATGAGGTTGACCAGCAACAGCTTTTCGGCCCCGGTCCTGTCGAATTGGGCAATGGTGCCCGAGGCCCCAGAATTGGCATTGCTCAAGAATACATCGAGCCGCCCATACGCCTCCACCGCCCCGTCGATGCTCCGCCGCAGGCCCTGCGTAGTGCTGACATCGCCGGCGACCGCACAGGCCCGACCCCCAGCCGCTTCAATGAGCCGCACGGTTTCGCCACCGCCGACCTCGTCCGTATCGCCGACCACCACCGCCGCTCCCTCGCGGGCAAACAACCGGGCCATGGCCCGGCCAATGTTGCTGCCAGCCCCAGTGATCAGGGCCACCTTGTCCTGCAAACGCATGGCATTGCTCCTATTTGCTCAATCGACCGTCGGATCAACTCCCCGGAAACGCGTACGTCTCCAACGCCGCCTCATCCACCTCAACGCCCAAACCCGGTCGATCTGTAACCTTGTAGTAGCCGTTTTCGGGTTCGTACGGCTCCTTGAGTATCCGACTCTTGATTGCGTTGGCGCGATGGGCGTGCTCCATGATCATAAAGTTCGGACACGACGCCGACCACTCAACGGTCGCGGCAATCGCCAGGATCCCACCACCTCCGATGTGCGGCGCGACCGGAATGTTGTAGGTGTCGGCCTCGGTAATCCCCGTCCGCGCGATGTCGTGCATCAAGATGTCGTACGCCCGGCGCTCGAACTGCTCGCGCATCTCGTAGCGAGTGCGCGTCCACTCCCCTATGGCCACCGCCATATCCAACGCCCGGGTGATCTCAGCCTGCCCCGGTATATCGTCCGGTATGATCGGTGCCTCCAGCCAAGTGAAATTTAGCTTCTCCAGTTCCCGTCCCAGCCGTATCGAGCTTGAGACCGTCTGCCGCATGTGCGTATCGACCATCAGCATGATGTCCGGCCCGACGCGCTGCCGCACGGCGCGGCAAATCTCCGCCACGCCCTCCGCATCCAACAACAAGTGCAACTTCAGCGCCTTGTACCCATAGCCCACATGCTCCTCAGCCGCATCTGCAACCTTCACTGGATCCGTACCGCCGATCCCTGCGTAGAGCGGTATCTCATCTCGATACCGCCCACCCGCAATCTTGTGCACTGGCTTTCCAATAGCCTTTCCCACGACATCCCACAACGCGATGTCCGTTCCTGCGAGGGCGTCGATGTAGAAACCCGTCAGATGTCCGCGCTCCCGCATCGCATCATAGTTGCACGTCCAAATCGCCTCAATGTCGAACGGATCGCGCCCCATCACCAACGGCCGCACTAATTCGCGCACGATCGTCGCCGTAGTATTCGGCGACACCGGCGCTTGCGCCTCGCCCCACCCGACAATTCCGTTGTCCGTCTCAATCCTGACAACGGTGGTCTCGTGATGGGGCGAGTAGATCGTGATGGACCTCGAATGGTCCACGCGATAATCGCCGCCATCAATCGTCGGCGCTTGCGACGCCTCTTCCGACTTACTGATCCGCAATGGGAATGCTCTAATGTCAGCTATCTTCATCGCTCTGCTCCGTCGTGTTTTGTCGATTAAAGTACAACCTATTCAAACGGCAATTTTCGACAGCGAAATATGACCCTTGAAACAGAGGTCCACATCACTGTCGGGTTGTCGCCAGCGCTCCTGATAGATTCCGGTGTATAGAAAGCCGTCACCGGTCTGCGAGAATGTGGTTTTGTGAGGGCTTGTGTCCACTAGGGCGTGTTTAGTTTCCAAGCACGTCCGGTTGTGTTCGGGATGGGGCAGATTCACATTCAGAAAATATCCGGCTTCCAGCGTCTCGTTCAGCAAGTTATCCAAAACCGGCCGCAGCCGTTCGGCGGCCAACGGCCAATCGACCGACCGGCCCTTTACGGTATAGTGGGACAGGGCGACGGCCTTACAACCGTGAATAGCAGCTTCCCTAGCGGCGGCTACCGTGCCGGATTCGTACACATCCACCCCAAGATTGCCGCCGTGATTGATCCCGGAGAGCACCC
>JAGWBY010000036.1:0-16178 GCA_021295675.1 Candidatus Latescibacterota bacterium | reverse complement strand
GGTTGTCAACTGATGCCCAATGCCGGACTGAGGCTCGGCCGGCGCGACAACGACGACCTCGCCCCACCGCGACGCCAGATGGACTAAGGTCTGTAGGCCCTCTGCTTCGATGCCGTCGTCGTTGGTAATGATCAGTTTCACTGCGGTCTATTGGCTCTGAGGAATGGATTTGTCTGATGGATTGAACTCAGTGGAAAAATTAAAATTTCACTCAAATAGGCGTTTTCATCAAACAGTGAAAATCCCGATTCGAGTGAAAACTATCAATCGCCAGCACTACCGCCGGGAGTTGGGCAAGTTACATTCTATAGAATGATTGTCCGTTTTCGACACAACGATCTCCAGATGAACAATCCACCCCATCCGGGCCTGTCCATCCGTCACGATTGCCTAGAGCCGTTAGGGCTAACCGTGACAGAAGCGGCAAAAAATCTTGGGGTTAGTCGGAAGCAGCTATCCAATGTCGTAAATGGTCATTCGGGAATCTCGCCGCAGATGGCGATCCGCCTCGACAAAGCATTCGGCGGCGGAGCGAATACATGGTACCGGTTGCAGGCCGCCTACGACTTAGCCCAGGCGATGAAACAGGCCGACCAAATCAAGGTTGAGCGGCTATCGACGGTGACGTAGGCAGACAAGCGGGAGAATACGCCCCATCATCCACCCCTACAAGAAAAACGCCGCAATCCCAAAATACAGCAGCAAAGACAACCCATCGTTAAGCGTCGTGATCAGCGGCCCCGAAGCCACGGCCGGATCGACGCCAATGCGGCGGAAAACCAACGGCACCACAGCCCCCATCACCGCCGCTAGCACCACCGCTGCCCCCATCGCCGCTCCCACGCATCCCCCCAAGAGCGCATCGCCGGTCCACCAGCTAGCCACGCCCCAAGCCAGAACGCCCAGAATACCCCCCAAACCCAAAGCCACCCGCAGTTCGCGGCTCACCAAGCCCCATTGCCCCTGACCGATAGCCAAGCTCCGCACAGTCACCGTGGCAGTCTGGATGCCCGTATTGCCGCCCATAGCCATGACCGCCGGCACGAAAAAAGACAGGGCAATAACCTTGGAAAGGGTATCGTCAAAACCCTCGATCACCGCGCCCGCGAGCAAAGTGCCCCCCAAGCAAACCAACAGCCACGGCAGCCGCAGACGCACCACACCCGCAGCCGAGCGATCCGTGCGCTCCTCCGAAGGAATGGCCGCCATCTCGTACATATCCTCAGTAGTCTCCTCTTCGATGACGGCGAAGATGTCATCTACAGTCACCACGCCCACCAAGCGCCCCGCATCATCGACCACCGGCAATACCAACAAATCGTACTCGGCGAAGATATAGGCGATCTCCTCCTGGTCCATATCACTTCGCACCGCGATTGGACTGCGATTGGCCAAGGTGCCAACCGGGGCATCGGCCGCGGCCAACAGCAACCGCTTGAGCGGCACCAAGCCACTATAGAGATAGAACACCTCGTCTTCGTCTTCGGCCCAAGCCCGCACCTGCTCTATGGCCTGGGCTGCGCTCATATCCTCGTACACGGCGATAAAACGCGAGGTCATCAGCCCGCCGGCCGTATCCTCGGGATGAGCCAACAACTCGCGCACCTGACCCGCTTCCTCGCCTGCGAGCAAATCGAGGACTTCGGCACTCTGCTCCTCGGACAGGTCGCCCAACACATCGGCCGCATCGTCGGGGGCCATTTCATCGACCAATCCCGACAAATCGTCCGCGGGTATATCCTCGGCCACCTCGCGCAGGACATCCGCATCCATCTCAGCCAGGACCGCGGCGGCCAGCGGCTCGGCCAAGGTCTGCAAGGCTACGGGTTGCTCCTCATCGTTTAGGTGGCGGAACAAATCGGCCAAGTCCGCAGGATGATGGTCGTTGAGGATGAGACGCAGAGTGCCTAAATCCTCGGCCGCAAATGCTTCTTGAACCGTGCGCCGGAGCGCGTCCCGTCGCTCCTGCACTTCCCCTTCGGCCAAGACTTCCTCTGGCGAGGAAGAGGGTGTATTCGTCAAGTGATTCTCCTTTATCGCCTATTAATCGCTTGCTTTAGCCACTCGACGCCGGTGCCGTGCGCTGCCACTCCATCCACTCGGTAAGCTCTTGCTGGGTCTCGTCGAAACGAGCGCGCACCGTTGGTGGAAACACGTAGTGATTCACATTGCCTTGATTCCCGGCCAGCAGTTCCCGCATCGCCGGGTTGTAAGTGGCATCGATGTAATTGAAATAGAGGTTCGTGCGCTGACGGGATGAACTCTTTGCCGCGCCAGTGTGGAGCAGCGTCTCCGAGAACATGACCATATCCCCGGCCTTGCCAGTGACCCGCACGGCCCCGGGTAGATCGCGGCCCCGATACTCGGCCATGGGCAGGTCAATCTCCGACTTGTGCGCACCGGGGACTACCGTTAGGCAGCCGTCATCTTCATCGTTGTCCGTCAGGAAGTACACACAGTTCAACATGCGCGTGCGGATCTGCCCTCGGCGCACGGTGTAGTCGTCTGGATTTAACCCCCGGTGCCATCCCCCCCAAGGTGTGCCCTCTGTCTTCTCAATGGCCCAAGTGTTGACGAGCTGGGGGTGCTGCATCCAGCGCCGCAGGCGCTCTACCACCGGCGCAAAGCTGATGACCTCGTCGAACACTTCCGTCCACAACGGCAGACCATTGATCCGCCGCTGGCCTTCGGTGATCTGCACCGTCGTCTGTCCGCGAACCCCATCGCGCAGCCAGGGGTCATCGTACTGGTGCGCAAACAGCCGCTCCAGCTCTTTGAGGTAGCGCTGGCAGCGTTCGGCATCAAAGACGTTCCGCAGCATGAGAAATCCCTGCGCGTCGAACTGGAAATCCTCCGCCAATGCGAGTTCGTCCATAATTACCCCTTTCCAGACTGTTACCCTAGTGAGCGAGCCAGTATCAGGACTTAGCTCTGGTGCGCTACATTCACTTAACTGGAGAAGGAGAAGGCCGCGCTGCTGGTCGTCAACGGAACACAGTTTCGCGCATATGTATCAGACAGGGGTCATGCGTCACTTGACGAGGACCATGGTTCGCGTTGACTGCAAGGTTTCCGTCGTCAACCGATAGAAGAATATCCCGGAACCAGCGGACTCTCCTCGATCGTCCCGGCCGTCCCAGGGTATCCGGTGTCTGCCCGCTCGATAAACGCCCTCCATCAGGGTGGTCACCAATTGGCCGGTCAAGTTGAAGATTTTCAGAGAAAGATGCTCCGTTCGCGGTAGGTGAAAGGCGATGTGGGTTTCGCTATTGAAGGGATTGGGATAGTTCTGAAAGAGGCTGAACGACCGCGGTGTGCCCTCGTCCGTCTCGCTCGCGACAGACGTAGGTGGTGCCAACACGCTGTTGGCCCGACCCGGAGTGCCCCCCACCGGGATGGAAGCCCGCCAGTGCATGGGGTCCGCATTGTCCAGGCTATAGTGAAGCAACTCCAGCGTAGGCCCGTCGCCGTCCGCCTCCACCGGCCACGGACTCTCGTCTAGGTAAATCCATCGCTGTCGAAGAGGCGAACCAGCTCTCCACTGTTCCTCAAGCCGAAATCGAAGTCTCCGACACAAGAGACCCCGAGGAGGGATTCGAGAGCCGCACCATCTCGGCACAACACCAGAAATCCGCGCGGCTCGATGAGCGTCCCACCGGGCAGCACAAAGGAATGGTCGTCATCGTCGTCTCGAAAGTTCCAACTGGAAAGATCGACGGAAGCATCGTTGGGATTGTACAATTCGACCCAATCTCCCGTATCCAGATCATCCGCTGAATGATAGTTGATTTCGTTGATCACAATGGATGGTATCGGAAGATCGACAGCGCTGTAGGTCTCGTTGACGCGAGCCGTCATCACCGTCAGTGTGGGCGTCAAAAGCTTCATCGCGTCGCCCAGCGAGACAGCGAAAAAAAGGTTGCCGAAGACGGGCGAGTCCGGAAACAGGTCCCCGGCGGCATCTCTGTTCGAGGAAAGGATCAGGCTGGAGCCCGCCTCGATGTTCGTCCCGGGCGGGAACATGAAGCGGTTGAAATACTCCCCGGCTTCAAAGCTGCAGTAGGAAAGGTTCAGATTCAACTCACCGGCATTGATGATCTCGATGAAATATTCATCGCGTATCCGATAAACGTCTCCGATCTGCAACTGTTGATACTCCTCGATACCGGCGTGATTCACATTCAAAGCGAACGTCTTCGTGGCCATGTAATTGATATAGAATAGCCCGTTGGAGGGATAGCTGTAGCCTCCGGCCCTGAAAGAATAGGGCACGAGGCCCGTGTAGTTTTTGGGCAGCACGAGACGATTGCCGTAAACGAGGTCCCCCGCCTGCAGATCATCGTGGCGACCATCGTCGAACAGCGCGAGTTTCTTGACCGTGATCCCTTCTCCCCATGTCTTGTAGGACGACAAATCCGTGATGTATTCGACCATGACGGCCTGGGGGCTGCGCGAAGTGGCGCGAAACACCACGCCGCGATCATCGGCATCGGGCGAGGGAAACGGATCGGAGCAGTACAAGTCCGATAGAAGATTTTTTTCGAAAAAGGAAAAATCCGTCAGGAACGATCTCCTCGCTGTTAGGAAGCCTTTCAGACGGGAGATCTCATTGTCAAATTGGGCGTTGGTGCCAATCTTGGCTCCGTCGAGGTAAACGTCCGACTTGATCAGCTCGTACGTTGAGTCGATCTCGGCTTCCACCGCGGCGAATCCGTGCTCGATGACGAAGTTGACCTTGCTCCAGAACGACTCGCGATAGGAGTCGTATTCCATCAACCTCTGAAATAGAAGATGGTGTCTCAGAGTGACGTAATCGAAGATCGTTTCAAAGTCGGGCCGGTATTCTCCGGTCCAGTAATTGCCGAAGGAAGCATCGTGATCCCAAGGTAAGATTTGCTGCAAGTGCCCCCTCGGGTCGAAATAGAGCAGAGTATTCTTCGTCACGGCGTCTAGACTGGAGATCGCATAGACGACCGCAAAGTATTGAAGCACATTCTCCACATCCACCATAAGGGAAATCCGCTCTGCAAAATCCTCATACGTCAGATAGAGAAGCTGATTGAATAGCCGCTGCCCATGGATATAGTCGGATTCACCTCCCACCTTCTTATTCCACGAATAAAGGTAGGTGTCGTAATCCAGCAATGGCGCTGTACTCCCACCGTGATACTCGGATTTGTAGAGACTTCCGAGCTCGTAGTCGTATCGCCGTAGAAGATCCTGATCAGGCTCCTCTACCTGGACGAAGACGCCCATGAAGTCATCGTTGACCATCAGGCTGATGTGCTCAGTATTCGGCGCTGGATGACCGATGAACTGATACAACCTCATGGCCAGCGCGTTGCGCATCAACGAGAGATCCGAGTATTCCGCGTTGAGGTTGAGCTCCCTGACTCCAACCGGATTGGATGAATCCTCAAACCAGACCTTCCAGCTTTTCTTTGGGTACTTGCGGGATGTCCCGCCCCGGAATCGCACCTCGCACTCGAGAACTTCTCCCGCGAAGGAAAATTGGGCGGGATAGCGGACATTGCTGCGGGGGGACTGGTAGAGGGCACTCAGGTCGGCGCGATCGACGGTCAGGTGATAGGTTGGAAGTTTGAGCCGTTGATCTTGGGCCTGGAGAGAAGGCGCGTAGATGGACGCCGCAACGAAAACGAGCGCTAGCTTCCTCATGGTCACAAAGCCTTGATTCAAGGAATTTATTAGAGTCATGACATGATATCCTTAAGAGAGGGGTAGTGGGCATACGCCAATATCCAAAACACAAGATGCTTCGCTGCGCTCAGCATGACAAGGAAATCAAGCATCTGCCGCTATCATGCTGAGCGTAGCGAAGCGGAGTCGAAGCATCTCATCTCTGTGGACCTATGATTTAAATCTATATTTTAAAATTTATATTTGATAAAAGATAATTATATTTTAACTTAGTTAAAAATTAATTGAATAAAAATGAATCATACGGATCCAATGCATAACCCTCGCTTGCCTACCTATTGCCCGGCTTGTTCCGCGGCCCTGCAGGTCGCCCGCCTAGACTGTACCGAGTGCGATACGGCCGTGCTAGGCAGTTTTGATCTGCCGCCGTTAGCCCGCCTTGCCCCAGAGGATCAGACCTTTGTGCTCCGCTTCCTCCAGATCGGCGGCAATCTCAAGCACATGGCCAAACTCTACGGTGTCTCCTACCCCACTCTGCGCAACCGCCTCGATGCCCTCGTCGAGCAACTGGGGCCGTTGGAAGAAGCGGAAAGCCCAAAGGACACGCTCGGCAAAGTCGAGCAAGAATGACGCGCATTTTATAGAAAGAAGCTCGCCATGGACGCTCCCCACACCCGCATGACCTCAGCTTGGCACCTGTGGCTGTTCAATCCCTTTCACTTCCTAGCCGGCGGCCAAGCCCTAGCCTGGGGCCTAGCGTGTATCGCTTTGACTGCCTATCTTGGCGGCATCTTCGATTACCGCTCCACAGGCGTAATTTCCTTCCAGCGCACGGCCCCGGCCCCGCTCTGGCACGCTATAGCGCAGGGACTCATGGCCTGGGCCATCCCCAGTGCCCTGCTCTACGTCAGTGGCCGCCTGATCAGTCGCAGCCGCGTGCGTCCCATCGATGTCTTTGGCACCCAAGCCCTAGCTCGGGTTCCCGGACTGCTCATAGCTCTGATCGTGGTGTCGCCGCCCTTTCGCGATCTCACCACGGCTTTGATCACCCAAGGTATCTCGCATCTCTCCATCGTGCAGCTCGCCATCCTCAGTTTGGTCGGCATAGTGTTGATACTACTGCTGGTCTGGATGGTACTACTGATGTACCGTGCCTTTGGCGTTTCGTGCAATGTCGTCGGTGGTCGGGCCATTGCCGTATTCATCGCCGCCATCGCCCTCGGCGAAGTCGCCACCGGAGCGGCGGGACGCCTGCTGCCGAGGACCGCAGCCCCTCAGACCGTTGCCAGCGCACCCATCCAGTCCGAACAACACCAACTGGCCGCACAACTAGCCACCCAAATCCTCCAAGCCCACGAACAGGGTCGCTTTGAAGCCTTGGGGACAGAGGCCACCGAGGGCTTTCGCAGGGCTTTCACCGCAGAAATCCAGCGCCACAGCTACCAACAGCTCCGGCAACTTTTCGGAACCTTTGAGGGCCTAGACTTCGTCGAGACTCGGTCCATAGAGAGCCAGCCACACCTGCTGATCCACCGCTTCAAGGGCCGATATAGTACCACATCACCCGAAGTGCGCGTCGTCCTCGACCAAGACGGCAAGCTGGCGGGCCTGTGGATCAAACCCTATCAGGATCAGATGCAGTGAACGCCTATCGCCACACCCAGTTCGGCAAGGTCATCGTCGTCGTCATGGGCACGGCCATCGTCATCGTCATCGCCTCGGCCACCATACCGCTGGTCGTCCTGCCCGCGTCTACGTGGGTGCTCGAAATAGCCACCATCGCGCTGCTAGGCAGCATAGTGGTAGTCCTAGCCGTAGCCTTGGCCCTGTTCGCCAGCCTGACCGTCGAAATCGACGCCGAGCACCTCCGCATCCGCTTTGGCATCGGCCTAATCCGCAAGCGCTTTCCCCTCGATCAGATTGACACCTGCCGACCGGTGAGCAACCCCTGGATCTACGGCTGGGGCATCCGCTTGACACCCCACGGCTGGCTCTACAATGTCTCAGGACAGGAAGCGGTAGAACTAAAAATGAAGAGCGGCAAGACCTGCCGCATCGGCACGGACGAGCCCGAGGTCCTAACCGCCGCTCTCCAAGAAGCCCTGGACAGTTTGAAACCAGCGCCGGAGTGATTCCCCTCGGTTGTCGAAGGACGCGAGCGGAAGGGCCGGGAGGTCAGGATTGAGACCAGTTCTCCACCCGTAGTTCTGGCACGCGGCCGAATTCGCCTTGGTCGTTTGTAACCAGGGTTGCATTTAGGCTGCGGGCATGTGCCGCGATGAAGAGATCGTTCGCGCCGATGGGTTGACCGCTCTGCCTGAGCGCGTGGCGAATCTCGCCGTAATGCGCGGCCGCATCCACGCCGAAAGGCAGAATCTCAAGATCGAGACAAAACGCCTCTAGCTCACGCGTGTTTTCCGCAACGCGTACCGAATTGGCTATCCCGTAACAAAGCTCCGCGTACGTAATCGAGGAGATGCAAATCTCGGCGGAGTGCGCTTCAAAACGCACGCGCAGGGCATCATCCCGCTCGTTGATGACGTAGATGCAGATATTGGTATCCAGCATGTACATCAGCGAATGTTGTCCCGCGCATCGAGTGGCGGCTGGTGTCGTGCTGGTAAGGAGCCGCGCGAGTCAGAGTCGAAGTACGCACGCCAGTTCTTGCCACGAGGACGCAGGGTAAGTTGGTTACCCTCCTTGATTATCTCGACTTCAGAGGTTTCAAACCGACATGGTGCTGGTAAGCGGACGGCCTGACTGCGACCGCTCCAGAATACTTTGGCAATGCCTTTGTAATCCGGTGTTTTACTCATCGTTTTCACCTCCTAGGGAAAATGATATATCTCACGATATACTACTTTGGTGCATCCGTCAACGCCGAACGGCCTTGTTAGGCACCGGCTTTGCCTCTATTCTTCAGTATGGTGCTGTAGAGTGGGCGCTTCTAGGAGTAGAGCATGACAGACGACGAAAAGTACTTCTTCGACCTCAACGGCTACCTCGTCCTCAGAGATGTCGTCGATCCAGACACCATCCGCCGCTGCAACGAAGCCATCGATCACTACGACGACCAAATCAAGGTCCACGAGCGCCGCTTCGAAGGCGAGTCCAAGGCCCTGACCAGCGACGTCCGGCAGCGCTGGAGTGATGAGATGGTCGCTTGGAAGCGACCCTACTGCGAGCCCTTCCGCCAACTGATGGTGCACCCCCGCCTCAAACCCTACTTGCGCGAAATAATCGGCGACTATCACATGGCCACGCGGCCGCGACTCATTGTGATGGACAAAGGCTGCGCCGGTCACTACCTCCACGGCGGCCAACTCGATCGGCTATCCTATTCGCTGACCTATCACTGGAAATTCGGCAAGATCTACAACGGCCTGACTCTAGTGGAATTCCCGCTGGCCGACGAAGGCCCCGGCGACGGCGGCTTGGCCGT
The DNA here is from genome assembly GCA_021295675.1 of Candidatus Latescibacterota bacterium. The sequence goes on along the minus strand of JAGWBY010000036.1, from coordinate 7,078 downwards.
GGTCCCCGGCGGCCATAAAGCCAACTATCCAATTCCCGAAGCACTGCGCGATTGCGAGGATTTCCAAGACGAAATCGTCGAAGTCAACGCGCGCACCGGCGATGTGGTGATCTTCGCCGAAGCCACCATTCACGGCACCCTAGTCTGGCGGGCGGACCACCAGCGCCGCACCCTGCTCTATTCCTACTGCCCGCGCTACCAAACCCTCTCCCCCCCTATCTCCGAGGTATCGTATCCGCCCTACGTCCAAGACATGACGCCAGAACAACAAGCCGTCCTCCGGCCACCGCACTAAAAGCGAACCCAAAGCCCTATGAACGACGACGATAAATTCTTCTTCGACCTCAAAGGCTTCGTCCACCTCAAGGGGGTGCTGAGCCAAGAGGAAGTGGACCGCTGTAACGCCGCCATCGACGCCCACGCCGATCGCTTTTTCCACACCGAGCGCACCCTCGAAGGAGACTCCAAGGTCCTCGGCGGCACGAACAAGCAAAAGTGGATGGAGGGCATGTTGGAATGGGAACGACCGCACTGCGAGCCTTTTCGCGACCTACTCGTCCACGCCAAAATCCAGCCCTACCTCAACGAATTGCTCGGTGGCGGCTACCGCCTGGACCACGGCCCCTTGCTCATTGCCATGGACAAAGGCGACGGCGGCCACTATCTCCACGGCGGCGGCGTTGAGCGCCAGGACTTCTCGCAGACCTACACCTTCAAATACGGCCAGATGTTCTGCGGTTTGACCGCAGTCGAATTCCAACTAGCCGACGAAGGTACCCGGATCCCACAAAGCCAATTTTCCCCTGCCCGAGAAGCTGTCCCTGTACGAAGAACACCGCGAGTACGTCAAAGAGGTCCACAGCCAAGCCGGCGACGCCATTATCTTCACCGAAGCACTGACCCACGGCACGCTAGTATGGCAGGGCGAACACCAGCGCCGCTCGCTGATCTACAAGTACAGTCCATCTTTCCAAGCCCACGCGCCCGGCTACCATCAGACGCAAGCTCCCGATTACATCCTCGACATGAGCGACGAAGAACGCGCCATGCTCAGCTAGGGGCCGCGTCCTCTTTTTCGAGAACGTCGTCGATAGCTCTTGCAATCGGCCACGCGCCCTCGGAAGTGTTCGCAAGAACCGCGTAGTCCAACTGCCGCTGACAGTCGACGGCAGACTTGCAGGAGATACCGGCATCCGCTCCCATGATATAGTGCTGGAGCGTTCCGTCTGCGCGTCTGCGAATCCACATTCCATGTCCGTAGTGGAGACCGGAATCGCCGCTGGCATTGGAGAAAGGCGCACTGAAGGTGCGCACCAATTCCTCGGAGACGATCTCGCCATTCCAGAACCCGTCCCAGAGAGCCGCAATGTCTGCCAGCGTCGAGAACAAACCGCCGTCCGAGGCACCGACGATGGGCAGGTTGTAGATGTTCGTTCGCCAGCTCTCTCCGTCTTCGATGTAGCCAAGGGCCGTGCCTTCCGGTAGTTGGTTCATGGCGAAGAATCCAGAGCGATCCATTCTCGCTGGCCCGAGGATCTCCTCGGCGACGACGTCCTGAAAGCGCTTCCCTGTCACCTCTTCCACCACTACGCCTAGCAGGATGTAACCGCTGTTGCAGTACGAGAACCCTTCCCCCGGTGCAAACTTCATCTCCCGTTGTGGGAACACCGGCAAATAGTCCTTTGGCCCTCTTAGCTCGTACCAAGGGATATCGACGGTGAAATTGTCGAAATCCTCGATGAGCTCTTCGTCGTAATAGTCGGGAATCCCGGAGGTGTGGGTAAGCAGATGTTGGATGGTGATGGCCGCTGCGTAATCCGGCAGTTCCACTGAGATGCAGTCGCGCACTTGCGTAGTCAATGCCAGCCGACCCGCGTCGATGAGGCGACCCACGGTCAATGCCGTCAGCAGCTTCGTTCCAGAAGCGATGCCAAAGCGCGTCTCTGCGGTGTTGGCGATGGAGTTGGCGCGATCGGCAAACCCCGTAGCTCTCTCGTATATCGTCTGGCCATGTCGCCGAACGCGGACGACGCCGGAGAAAGCGCCCTCCTCGACAAGCTCGTCTAGGGAATTCCAGTGCATAGGCTTATGAGACTCCAGTACGGTCAGCCGCCAAGCTCCCGGGCCGGGTCGAGCTACTCCGGATCCTCACCAATACTCGCCAGCTTGGCCTTTGTCTCCGCGTAGAGATCCGCGGGCAATGGCCCCGCCAAGGCCGCAGCGACATTGGCCTTCATGTGCGCGAGGTTTGTCGTGCCGACGATCGTCGTGTGGCACGCTGGATGCGCGAGGGTGAAGCGCAGGACAAACTCGTGGCGACTCATCCCGCCGGTGAGTTCGTCGAGCCCCGCCGCTCCTCATTGGCTCGGTGGCCCAAGCTAATGCCGCCGCGAATGAGAATGCCGGCTCCGGCGTCGGCCGCTTGCTGAATAATCCTCTCGTGCTGGCGCTCAAGGGCGGAGTAGGGAATCTGAAACACATCAAACGCACCCGACTCCACGAACGCGGCCAAGTGCGGCAGCGTCGAAGACACGCCGAAGAAACGGGTCTTTCCCGCCTGTCGAATGTCCTCAAGCACTTCGATCAGCCCTCCCAACTCAACGTCTTCCACAGTGGGATTGTGCATCTGTAGCAGATCTACGCAGTCGGTCTTCAGGCGGCGCAGACTCTGGTCGATGTTGGTGCGCAGGCGCTCGGCCGTCCACAGGTGGCTTGGGTCCAGTCTGTTGCCTTCCTCGTCGATGTTGCAGCCACACTTGGTAGCTAGAAAAAACTCGTCGCGGCGATGGCTCAGATACTTGCCGACCCGCCCCTCGCTCGCGCCGTAATCCGGGGCCGTGTCAACTAAGTTGATCCCCGCATCGAGAGCTGCATTCAATACGCTGCCGGCCTGATCGTCGTACTCCGCCTCATCCGGCAAGCCGCGCTCAGCCGCGCCAAAGCCGAGTTGTGTGACCTCGAGGCCTGTGCGACCCAAGGTGCACTTAGTCAAATTGTCCATGGTTCCTCCTCAAGTAGGTGTTACTAATCTCTGCTTGGAAACAGGTCAAGAATAATAAGGTACCCGGCACCCGCACACTTCACCTAGAGGATGGGTGCCTCGCCTCAGGCTTTCCCATCAGCAAGCTACCGTCGACGCGAGATGCTATCTCGTCGCTCTGGTTGCAGGCAGCCACAGCCTATGCAGCCGGTCAGGTTCTCTTTCAACTTCTCCAGCACCTCGATCCGCTCTTCGAGCTGATCCTTCCAGCCCCGCGACAGGCTGGCCCAGTCCGCTTTGTTCGGCGTGCGTCCGTCGGGAAGCGCATCCAGCGCTGAGCGGATTTCCCGCAGCGATACGCCGATCGCCTGGGCTGCCCGAATGACGGCGACGCGACGCAATACGGCCCGTCGATACCGTCGCTGGTTGCCACTGGTCCGCTCGGATGGGATCAGTCCCTGCTCCTCATAGAAGCGCAGCCGCTACCTCACCGATGGTCAGAAAGGGTGAAAGTTCCGTCATGAGATTCTCCTTGACTTCAAGTATACTTGAAGTTGTAAGTTCAGTCCAGGGCTCATCGGAAAGCCTCTATCTCATCGGCTTTCGCGACCGGGAATGACCTGCGAGACGAATGCCAAGCGAAAGGAAAAGTCATGGCAAACTCAGCGCCGAAACTGCTGGATGCGGGATCTCTCGATGAGATCAAGCTCAAGGGAAGGACTGTGGTCTCGAACGGACCTGTGCCGATTGTCGTCTTCTACTCGGAGGGCGACCTACACGCCGTGGACAACCGCTGTCCACACATGGGGTTCCCCTTGCATCGTGGAACCGTCGAGGACGGCATTCTGACCTGTCACTGGCATCACGCCCGATTCGATCTCAACAGCGGTTGCACCTTTGATCTGTTTGCCGACGACGCGACGGTCTATCCAGTTGAAGTCAAGGACGGTCGCGTATATATCAATGTTTCCGCAACCCCTCGGACTGCGCCGACTCGAAGAGGGTATGGACCAGAACATCAGGCTGGTGGTCGCCAAAGCCGTCGTCGCGCTCATACGCGCCGGGGCGAATCCGAACGACATCGTGCGGGTAAGCGGCCTGTACGGCGTGCGGCGGCGGCGTGCGGGTTGGGCAGATGGCATGACGATCCTCTCGGCGATGGCCAACGTCAGCGACCACCTCGAAGGCGACGAGCGCATCGCGCCGTTGTACCAAGGGGTCTTACACGTGGCGTCGAACACCAGCGGTCAGCCGCCGCGAATCCCGTTGCGGCCTCTCGAGAGCAAGGCTATTCCGCACGCCTCGCTGAGACGATGGTTCCGCTACCTGATCGAAGTGCGCAACGCCGATGGAGCCGAACGCACCTTGCTGGCGGCCATCGAGCGCCCTTCGAGCCAAGCCGACTTGGCCGAAATGATGGTGACGGCGGCAACCGACCACTTCTATCTCGACGGTGGCCACGTCATCGACTTCATCAACAAGGCATTCGAGCTGCTCGACCGCATTGGCTGGGAGCACGCAGCAGACGTCCTGCCCTCCCTGATTCGCCAGCTAAGCGAGGCGCAGCGCAGCGAAGAGCAGAATAGCTGGCGCTCTCCCGTTGACCTTGTGACGCTGCTGAGCGAGACCTTTGACTCGCTGAATCGCTTGCTAAAAGAAGGCCAAGGAGGGGAGTGGAAACGAGACAGTGGATTCGCAGAGGAGCTTTTACAGGACGATCCTCATGCGATCGTAGCGGCGCTGAACGAAGCGCTGAGGCAGGGCGCGCGCCCAGTGCAGCTTGCGGAGGCGGTAGCGCTGGCAGCGGCGCGGCGCATCGTTAGGTTCCACGTGCGCAACGAGTTTTCCGACTGGATCTCGGTGCTGCACACCTTCTCGTACGCCAACGCATTGCATCAGATGCTGAAAAGAGCTGAGTCGCCCGAGATGCTGCGCGGCGTTTACCACGGGGCGCTGCGCGTCTATCTAGACCGTTTTCTCAACGTTCCGGCTGCCCGCTTACCTGACCCCAACGCGGCAGAGGCGGGCGATGGCCATATGGAGGAATACCTGCTGCTACTCAACCAGCAGCAGCAGGTCGATGAAGCCGGGCGACTCGTCAATAGTTTTCTGACCTCGGGCGGTGAACCAAGACCCCTGTTCCGCACACTGGCGGAATCCCTGGTGAGAGAGGACGCCGAGTTCCACAGCTTTCAGATGCTCGAAGCAGCCATCCGCCAGTATGGTGAGCGCACCGACGTCGGCGAGCAACGGATTCTGATGGTGGCTGCAGCCCGTTTTCTGGCGGCCAAGGCACCAACTCAGCGCGAGCTACTCCAAACGCTCCAGATCGCCCAGCGGCTACACCGAGGGGAGGCTATCTACGAGGAGGGTTGATTCAACTCGCACAGGCCCAGGTCGATGACGCCGGTGGTCCTCAGACTGGATCCCGCTCCCTGACCATCTCGTGCCCCTCAAACAAATCCCGCGCCACGGTCCCCTGCGCTTGGCGCGGCGGCTCGGCCCCCAGTATCTGGCAAAAGGTGGGTACTACATCGGCGGCGTGGATGTACCCCAGTTTGTCCACCGGCCGCTCGTAGCCTTGCTTCACCCCCGTCCCGGCCAGCAACCACGAGCCGAAGCTGGACGAGGCTTCACTTTGGGTCGGCAGAAATCCCCCGTGGTGCGCCCCGAACACATTGGGCGCTCCAACGCAGCCTCCGCCGGCAATGCCGCGCCACTGGCCGTAGTACCCGCTCACGTACCCGTGGTCCCAGGCAAAGACCACATCGCCGCACTGGTCGCCCCACTGGCCGAGGATGTACGCGTCCCGCCGAGGCAGAGCTATGGCCACTGGATTGCGCCCCACTTCCTGGTCAACCCACGTGCGCAGAGCCAGCAGCAGTTCGGCCTCAATGCGGTCGAATTCTGGCCCCGGCTCGGCGTTGATGAAAATGTCGAATCCCTTGTCGTCCTTCATATAGGCCCGGGTGCGCTCCCAGTCGATGTCCTCCTCGCGCACCTGATCGCGCACCAGCGTCTCTTTCCCGCCGCCCTTGAGCGCCAGAAAGCCCTGCTCGTGCAAAAACTGCCGGATATTGGCCACTCGCACATCGGGCGAGCACCCGTGATCGGACACCACGCCCACGTACGTATGCTCATCCGCGTTCTCCCACAGCCGTCCCAAAATCCGGTCCCCCACCTGATAGGCCCGCCGGAAATAGTCCACGTACTGTTCGGCGACACACGGGATCCACATCCCCAAGGTGGATGTGGTTGAGATAGTCGTACAGATGCCAGTGGCAAATAAAAAAGGAACAGCCCCGCTCGCGCAGCATGTAGCGTGCTACCTCGGCAAACCACATCCCTTGGTACTCGCATTCTTCCAAGGCCGTGTCAAAATCGGCCATCCCCGAGGTATAGGGCAACATAGAGGCGTGTTCCTGATACGGGCCAAATCGCTCCACTAGCTCCCCAGCTAATTCGTCGGGCAAGGTGAAGCCATCGGTATAAGTCACCTGAGTGCGGTAGAGCTTGAGCCGACTGCCGTCCGCGGCCAGTTCCATCAGCTTGAAGCGCACCGACGCCGGGCGTCTGTTCCCGTCGATGGCAAAGTCCTCCACCGCCCACTCGCTCCATTCACCCACCCCAGCAGCGGCTATGCAGCTAGCTCCGTCCCGGTCTCGGCACACCAGCACCCGGTCGTAGCCCTTCCCCGCACTGTCCACCGCCAGCAGATGGAAATCGGTGACATCCCCACCCAATCGAGCTACCACCTCAATGCGGCTCTCCAGCGGCGGAGCATGACTTGCGGGCAGATTCTGCCACTCCTGCGCCGGTGCCAACGGCGGAATCGGCTCGACGCTCCGCTGTTCCTGCCGCACGGCCGTGCCGTCGTGGTCCATTTCAATGTCCCCCTCTAGCGCGGCGTCCGTGGTATAAGCCTGGCAAATAGCTACTTCAAAATCCGTACTGCGGTGCCCAGGGTGGCCAAAACCATCGACCACAAAACCCGTCTCCACCCCGGAGGGATGGGCCGCTGGATAGTGTACGGCCACGCTCTGCATGCCCGCCCGCTCCAAGGCGTTCCAGATGCGCTCGGCATTGTTGGCCCGCCCG
>JAGWBY010000187.1 GCA_021295675.1 Candidatus Latescibacterota bacterium | reverse complement strand
CCCTCTGCGCCACCGCGGTCGGCGCGACTGCAGAGGACGACGACCCCATTGCCTTCCTCAAAAGCCACGACGCCGAGGTACAGGCCGTCCTCGCCGAGGCACCGGCTGACTCGCTGCCTCCGGCCGTGCGGGAAGAGATCAAGAAGCACATCAACGCGGCCTTTGACTTCCGGGAATTGAGCCGCCTCGCCTTGGGAGACTATTGGGAACAACGCTCCCCGGACGAGCGCGACCACTTCGCCGAGACCTTCAGCAGCATCATCCGCGAGCAGAATTTCGATAGCTTCTCCCGCTACTACCGCGAGGGTGAGATCCGCTACGAATCGGCCGAGGTGCAAGAAGACGCGGCTGTCGTCCAAGCGCTGGCACCCGTCCGGGACGAGCAGATAGAGATCGAGTACAAGCTCCATCGGGTGGAGGGCGTGTGGCGGATATACGACTTGGTTATCGACGGCGTCAGCACGGCCGAGGGCAACAGGCGGCGCTATGCCCGCTACATTGAGAAAAATGGCTACGAGAAGCTAATGGCCCAGCTCGACAAGCAGTTGGCCCGCCTGCGCGAAGCGGTTCTCTCGCCGCCTTCAGGCGGTGCAACCGAGGATTAACCCTCCGTCATGCCCATAAGCCACCAGCGCCTGGTTCGCTACATCTACCACCACTACATCGGCATAATTGCGCTGGCCACTATACTGTCGGTATTTGCCGGGTTTTTTGCCGCCAAGTTGGCCCAAAATATCAAGACCGACTTCGCCGACCTACTGTCCGACGACTACGTCAGCGTCCGCGAACTCAACCGCATCAAGGACCGCATCGGTGGCATCGGCCCGCTGATGGTCGTCATTACCAGCGACGACTTGGACGCGGCCGCTTCCTTCATGCTGGTCTTGGCCGATTCGCTCGAACACAGTCCGCTGATTAGTTCGGTGAGTCTCCACGACAGCAAAAAGGATCTGCTCGAAAAAAACCAGCTCCTCTACATGGACTTAGAGGACCTACAAGAACTCAACCGCCGCCTCGACGAGCACGTAGAGCTGCAAAAGCTCAAGCAGTCGCCGCTTTACTTTGCCTTTGACGACGAGGAAGAGCAGGTGCTCGACTTTGCGGATATCGAGGCCAAGTACCAGCAGGACGGCGCGGAGGTTCCAGAGCAATATCGCCAGTACTTCATCACGCAGGAGGGCAACGGCTTCATCCTCCGGCTCTATCCGGCCGGGCTTACCACGGATGTCGCCTTCTCACATGATCTGATTGACCATCTCGATCAGACCATTGCCGCCATTGGCCCGGAGCGCTTTCACCCGAGTATCGAATGCGTGTACAAGGGCAGTTTCCAGAATAGCGCCAACCAATTCACGATTATTATCCGCGACCTCAAGTCAACGGCCTTGTACAGCATCGTCGGCGTGCTCCTGCTCATCACGCTATTCTTCCGCCAAGTAGTTGGCTCGCTTTTTATCACCTTGCCGTTGCTGATGAGCCTGACTTGGACGTTTGGCGTCACCTACTTGGCCATCGGCAGCCTCAACATGATCACCGTGGGGCTGTTCGCCATCCTCTTTGGGCTGGGCATTGACTTTGGCATTCACATCTTCGCCCGCTACCGCGAGGCCCACCGCCGGGGCATGGACATCGAACAGGCCCTGACCGTGACCGTCCGGCACACGGGCAAGGCCCTAACGACGACGGCGGTCACTACCTCGATCGCCTTCTATTCACTGCTGTTGACGGATTTTAAGGGTTTCTCGGAGTTCGGCTTTATCGTGGGCACTGGCATCCTCTTTTCACTGGTGGCCATGGTCGCGATATGCCCGGCCTTCATCGTCCTCGCCGAGCGCCTGCGGTTGGTCATCCCGATCCGCAAGCGCAGCGTTCTGTGGCGCACTGGTCGCTATCCAAAGCCTTGGGCTACCTTGCTGATAGGCACAGTGATTACTGGATACTCGCTGTACCACCTCGGCGATTTGGAATTTGAATACGACTTCAGCAAGCTCAAGCCCGCGCCGCCGCCCAACATCAACAAGGGCAGCCTGCCCCAGAGCTTAAAGGAAGGCCGCTCGCCGGCCATCGTCTTGACCGAAAGCTACGACGAGGCCATGGAGGTGGTTCGCACGGTCGAGGCTATCAAGGCTACTAACGGTGACTCCACCACGGTCCTCAGCGTCAAGAGCGTGTACTCCGCACTGCCGCAAGACCAAGACACC
>JAGWBY010000186.1 GCA_021295675.1 Candidatus Latescibacterota bacterium | reverse complement strand
TCCGTCACGTAAGATGCCTTAGCAGGTAGCGCGTTGGTAAGACCAAGCTGGTTCGCAGCCGCCAAGCCATCGGGCATAACGCGGACACCATCCCTTCTTGCGAGCGCTGCTATGGCGGCATTGAGATCGACCGGCGCGGGCCGCTTTAGCACGTCGCTCACCCTAGGCATATCGTATAATCCGTGGCCGACTCGGCGTAGCTGACCCGCTTTGACGAGACGCGACAGGGCCTGATCGACGGCCTCACGGCTTCCAAGGTCTAGGAAGTCCTTCGGTGTGCACACCCACCTGCCCCTGCCGTGTGCAGACACTTTCTTCATGATCTTGTCGGCCATACGAGTCATTTTGCTCACATCTTTCTCGTTTATATTTTGGCGAACTGTCAGAAATTTACTATAGTTTTCTTACTATATCAAACGCATCGCTTTAAGACCACAAAGCCTAGGCGGCACCAACTCGATGGGCGGTGAATTACAAGCCATGAGGAGTTCACAAGAACAAGGAGTGTGAGATGGTCAGTGATATAGCTGTTGAGGTAAATCAGAAAGATGTACTTCTCGCCCAGAAAGGCCTCGCGCCATCCCCGGATGGGATAAACGATAACAGTACGACTGCAGCAGAGCTAAACTTAGACGTGCTGATTAAATCCCTGCTGAATCGGGGGGCTGTGGTCAACGCGAAGAAATAACCAAGGCTCTACGCCGCTGCACTTTGCGGCGTGGTACGATGCTCCTAAGGCGGCAGAGGTATTGCTGAAGCAGACGGACATCTAGGTCAATGAGAAAGACAACGAAGGACGGACGCCACTAGATTGGGCGAAGATGAAAAATGCTTATGAGACGGTTGAGTTCTTCGTTGCGCGAAGGGGCCTATCTCCCCGAATGTCTGCCTAGAAATCAACTACTCGCGGAGGCGATTGATCGCCCGCGCCAACGCCGCCTGCGCCCGCGCTACATCGACTCGCTCTTCCTGCACCCGCGCCAACCGTTCCTCGGCGCGCTGCCGCGCTGCCTCAGCCCGCGCTACGTCGATTTCTTCGACGCGCTCGGCCGTCTCGGCCAGCACCGCGACCTGCTCGCGCCCGACCTCGACAAAACCGCCGCTGATGGCCATTTGGACCTCATTGCCGTCCTCCCCGACAAAGCGCAACCGCCCTATCTGCAACGAAGTCAAAAGCGGGATGTGTCCGGCTAGGACGCCGAAACTCCCCTCGCTACCTGACCCGAGTAAGCCACTCGCTCTGGAGTGACGACCTCTAAGGAGAAGGCGGGCATGGACTAAAGGTCCTTGGCGGCTTGTAGGGCCTGTTCGATATTGCCGACGAGGAAGAAGGCGAGTTCAGGCACGTCGTCGTATTCGCCATCGACCAGCCCCTTGAAGCCGCGGATCGTGTCTTCGATTTTGACGTACTCGCCCGGCTTGCCAGTGAATGCCTCGGCCACGTGCATGGGCTGGGTAAGGAAGAACTGGATCTTGCGCGCTCTCGACACGATCAGCTTGTCTTCGTCCGATAGTTCGTCAATGCCTAAAATGGCGATGATCTCGCGGCTGCAAGACCTCTTGGACGCGCTGAGCGACCTGATAGTGCTCTTCGCCGACGGCGCGCGGATCGAGGAGGCGCGACGAAGAGGCGAGGGGATCGACCGCAGGGTAAAGCCCTTGATCGGCCAAGGAGCGCTCCAGCACGATGCGGCCGTCGAGGTGGGCGAAGGCCGAGACCACGCCCGGGTCTGTATAGTCGTCGGCTGGCACGTAAATGGCTTGCACCGACGTGATTGAGCCGTTCTTGGTGGTGGTAATCCGCTCCTGCAGGGCACCCATCTCGGTCGCCAGCGTCGGCTGATACCCCACGGCCGAGGGCATGCGGCCTAGTAGAGCCGAGACCTCGGCACCGGCGAGGATAAAGCGAAAGATATTATCGACAAAGAACAGCACGTCTTGGCCAGCCTCGTCGCGGAAGTGCTCGGCAATGGTCAGCCCGGTGAGGGCGATGCGCTGGCGCGCACCGGGCGGTTCGTTCATCTGCCCAAAGACCATGGCTGTCTTGTCGATGACGCCCGACTCTTCCAACTCGCCCAGCAAGTCATTGCCCTCGCGCGTGCGCTCGCCTACGCCAGCGAAGACCGAATAACCGCCGTGCCCAGAGGCCACATTGTTGATCAACTCGGTGAGAATGACCGTCTTGCCGACCCCAGCACCCCCGAACAGCCCCAGCTTGCCGCCGCGGGCAAACGGGCAGATCAAATCGAGAACCTTTAAGCCGGTCTCTAGCATTTCGTCTGCGGTGACTTGGTCTTCGTGGACCGGGGCAGGACGGTGCAAGGGCATCCGGGGAGCTTCGCTGCTGAGCGCACCCTTGCCGTCGATTGGCTCGCCAATGACGTTGAAGAGGCGGCCGAGCACTTCCTCACCCACCGGAACTTGGATCGGACCGCCGCTATCAACTACCCGCGCGCCGCGCCTCAGGCCGTCGGTAGAATCCATCGCTACACAGCGCACCGCGTGCTCGCCCAAGTGCTGCTGTACTTCGAGGACTAGGCGCTCTTGGCTTGGGCGGTCTTCTGCGACCACCTCGAGGGCGTTGTAGATGGGCGGCAGTTCCTGCCCAGCGAAATCGACATCAATGACGACGCCGATGATTTCTTTGATTGTTCCTTCTTTCATTTTTACCTCGCGTAGTAAACAGCGCTATTGAGCCACAGCATTGGCACCGCCGATAATATCCATCAATTCGAGGGTTATCGAGGCCTGCCGCTCCTTGTTCATTTCGCGGGTCAGATCCTCGATCATGTCTCTGGCGTTCTTGGTGGCGTTGTCCATCGCCATCATCTGGGCGGCGAAAAAGCCCACATTCGACTCCAGCAGAGCGCGCCATACTTGGAAGTTGATCTGACGCTCAACCAAAGTGCCCAACAGGACCTCGGGCGATGGCTCGAAAGCGTACTTTGCACTTTCACCTGCTTCCTCTTCGGGCGCGATGGGCAAGAGCTGGCGGACGGTGGGCACTTGAGAAGTAACAGAGTCGTATTCGCTATAGCAGAGCAACACCCGGTCGGTCTGGCCAGCGACAAAGCGACTCGTTAGATCCTGAGCTATATCCGCGACGCGAACTAACTCGAGCTGGTTGAACACATCGGCGTGATGGCGAGAGATTGAGTAGCCGCGATGGCTGAAGAAGTCCCAGCCCTTGTTGCCGATGGTGATCAACTCAGGTTGGGCATCCACATACTCGTCCAACTCGTCCTGAACCCGACGGCACAGGTTGGTGTTAAAGGCACCGCAGAGGCCGCGATCGGAGGTTATGACCACCAGCGCAACGCGCTGGACTGGGCGAACCGCAAAGAGCGGCTGCTCGTAGGTATCGACGCTCTGGTGCAGCGCTTTCAGTACTTGGTCCAGTCGCTGGGCGTACGGCCGGGCAGCTAAAATCGCCGCCTGAGCGCGGCGCATCTTGGCCGCTGCCACCATCTGCATGGCGTTGGTGACGCGCTGGATATTGGTGATGCTGGCGACGCGCGTCCTGAGTTCGCGGAGGGTAGCCACCGCTTAGTCAGCCCCCGCAGAGGGACGGAAGCCACCCTTGAACTCTTCGATCGCCGCGTCGAGCTTTTCCCTGGTTTCGTCGCTCAAATCGCGACTCTCGTAGATCTCCGATCCCGCATGTAGGCCAGCAACTCGGCCTCAAAGCGGCCTATGTCGGCCGTGGGCAGATCGAGTATGTGGTCGATGATCGACAGCGAGACCGTCAGTTCGGCCAGCGACTGCGGAGAGAACTGATCCTGCTTGAGGATTTCCATCAGCTTCTCGCCGCGGTTGAGCAGATTGCGCGTGCCTTGGTCCAAGCCCGAAGTGCCGAATTGAGCGAACGCCTTGACTTCGTTGTAGCGCGAAATATCGCCCTTGATGGTCCTGGCCACTGCTTTCATCGCCTTGGTCTGGGCATCGCTGCCCACGCGCGACACCGAGGCTCCCACGTCCATGGCCGGCCTGTTCCCCGAGTAGAACAACTCGGGCTTGAGCAGGATCTGGCCATCGGTAATCGAGATGACGTTGGTGGGTATAAAAGTCGATACGTCGCCTTCGAGAATCTCGATAATCGGCAGGGCCGTCAGCGATCCGCCGCCCTTCTCATCGCTCATCTTGGCGGCGCGCTCCAATAGGCGCGAGTGCAAGTAGAACACGTCGCCCGGATAGGCTTCGCGGCCCGGGGGCCGGCGCAAGATCAGCGACATCTCGCGGTAGGCCCAGGCCTGTTTGGACAGATCGTCGTAGATGATCAGGGCGTGCTGACCATTGTCGCGGAAGTACTCGCCCATCGAAGCACCGGCGTATGGTGCCAAAAACTGCAAAGGTGCCGGATCGGACGCCGTGGACGAGACCACGATAGTGTACTCCATGGCACCATTGGCCTCTAGTTCGGCCACCAACTTGGCCACGGTTGAGGCCTTCTGGCCGATGGCCACGTAGATGCACTTGACGTCTTGGTCGCGCTGGTTGATGATGGTATCGACGGCAATGGCCGTCTTGCCCGTCTGGCGGTCGCCGATGATCAGCTCGCGCTGGCCGCGGCCGATGGGAACGGTCGAGTCGATGATTTTAATGCCCGTCTGCAGGGCCTCGCTAACCGGCTGGCGGTCAATGACGCCTGGAGCTTTGCGCTCGACCGGCACGCTCTCGTCCGTTTGGATGTCGCCCTTGCCGTCA
>JAGWBY010000001.1:84211-86619 GCA_021295675.1 Candidatus Latescibacterota bacterium | reverse complement strand
TCGGATAGAAAAAAGCAACTGACCAAAAAATAACATTCGACCATGATACCCCAGATATGATTCATGCAACAACGCCATATTTCAATAAGTCCATCGATCCCTTCTGGACGCTGCTGTTCTTCATCTCCAAATAGGCTGAGTTGAGGACTAATGCTATACAGGTCTCTCCAACTGTCATCGCCATATATGCGATTTAAACGGTTGACCCACTTTTGAGAGATATTATCCGGCTCGCGTTTTTTAGGCAACATTCGTGCGATTGCCGATGTGGGAAAAAGTATCCACGTATCCAAGGCTTCGAATGAGGCTATTTTTTCGATTGTCGTCCACGCTACCTCAGTGGCAAATGGATCGAGGAACAGAACACCCCGATAGCGTCGCCAATCTTTTTGCAAGTTCTGCAAAAAATCGTTGGCATCCTCATTTTCTATTTGAATATTTTTACCTTGATTGGCTTCCCTTAACAAGTCCAGTTGTATACAACGGTCTTGGTCCTTCTCGACAAAGATGTATTCGTCAAATGGCTTGTCATCAACATCCACAGCTATTTTTGCGGAGCCTTCTATAAATTCTTTTTTTCCCTCATCAATCGATGTTAATTCTACTTTCCCTATACCCGCAAAAGCATCAATGTAAATCAGACGGAATGGCTGATTTTTCAGTGCTGTGGTATAGGCATCCAGATATTTTTTGAGAATAGCTAATTTCTCTTCTGTCCATGGCCCTCCAAAGCCCGTATTGGCACTTCTCATCGGCTTTCTATCCCCACAATTTTTAGATTCTCGGTTCCATAGTCATTCACGATCTTGACTACTGCTCGTCTGTACTCGCAAGCCTCGCTTTTAGCATGGTAGATTCCATGCCCTCTTTGGATGGTCGAATATCAATCGAACCGAGTCAACCTCATTTCTGATTATATGAAATTGGATACAGTCGGCGCGGCGGTTTTCGGTCCCCTACCGTCTCCTCTCAGGCAAAGACCGTCAGGCGCGCGGGATTGGCGGGATTGACGGCCCACAGTTCCGCTGGATCGTAAACGCGTACGGCCTGCGGGGGATGCGCCGGTAGTGCCCACTCTCGGTTGAAGCGCGCGATTAGTTCGGCAAGATTTTTATAGGCGATGCGGTCTTTGAGGTCGTCGTCAACCGGGGCTTCCTCAATGACCTGCTGCAATATCCTATAGTCGTAATAGGGCAAGTCGGCACCAAAGATCAGCCGCTCGCGGCCCACCTTGTCGGCCAGCCACGCGAAATCCCACTCAGAGCCTGGCCCGTCTGGGTACTGAACGACCTCGAAAAACACATTGTCGTACTTGGCCAGATGCTCGGCGGCCCAAGTGCTAGCGTGGGCGATGAACGTGCAGTGCGGGAACATCGCGGCGATGCGGTCCATGAGCGGGTTGTGCATGTGCAGGTTGACCAAGCCCTCGCGAGCGGCCGCGGCCTCGACGAAGGGGATGCACCACTCGGCGATGGGCGGATGGCCGACGATGCCAACCAAACCCAACTCGCTCATGGCCCTTTCGGCCTCTTCAATGCTCAAGGCCAAGCCAATGGGAAAGACGCCGGGAAAATCGCGGCAGGCGCGGGCGATGACCTCGTTCTGGTGGCGGATATCCACGATGCCGCGGGCAATCGGACTGCCGACGGCAGTGGGCATGGAGATGGCGGCGTGGATGTGGGTCTCGGCAAAGCGCGTGAGGCACATGGCCGTGTTTTGGCCGACCGGCGGCACACGGTCGATGGTGCGGCCAATGTGGTTGTGGCAGTCGATATAGGGACGCATTCAAAGCTCCGTTAGGTCAATGGCGCGGCGCGCTTGAGTAGCACGGCGCGCCGCTTCGATGATGCTGAGGTTGTGATAGGCTCCCGCGCCGGTGATCGGCGGCGGATCCCCTGCCGCTAGGGCGGCAAACGTGGCAGTGAGATAGCCAGCGTGACCAGTGCGGTTGCGCTCTGTGACGTCGAGCGGAATCTCGGACCAAGCGCCCGTCTCCCGCGAGAAGCGATGCAGCGCCCGACCTCGACCAACGACGCGCAAGCAGTCGCCGCGCGTGTGCACTTCGCAGAGACCGCCTAGCTCGCCAGCCCCTCCACCGACCATGCCCCACGAGGTCGAAACCGTGGAGATGGCTCCGTTTTCGTGTTCGAGGAGTAAGAGCGCCACATCATCCACGTCGATGTCGAAAAAGCGCGTCTGCACCCTCGCCTCGACGTAGCGCACCGGCGAGCACATCAAGGTCTCGAGCGAATAGATCTCGTGGTACCCCGTATCGCCAATGCAGCCGCCGCCCGCCGCTTTGGAGGACCGCCAGATCCTAGCCGGGTTGGCGCGGTGATGGGCCTCGGTCATGGGGAAGATCGACTTGGCGCGACCGACTTGCGGTTCGAGGAATTCATCCCCGTGCA
>JAGWBY010000001.1:16575-84147 GCA_021295675.1 Candidatus Latescibacterota bacterium | reverse complement strand
CGGCCGAGCCTTCCTCCAGCGAGGTAGCCATCGGCTTTTCGCTAATGACGGTACAGCCAGCTTCGGCAGCGGCAATGACCTGCTCGGCGTGGAGGTGGTGCGGCGTGGCAATGAGGACGGCGTCGAGGGCGGCTCGCTCCAGCATGTCGCGGTAGTCGGCGTAGCGCTGGGCAGGCGGGACGCCGGTCGTCGCACCGACTTTGGCTAGATTGCCGTCGTCGGGGTCAGCTAGCGCGACAATGCGTACCGTATCGAGTTCACACAACGTTGGCAGGTGCTGCAACTGGACGATGCCGCCGCAGCCGATTAGTCCGAGGCGAATGGGGGTTTGCATAGGCGTTAGGTAGGGGGCGGTTTCAAACCGCCCCCTACTGCGTATTAATACGGCGTATCTTTGGTGGTGATGGGGCACCAGCGGGCGGCGAACAAATAGTCGAACAAGATTTCCGCCGCCTCTGGCGTGCCAATGCGCTCCAAGGTTTTGGCCGCTTTGGCGCTAACGTAGCGGTTCGGATCGTCTAGGGCTGCTACCACCGCTGGCTGCACGGCCTCGGCGGCCGGACCCAGCCGCGCCAAGCCCAAGGCGGCATTGCGCCGCACCCATTCGTCGTCGTCGCCCAAAACGCCAGCCAATTCCTCCAGCACCTCTGAGGGCAATGCGTCCATAGCCCCCAAGGCTTCGGCGGCATGACCTCGCACCTCGTCTGACTCATCACTTAGCGCCCGCTGCAATGCCGGCACTGCTGGGGCACCCGCCCGACCCATATCGCTCAAACTATCGACCGCAGCTAACCGCACAGCCGGATCGTCGTCCGCGCAGGCTTGCGCTAGCGCCTCGACCGCAGCCGGGCCAACCGCGGCCAAACCATAGCCAGCGTTGCGCCGCACGTGTTCCGACCCCTGACGCAAACAGTCCATGAGCGGCCCTACAGCTGGCTCCCCAGTGCGACCAAGGGCATAGGCCGCCGCTTGACTGGCCGCCTCGGAATCGCCCATCAGCGCCTGTAGCAGCGCCGACTGCTCATCGTCGCCAGCAAGACCCTCAGACTGGCCGCCGTACCATTCCCACATACTGTGCCACATAGGTGCCTCGGCATGACCGTTCCCAGCCCAAGGCTCCCCACTCGCATCCCAACTAGGCCCGTCCGGCTCTTCGAGACGGACGAAGAGGAACTTGACCATATAGCGAGGCTGCTCGGTGCTGTTGGGCGTGGCTCGATGCCACAGGTCGTAGTGGACAATGCCGACCGTCCCGGCCTCTCCCGCGAGCGCGACTGCCCGCTCCTCATCCTCTTGTTCGAGATGGTTGCGGTAGTGACTGCCGGGGACCACGCCAGTGGGGCCGCGCTCGACTGGCGTGTCCTGCGGATAGTAAAAGGCCATCGCCCAGCGCAGCCGGTGGTGCCGCCGGCTCCAGCTATCCTTGTGCAGCCGCTGTCCCTCCGAACCCGGTTTGTTGAAATGGCAGAACCGGTGCGGATGCAAATAGTACCCCGGCCCCAAAATACTGGTCAGTGCGCCCGCCACCTCGGGTTGGTCAAACACCTGCTGCAAGTCGGGGATGCGGGGCAACAGGTTGTTGCCTGGATTGCCCTCGGCAGCCAAGACCTCCTCTAGTTGCCCATAAATGGATTGGTGAAAATCCGCCGGCAAATCCGTTTTGACCACGGTATAGCCGTCGGCGATGAAAGACTGCATGCGGCTATCGTCCAGCAAGATCGAATCCATCTCAACCCTCCTCTTAGTGAGTGATGTTACGCCTTGTAGGGGCAACCCTGAGGGTTGCCCTTTTCGGATCCCACCGAACTGCGTGCGCCAGACATTCGGTATCCGTGCGTAACATCAGTTAATGCGTGAGCGCCTCGCCCGGCATCCGGTTCCAAGGCACGGGTTCGACGGCCCCCTCATAGATGGGCAAAAGATCGGCAACCCGTGCTCTAGCCTCGTCGTCCCAACCAACCCATTCGCGGGGGCGGGCGATGGCGGCGCGGAGGCCGTCGGAGAGCAGGTCGAAGTACGGGAAATACCACAGAGTAATGACGGTGCGACGCTGGGCCGATTTGTTGGCGTGGGCCGAGTGCAACAGCCGTGCGTCGCCGATAACCACATCGCCCGCCGCCACGGGTACATCCACCTCTTCGGGGATCGACCGATAGGCCGGATGGTCGGGGTCGGCCACGCGGCGGAGTTCGTCGGTGTGGGCGTCGGGCACCTCGTCGTGCATGCGGTGGCGTTTCAGATGCGAGCCGCGCAATAGGCGCAGGCAGCCGTTGTGAGGCGTGGTATCGACTAGGTAGTACATCAGAAAAAGCTGCTGGGGCAGGGGCGTATAACTCGAAGGATCGTCCCAACCCCACCAGTCCTGATGCCAGAACAGCGCCGGGCTGTTGGGCGGTTTGCTGATGACGTAACCAGACATCCACCGAGGGCGCAGAAAGCCCAAGGTTTCGAGCGCGGCGCAGGCGGGCGGATAGGCGACGAGTTCGGCGAAAATGGGATGGACACCGACATCAATCATGCTGCCGGTGGAGCGCTGTTGGGCGCGGAGTTCTTGGCTTTGGGCGTCGAGCAGTTGGTCGGTGACTTGGCGCAGACGACAGAGAATATCGTCGTCGAGGACGTCTTCTACCAAGCAGTAGCCGTCGCGGATGAGCTGGTCGAAGTTTGCTTTGGGATCTTGTTGGGACATTGCACACTGCACCTTCTGGCTGCTTCTATTGTGAATGACTCTGTTGAAAGCGAGTTCGAGCATTGGGAAGCGTTATGCCGACAAGACGGCTGTCGCGATAGTGGTAGATATTCCCGTCCTCTTCCATCACGCTGCGTTGGCGCACTGAGGTTTTTCAAAGCTGAGATACAATACATCAGCCCCTTCATCATAGTCGCTCCAAACTTGTGAATAAGGCAAGCGCAACAGTTCAGGGACAAATGTCAGGTCAATGCTGGACGTATCCATATCGCATGCCCCCCGTCAAACACTCTCGGCCACCATCTCCCCTTGGCGCGAGCGCTCCTGCAAGTCGTAGAGCGAGGAAATGGCGTCCTTGTACAGCGGGATGGGAAAAGTGCGGTCCTCGAAACGCGCTGTGTGCGCAAACCGGCCGCGCACTAAACGCGCATTGGCCTCGGTCTTGTACGTCATCTCGCCGGTGTAAATCGGGAACGCATCGGCGGCGCGGTAGCTGAGGATCAGCGTGCGCCGCGGCTTGTCGGAGACATTGGCGATGGAAGCATGGGGGGTCATCGCATGCATGAAGATGACCGTGCCGGCTTCGCCGGGGATCGGCACAGCTAGCGACTGATCAACCGCTTCCGTAACCCGGCCTTGAAAAAAGCCGTCGGTGTTGTGCGATAGCAGGTCAGCCTGATGGCGGCGGGGAATGATTTGCAGGCAGCCGTTTTCAACGGCCGCATCGTCGAGATAAAAGAGGATGCTCACCGAGCCGCGATGAGTCAGCGGGTAGTAGGAAAGGTCCTGGTGCCACTCAACGGGCGAGCCAACGCCAGCCGGTTTCATATTGATCTTGCTGTAGTGAAAGACCAAGTCCGGGCCGAGTAGGGCCTCGACCGCGTCGAGGAGCCGCTCCGACTGGGAGAATTCCCGGAAGACCTCGTAGTGACTACAAGGCTCGTACAAACGGCGGACCTGCGTCCCATCAGAAGGCTGGTTCGGCTCCATCTCCATCCGGGTGACGTCGTGGCTGGCGAGCGTATTACCGGCGCTTACCGCGTCCATCTCGCGCAGGAAGGCCGCGACCTCCGCGGCGCTGAGGAAGCCGGGGACGGCGACGTAGCCTTCGGTGTGGTAGTGTTCAGCTTGTGCGGTGGTCAACATGGGTTGGTTCCTCCTTACCATTTCTCGATAGCGCCCATCAGCATTTTCTGCTGGTCGGTACCCGTGGCGCGAACTTTCTGCGCAAAAGGGCCGTCGAAGGACTCGCGGGATTTCATCCAGGCGGTTTGGTAGCACATCAGGCAGACGCGGCGGCGTACCGCCGAACGGTTGGCCGCGCCTCGGTGGTACAGGCAACCGTCGAACATCACCGCCTGACCCGGGCGGGCGAAAACCCACTTCTCCTCCGGGAAGCGCGGATGACCTTCGGGCGGGTGAAAGGGGGCGCGGTGGCTGCCGGGGACGATGACGATGGCACCGTTGTCCTCGTCTAATTCGTCCAAGTAGTAGCCGCAGTTGATCTGGCCGGGCAACGCGCCGTAGGGTGTGCCGTCGGGATCGATGGGCCAGGGCACGTCGCGGTGCCAATTCTGGTTCTCCTGTCCCGGCGCGGTTACGCGGGCGGTGGCACTGTGAAGCTGGACGCAGGTGCCCAGAATGGCCTGCATCCTCTCCAGCACAGGCGGGTTGTCGAGCAGGAAAGCAAAGGCCGCGTCCTCTTCTAAGAGCTGGTGGATAAACTGCTTGCCGTCCCCGCGTGCACAGGCCGCGTCGAGGGCCGTGCGTAGGGTCTCGACCTGCACCTCGGTGATGGCGTCTTCGACGACGAGATAGCCCCACTTGCGAAAGAAAGCCACATCCTCGGCGATTGCGGGCGTCAGCTTGGGATTGAGGTGCTGCGGGTAGGGCGGTTGCGCCATGGTTTGGGCCGCGCTGTAAGGTATGTCCGACTGGCCTTGCTGGTGATGAGACGGTTTCTTATATAAACAGTATTCTTAGCATCCACTGCAAGGAAGACCACATCCAAGCTACACGGGATAGGTCTTCGCGCCGGTCCCAAGCAGGAAGGAGCATTACGTATGATTGTTCGGGGTCATATCAAAGATAATCAAATCCTCATTGACGAAAATATCCAGCTTCCCGATGGAATCCAAGTCGAAATTCGAGTCCCTGATGAAGCTATGACACAGGGATCCGGGTTGTGCGGTATTTGGAAGGATTCTCGAGAGGCCAAAGAAATTGTCGAGGAAATCATCTCATCAAGAACGCTCGGAAGAGATACAACGCTTTAATGTATTTGCTCGATACAGACACGCTCATTTACTGGCTTAATGGAAATCAGAACATCGAGCGAAAAGCACAGTCGATCGAAATGGACAGTCTCTACTACTCGGTTATTTCAAAGGCGGAGCTTTACTTTGGTGCTTACAATTCCAGTTATGTTCAACAGAATCTTTCTAACATTCAAACCTTATCCCAAAAGCTGTCCATGCGACCTTTTAATGACAAAGCGGCTAACCACTTTGGCCAGATCAAATCCGATCTAAAAAAAAGAGGTGAAATTCTTTCTGATGCGGACATAATGATCGTTTCCATTGCATTCGCCAATAATTTCACGCTGGTGACGAACAACCTGAAGCACTTTGCAAGAATTCGCGATCTAGCAGTTGAAAACTGGATTTGATTTTCGACAATCGCTTCGCTTACTGTGCAAAAAGGAGCCATCCATGAGCTATCTGAATCCCCGCGCCATCGCCATTGACACGCCCATGCCACCGCCCGCTTGGGCGCTGATGGAGTGGGAACTAATTCGGGCGCAAACGAGGGGATGTACGGACGGGGCTATTTGGAGTGCATCCCGCGCTGGGGCGGCAACGATGGGCCGGACGACGCCATCGAGAACCTAGTCCACTGGCCCGTGCTCTACGTGCTGGGAGGTGGGGGCCATCTGTACGATATGTGCCAGTTGGCATGGGAGGGGCATCTCAAGCAATACACCGAGGCCAAGACCACGGAAGTGCCCTTTACCCGAGACGGGATGTACTATCGCGAATTTCCAGTGATGTTCGACTGGGTACACAACGGGGAAGGGCTGACGACGTTCAACCTGCACGGGTTGATGAATCCACGCGAGCAGGCCTTTGATCAGCGGGTGCGGCGCTACGCCGGATTTTACATGGGCGACGACCCACAAGCACCCAACTATGACCCCGAACACAAGATCATCAAGAGTCTGTTCAACGGCAGTCGCGGGCCGATGCTGCGCAAGGCCACGGCGCTCGACTGGGCCGGCGATCCGCTCGACGAGGTGCAGGAGCGCTTCATTCCCCTGCACGGAGAGCGCAACTTCGAGGAGATGCTGGCCCACTTCAAAGACTACACCGATGTCGTCGGCGATCATCCGCAGAACATGGTGGCGACGGCCTTGGGGCTAAATGCATACGCACTGACGGGCGAGGGCCAGTACAAGGACTGGGTAATCGAATACGTCGAAGCCTGGCGGCAGCGCACGCTGGCCAACGACGGGATCATCCCGACCAATATCGGACTCGATGGGACCATTGGCGGCGAGTGCGACGGCAAGTGGTACGGAGGGTGTTACGGCTGGGCCTTTACCGTTGAAGTGCCCCAGACTGGGGCGATGTCCAGCCGCAACACGCACGGGCTGGGGATTTCGGGCTTTGGCAACGCGCTGTTGCTGTCGGGCGAGCAGCAATTCGTCGATGTGTGGCGGCAGATGATCGACAAAATCAACGCCAATGGGAAGGAAATCGACGGGCAGATGATGTACCCGCATATGTACGGAGACGAGGGCTGGTACGAGTTCCGGCCAGCAAAGTACGCGCACGGAGCGCAAGAGGTGTACTACTGGTCAATGGACCGGGCCGACCTGAGCCGACTAAACCCAGACAGCGGCTGGTTCGGCTTCTTGGAGGGACGCGACTCCACCTACCCAGAAGCGGCGCTACAGGCCGACTTTGCCCGCCTCCGCACGCAAATGGAGAAGGTGCGCCGCGACCCAACGACGCCGGACACCCGGCTGTCGGACAATCCCAACCCATTCAACCCAGCCATTCCGGGCGGGCTGACCCAGCTCATGTTGGGCGGGCTGACGCCGCGTCACGGTTCGCCGCTGCACTGCCGAGTGCGCTACTTTGATCCGCAGGCCGGGCGCGCGGGGATGCCCGAGGGCGTGGGGGCGCTAGTGGAGCGACTAGGCGAGGACTCCATGACGCTGACGCTGGTAAACACAGACCCAGTAGCCGGACGCGCAGTAATTGTACAGGGCGGAGCCTATGCCGAGCACCAGTTCACCAGCGTCAGCGTGGGCGAGAAGGAAACGACGATAGATGACTCGTCCTTTGCCGTGGAACTAGCGCCGGGAGCCGGGGAGACGTTGGAGATCGGGATGCAGCGGTATGCCAATGGGCCGACGTTTGCGTTTCCGTGGGATCGGTAGTGCTGCTTCAATAAGCGACCGCAACGGCGCGCTGAACGCTCTGCTGCCGGGCGTCTCCTTCGATCTGCAAGGCCGCGATATACGCGCCGGGCGCTACGCGTTTACCGGTATGGTCTCTCCCATCCCAAACCAGCACGAGCTCTCCAGCGCGGATTTCGCCGCAGTGCTCGTAGGCGATGCGGCCAGACAAATCGCCAAGGCGCAGGCACAAGGGACGAGGTTCGAGGACATTGACCACGTGGACCAAAAGGCGCAGTTCGTCGTTGATGCCGTCGCCGTTGGGCGTGATGACGGGTGTATTGAGCACCAAGTTTTTGAGCAAATCGCCACCAACGGCGAAGCGGACGACGTCGGAGTCGCTGGCGACGCGGTCGCTGGCGTTGCCGGGATCAACGCGCTGGCGGACTTCGCCGTCTTCGAGGAAGGCGGCAACGCGAGTCGCCTGCACGAAGACAGCGGTGGCAAAGCGCAACTCGACTAGTTGGCGGCTGCGGATCGGGGCGGAAAAATCAAGAGCGAGACGGCCCTCAGTCGAGTCCACAGCAACAGCAGCAGACTCGCCATCGACCAGCGCTTCGATAAAGCGCAACGCGCTGGGGGCTTCGAGGGCGATGCGATCAAAGCCGCGCGGGGCAGAGCGGGCTTGGAGAAAGTAGCTAAACTCGTGCTCAACCCCAGGCTCGACTTGGGCGGGGAAAATCTCGCCGAATAGACCTTCGGCCAGCGGGGGCGAGAATTCCAAGGTAATATGATCGAGCGCTGCGGCGACGAGCGGATCGTCCGAAGTCAGGCGCAAGTCTAGTTCCAAGTAGCGGCGCGGCGAGGGCGAGAGAAAGGCCGCGCCCGAAGCACTGTAAATATTGCTCCACGGGCTCCAGTCTGCACCCGGGGAGAAGGTCGTGTCGATGCGGCCGCGGAACGAGGGGATGAGCTTCTGGTAGCGGGCAGCGGTGACGGACTTGCCGTTTTTGTCGTGATAGGCAACGTTGAGATCGAGCGAGTTGCCCGAGCGCGAGCGGATCTCAATAGCTGTGCCCGGCGGCGCATCCGCATCCCAGCGCAGGGCAGTGACATTCTTGTCGTCGCCTAAGTCAATCAGCCCCGACCCAAACTGCACTTCGCGCGGGAAGCCCCGGCCATAGATCATCAGCTCTTCTAATATCCCCGAAGCCGCGCCGCAGTTGCCGCCGCAGTTGGCGTCCCAGATGAGCCAGTTGATGCGCAGGAAGCGGGTAGGAGTCGGCGGGAAGGCGTGATCGGCAAAGCCCTGCCGGTAGTTGGTGCCCGAGCGGCGGTCGAGGAACTTGCGCTCCCAAATAAAGCTGCCGTCGGGCGCGAGTGAGCCGTCCGAGGTCAGCACTTCATAGAGGTTGAGATCAAAGCGGCGGAGAGAAAGCGTTCGGTCGCCGATGTTGCCCGTCGCGGCTCCAGGCCGGTTGGTGGGCCGAGGTACGATGCCGCTGACCAAGCGAATCCAGTCAATCCAATAGATCGCCCCCAAATCTAAGGTGATCTCGCCCCAGACATCTTCTGGGCTGCGCACGGCGCGGCCATAGCGGAAGCGAGTAAAGAAGTCGCCGTCGGCTAGCTGAATGGCATTGCCCAAGGGCACGTCGTCGTCGGCATCCTCGCCGATTTTGATGTGGATGCTACCGCTGCGCTCTAGCAGGTTGAGCGCCAAGTTATCGCCGAATTCTTCGATGCTGATTTCGGTTAGGCGCGCGCCTTCTACGGGCAGGAGGTTCTCGACGCGCACGTAGCGGATGGGCGTGTGGGTGGACTGGTCCAACTCAAAGACCACGCGGTGGCTGTCGTTTTCCTTAAAGCGATGTCGGGTGCGGAACACCAGTACATCGTTGAACGAGGTGTTGCTATGATCGATTTGCGGCTCGCCCGTGGACAACAGCAGGTCAATAAGCGAGAAGGGCGGGGCGTCAGTGGCAAAGTGGAGGACGACGCGGGTAGCGAAGACGCCGCGGCCGAGATCTAGATCGATAAACCAAGTGTCGGGGGGATCCTGCAGGTCCGGGTGCCAGCCGGTCGTCAAGTCGCCGTCAATGACCAAGGCAGCTTGAGATGCATTGGAACCAGCCTCGCGGATGCCACCGTCGAAAAGGGCGAGGTTGGCGACAGCATCTATGTTGCGACGGACGGCCACCGGCTGCAGACGGCCATCGGGCGTGGCTGTGACGATGCCATGCGGCAGGGACCAAGTGGCCCAGTCGCGCGCCGAGTCGAAGCGGATCTCGTCGGCAAAGGCGAGCCGGAAGACCAACAACACCAACAGACTGGCGCAGTGGGATGTGCGGGGGAATTTGCGCATTTCACTCTGCATGAATGCGCCGAACCCTACGCAGATTGGGCGGCATTGTCAATTCGTCGTACTATTGTGGGCAAACAGCATAGAAAGCGACGCATGGACTTAGAACCCAAGGATGCGCCTCTTCGAAACGTGGGCATCTCGCAGCCACTCATGTCTTATGTGCTGCCCTTCCTATTCGCGATTTCGGCTAGCCACGCTGCCTCGCTCTCGCAAGAGGAAAGCCATCAAAAAATGGTGGCCCTTTTGGCGGAGGTTCGCGCGCAAAATCTCGACGAGAATCCCTATCAGGGCGAAGGTCAGCTACGACAGTTAGAAGATCAGTTGCAGGCGCTGACCGATGCAGCCCCCGTCCAAGACCGAATTCGTCTCCATTTCCGCTTGGGGATCGCCGAACTTTTCTTGGGGCGAGAACGCCGCGCCATAGATCATCTCACCGCGGCCAAAGAAATGCTCACGGGCCAACACTCGGTCCCTGCTCAGGTAGTAAATGAGATACACTTTCGCCTAGGGCTGGCGTGGCTGCGCTTGGGGGAAACCCAAAACTGCGTCCTCAACCCCAGCGCCGACCACTGCATCCTGCCCATTCGCCCCGGCGGCTTCCATACCCTCCCCGAAGGGTCGCGCCAAGCCATCCCCTATTTCCAAGCCGTGCTCGATAATACCGCCGCAGAGGAGCGCTTGCACCTAAGTGCCCGCTGGCTGCTCAACATCGCCTATATGACCTTGGGGCAATATCCCGAGGGGGTGCCGCCCGCTCACCGGATTCCTCCCGCAGCCTTTGAATCTCAAGCAGCGTTTCCGCACTGGGTCAATGTGGCTCCTGCGCTCGGACTGGACACCTTCAGCCTTTCTGGCGGAGCTGTGGCCGACGACTTCGACGGCGACGGGTATCTCGATTTCTTTGTCTCGACATCGGACTTGGCCGGACAACTGCGCTTTTTCCGCAATGGGGGGGACGGCACCTTTGCAGACCGCACCGACGAGGCCAACCTCAACGGGCTGTTGGGTGGACTCAACTTGGTGCAAGCCGACTACGACAACGACGGCCATCTCGACCTGCTCGTCCTGCGCGGGGCTTGGTTCGGCGAGCATGGCCAGCACCCCAATTCGCTGCTGCGGAATGCAGGCGATGGCACCTTCTTCGACGCGACCTTTGCCGCTGGCTTAGGACAGGACCACTACCCAACCCAAACCGCCGCTTGGGCCGACTACGACCTCGACGGCGATCTCGACCTCTACATCGGCAATGAAACCACCGACACTTTTGTAGCCCCCGGCCAACTCTTGCAAAATCAAGGCGACGGCACCTTCGCCGATGTAGCCCCGGCGGCTGGCGTTGACCAATACGCCCACGCCAAAGCCGTCGTCTGGGGCGACTACGACGGGGACCGCTGGCCCGATCTCTACGTATCCAACCTCGGTCAGCCCAACCGACTCTACCACAATCAAGGCGACGGCACCTTCGCCGATGTAGCTCCCACCCTCGGCGTCGTCTCCCCTCGGGCCAGCTTCCCAGCCTGGTTCTGGGACTTCGACAACGACGGCCACCTCGACCTGTTCGTCGCCGCATACTCAGCCACCATCGCCGACATCGCCGCCGCGCATTTGGGCCACTCGGTGTCCGTAGAAAAGGCGCGGCTATATCGCGGCGATGGCCGAGGCGGCTTTGCGGACGTGTCCCAAGACCTCCACCTCGCGCAGCCGACCAAACCTATGGGGGCCAATTTTGGCGATTTAGACCACGATGGTTTTTTGGATTTCTACTTGGGCACCGGCGATACCGATTACGCCGAGTTGATGCCCAATGTGCTGTATTGGAACCAAGCGGGTCAGCGCTTTGTCGATGTGACTTTTGCCAGCGGCTTGGGGCATCTGCAGAAGGGGCATGGGGTCGTATTTGCCGATGTGGATCACGATGGCGATGTGGATATATTCGAGCAGATGGGCGGGGCCTATCGCGGCGACGGGTTCGCCGATGTGCTATATGAAAATCCAGGATTTGGTCACGGCTGGCTAGCGATTGAGGTGGTAGGGGTGGAGTCGAATCGGTCGGGGATTGGGACGCAGCTACGGGTCGATGTGGTGGAAGGAGGCCAAAGGCGATCTCTGTACCGATGGGTCGGCAGCGGCGGCAGTTTTGGCGGCAATCCGCTGCGTCAGTACGTGGGGTTGGGTTCAGCGGAGCGGGTGGCGCAACTAGTGGTTTTTTGGCCGAAAAGTGGCAAGGAGCAGGTGTTCAATGAGGTACCATCGAACGCGATCATCCGCATCACCGAGGGACGGGAACAACTGGAAATTTTAGCGTTACCCGCTTTTAAATTCGCTGTCGAACATCCCAAACGGGCCGAGCGCCATCTGCACAAGTGATGTTACGCATGGGCATCGAGGAATACGATGCTTCGACTCCGCTTCGCGGAGTTTATCTTGAGCGAAGCCGAAAGGCTCAGCATGACACAGGAAAGCTAGTAAGCCAGCACTTGTCATGCTGAGCAAAGCGAAGCATCTCATACCTAGGGCCTGTGCTTAACATCAGTACATAAACAAAGGGAAGGCCCAACCGATCTAAGGCGTGCGCTCGACCTGTACCGTCTGGTGCCGCACCGCAGAGGCGTAGTGCCGCAACAGACGGAACGAAATCTCGCCTTCGTCTATTATCTCGGGCTGTTCGCTCAGATATGCCAGCCGATCTTCGAGATTTTCTCCCGCAGCAGTCGCCAAAAACTCCAGCTCCACCGCCCCTTCGGCGGGCCGTGCAGTGAGGATCAAGTGCCGTCCGTCAGCCGCTGCATCGTCCTCAGCTTGTTGCGTCAGAATCGCCAAAGTCTCTTCTCCGGCAGCGCACAGCCGCTCGGTCGCTGGCTCGTCCCAGCCGATTTTCGCGGCAAAGGCGCGGAGAAACTCGTCGATCCTGGGCAACGAGACAGCGGCTAACTCGACCTCTAGGCGTCGGCGGCGCGGAGCCGTCAGCTCCATGAATGCGGTCAACACAATCGCCGTAATACAACCAGCGGTCATGCCATTGCCGAGCAAGGTGCCCCACGTCCCGCCCAGCAAGTCGGCGAAAATCACCTGATTCTGAAAGCCCACACCAAGCCAGAACGACAACCCCACCACCGCGGCCTTGCGGTGATTGAGGCCGCTCTCAACGACCAACCTCATACCTTGGACGAAAAGCAGACCTATTAGCAGGGTTACATAGGCCGCCCCTACGGGGTTGGGAATGGCGATCAGGAGAGCCGTCACCTTGGGCGATAAGGCCAGTACCGCGAAGATGGCCCCGACGTACACCCCGACGCGGCGCGCGGCGATCCCGGTCAGTTCGGCGAGCGATATACTGGTTGAGTAGGTCGTGTTGGGAGGCGTCCCAATCAGCCCGGATAACAGGTTGCCCATCCCATCGGCGTTGAGAGCGCCCTGGACCAAGCGAAAATCGGTTGCCCGTGGCTCGCGCCGCGAGACTCGTTGGATGGCAACGCCGTCGCCAATGGTCTCAATCGCGCCTACCAGAGTAACGAGCACAAACGCCGGCAGTAGTGCCCAGAATTCCGCACTGAACGTCAGGTCCAATCCCGGCCACGCGCCATCGGGAAAACCGATCCAAGGCGCTGCAATTACGGGCTGAATGTCGTACAGTCCGAAGGGAGCGGCCACCACACAGCCCACCACAATGCCGATGAGCGGTGCCCACAGTCGCCAAGTTACTGGGGCGCGCAGTGCTAGCACCACAAGGACGACGAGCGTCGCACCGGCCGCAGTCGGAGCAGCAGCCGATGGCGTACCCTCGGGCACATCCGTCAGCAAGCCGAAAACGATCGGCATGACCGTGACGGCGATCAGCATGATCACCGTGCCGGAGACAACCGGTGTGAGGATTCGGCGCAATAGCGAAAGCCGCGCGGCTAGGGCAAACTGAAACAGCGACGAGACCACGATCAGGCTCGCCATCAGGGACGGTCCGCCCTGCACTAGTGCCGTGATGCAAACCGCGATGAAAGCACCGGAAGTACCCATGACGAGCACGTGCCCGGCCCCGATCCGCCCGACCCGCACCGCTTGCAGAATCGTGCTCACTCCACTGATCAGCAGCGCCGCGAAGGCGATCCAAGTCAGGTAACTCTCCGGCTGGTTGGCCGCCCGGCCAATAATGATCGCGCTGAGCACCACCGGCGCGATGATGACCACCGCGGCCTGAAAGCCAACCCCAGCGGCGATGGAGTGGGGAGGGCGCTCGTCCGGCTCGTAGCGGATGTATTCGTTTACTTGCGCCATTGCCTAATTAACCCTTTCAATCAGATTGCACTGCAGATCCGTCCGGAGACAGATGCGACGAACTCAACGGATGCGCCATCTCATACTCGCGCCAAACGCCTCCGTCACCTTCACAAACGCCATACCACCAACAACTGGGCCGTACTCTCATCCTCATCCGTTCCGAGCTTATTGAGCCAGTACTGGTACTCAATGCCGACCATGAGCTGATTGGGCGCTCCGACCACTTTGCCCAGATCCCAAGTAAACTGCGGCTGAGCGAGAATCCACTCCTTGACGTTTTCACCGAATTCGTTGGTTCGGCCGCCCAAGTACTCGGCATGGCCGACAATGGCCAAGGACAGACTGCCAACATTGATGGGCAAGGCCCAATTGACGTCGAGTATGAAGCTGTTGTCCTCTTTGGGGGCACCGCCACCTTCGACGCCGATGTTGTCGTCAATATAGGCCGTCAGATCCGTATTCAGGAACAGGAATCCCGGCAGGTCCCAAGAGGCCCGCAGACCGGGCAGGTACTTCACGACGTCGGCGTCGCCGCCGACGTTGACCCCGGCAATCAGGGCAAAATCTCGAATGGGGCCGACGCGCAATTCCCTTTTGGTCAGCTTGCCGAGACTCAGGGTTGGATACCACTCGCCGTAGAAATCTCGGTCGTTGAAGCCGTCGCGGGCATCGTCATCGAGGTAGTCGATGAAGAAGAAGCTGTCGCCTAATTTCCATCCCGCAGCTTGTTGCACGGTAAAGACAAAGGTCTGTTGTGTGGCTGCCGAGAATGGATTCTTGTGTTTGCCGTATTGCAGGTGGAACTCGGTTTGCGAGAACGCTGCCGCCTGGGTGGCTAGCAGCGCGACCAAGAAAATACCGGCGAATGCTGTGTTCATTACTTATCCTCATTTCTTTGACCTGCTCTACTGGGAATCTGCCAGTCGTGCTAACGCCTCTTGAGCGGCTTGGGTTAGACGGGGATCGCCCCGCCACTGCGCGAGAAAATGCTTGTACGCGCGGACGGCTTGGCGGGGTTGCGCCGCCTCTTGGTAGAGAACGCCAAGTGCATAATGCGCCCTGGCGTAGGTAGAATCCGCACGCAGAGCGGCTTGGTACTGGCGCTCGGCCTTAGCACGGGCCTTCTGTTGGGCATAGAGGTGGCCCAAGTTGTAGTGGGCCTCGGCAAAGTCGGGCGCTACTTCAAGCGCCTTTTGGTAGGCCGTCGCCGCCTGTTGAAGATCGTTTTTTTCTAGGTAGAGATTGCCCAGATTGCTATAGGCTTGGGCATGGGTAGACTCTAGCGCCAACGTGCGCTCTAAGGCGGCCTCGGCCTCCTCGATACGGCCCTGTGCGTGGTAGAGATGACCGAGCGCAAAGTAAATTTTATAGAGGGCCGAGTCCGGGGGACTGTGCGCTAGGGCCTCTTGGCACACCCGCAGTGCCCTAGCGAGCTTGCCATGCTGGGCGTAGAGACCACTTAACTGGAGGCGCGCCTCCAAATAGGTGGGCGCAACAGAGAGCAGCGACCGGTACTGGGCTTCGGCCTTTTCCCACTGCCGAAGCGCGAGATAAGCACGCGCCAAGCGCAAACGAACTGCGACGTTGGCCGGAGTAGCGTCGAGCGTCTGCTGTAGCTGATTGATGTGGTCGTGGAGACGTCCGAGGCGTTCAAAGCGGTTTTGCAGGCGCTCGGCCTCAGTCGTTTGGCCAAGAGCGAGAAGAACGTTAGCTAAGTTGTAAAGGGCTTCCGGATGTAAGGGATTAATGGCGAGAACTCGGCGCAGCATCTTGGCCGCTTCCTCAGG
Source organism: Candidatus Latescibacterota bacterium (assembly GCA_021295675.1). Next base: position 68,632 of record JAGWBY010000001.1, on the reverse strand, counting down.
GCGATTCAAATCGCTATAGAGCAGACCCAACTGACGCCAAGATTCGCCGTGCTGTGGATCCTTTCCTACGGCTTCTTTTAAGATAGCTTCGGCTTTTTGGTACTGGGTTTGGCGGATGTAGAGAGCTCCGAGTTCGCTGCGGGCTTCCATCAGGTTGGGATCAGCTTCAATGGCTTGCAGCAGTGCTCTTTCGGCCTTGTCGTAAAAGCCCTGATTGACATACAGCCGCGACAAAAGCTGCAGGGCCGCCGTCTGGGTCGAATCTAGTGCGACGGCTTTTTCGGCTAAAGCTACTGCTTCGGGAATCCGCTGCTGGGTAGCGTAAATAGCTCCCAACTTGTAACGAGCTTCGGCATTATCTTGGTCCAACTCCAAGGCACTTTCGTATTCGCGCACCGCCTCGTCCAACTTTTCAACGCGAGTATAGACGTCCCCCAAGCGGAGGTGGATATCGGCACTGGGCGCAATGCGGAGGGCCTCGCCATAGGCGACCACCGCATCTTCAACGCGCAAATCTTCGGCGTACAGATGACCCAAGGCCGCGTGGACTTCCCGGGAAAAAGGGTCGCGGTCAACGGCCCGCAACAGGACGTCCACCGCTTGGTCGAGTTCCCGCCGATCGCGCAGGGCGCGGGCGAGATTGATGTAGAACGCGATGTCCTCTGGGGCTTGGCGCACGGCCGCTTGATACGCGGCGACGGATTTTTCCAAGGCTCCATCCTCGTAGTGAATATTGCCCAGATTATTGCTCGTCGCAGCCAAGGTGGAGTCGAGTTCAATAGCTTTTTGAAAGTGGGCCGCGGCTTCGTCCAGGGCACCACGCCGCTGGGCCAAAAGCCCCAAGCCATCGTGGGCGAGGGCGTAGTTTGGATCGAGGTCGAGGGCTTTGGCATAGTTTTGCTGGGCTTCGTCGTAGCGGCCGGCTTGCGTATAGGCTACGGCCAAGTTGTAGTACGCGGGCGGTGCGGTGGGATTTTGGCGGGTGAGGCGGAGGTGCTTTTCTAAGGCGTCGTCATCGGGGTCTTGGGAGCAGGCCGTGCCCAGAATTAGAAAAATAGCGCAAAGATTGTACAGCGGTCGCGGTACGAGGGAGTTGGTGTTCATCTGCAACTCCTTGGCATCAGGGTTTGGATTGAATTATGTGCAGGATTTGATTGGCCGCCACTGCTTCTATTTTTTGCAACGCGCCGTCGGGCCAGCGGATTTCGACTGTGGCCTCGGTGGCCCCTCCTAGGCCAAAGTGGAGACGAGGATCGCTGCTCGCAAGATAACTCCCGCCCGACTGATGCTCCTTGACTTGGCGCTGCCCACCGGCCGTCACGGCGACGCGGGCGTGCTGCGCGGTGTTCCCCAACTGAATCGTCAGCCAGTGCTGCCGGTTGCCCCCGTCGTTGCGCAGGAGGTTGGGGGCGGCGGCAACATTGGTCACTAGCAGGTCTAGGTCGCCATCGTTGTCGTAGTCGGCCTTGGCCGACGCGCGGCTTACCGCGGCCACCGCGAGCGCCGGGCCGAGCCTAGCAGAGACATCGACAAAGTGGGTCCCCCGCTGGTTGCAGAGCACCTGATTGGGTTGTGGATAGGCATGGTCGGGGTGTACTTGGGTGATTTTGTCCATGACGTGGCCATTGGCGACAAAGAGATCTAAGTCGCCATCGTTGTCGTAGTCGAAAAAATTGGTGCCAAAGCCCAGCGGTTTGTAACTGCACTCGGCCAAACCGGCGCGAAGGGTGACGTCGTAGAATTGCCCCTGCCCATCGTTGCCGTACAAGGTATTGGTCTCTTGGGCGAAGTTGGTCACAAAAATATCTTGCAACCCGTCGTTATCCCAATCCCCGAACTCCACTCCCATGCCAGCTTCGGCCAAGCCATCCTCGTTGTAGCGTCCTCCGGCGTAGAGGCCGACCTCGGCAAAGCGGTTCCCTTGGTTTTGGTAGAGAAAGTTCATCGTGCCGTCGTTGGCCACATAAATATCGGTGTCGCCGTCGAGGTCGTAATCCGCGAAGGCCACGCCCAAGCCGCGCCCCTTGTGGAGGATTCCCGTCTCCAACGTCACATCGCGGAATTGGCCGTCTTCGTTGCGGTAGAGCACATCGCCTACCGGCTCGTAGAACTTCGGCTCGCAATAGGAGCGAATGCCACCCTCGGCGCAGACGATATTGTTCTGCGGGTCAAAGACCACGTAATTGGTCGCGTAGAGATCCAAATCACCGTCGAGGTCGTAGTCTAGAAAACCGCAACTAGTGCCCCACCGAGTATCGCCCCCACCCACGGCTGCGGTCGCGTCAGCAAAGCGCCCGTCGCCTTTGTTGCGCAACAGGAGGTTGGGACCAACGTTGGTCACGTAGAGATCCACGTCTCCATCCGCATCGTAGTCAGCAGCCGCACAGCCCATGCCGTAGCCAGTGTGCCCGGCTCCCGAGGCAGCCGTCACATCAGTGAAACCGCCAGCACCGGTGTTGTGGTACAGGCGATTGGTGGGAATCGGATCGGGGTGCTCGCCGCTTAGAGGTGCGCCGTTGACCAGATAGAGATCGAGCCAGCCATCGCCATCAACGTCGAGAAAGGCCGCCCCAGACCCAAAGGTTTCGACGTAGTAGTACTCGCCCGAAAAGCCGTTGTAGTGCTTAAAGTCTATACCGGCCGCTTGGGTTATATCGACCAATTGAATGGGGCCGCAGCTATCGGCGGTGTCCGGCGGTGGGACCGGGCGGGCTGCGGTCTTGGGTTTTAGGTCTATCAGAGGAGCGGTCACATCGGCTAAGTCAGGAGCAACACTAAAGTAGGCACTGGGGCGAAAAGGCTGGGTAAAAGTCGCGCCGGCAAAGGTGACCTCCTGTTTGAAGCGGCTGTCAACAAAGAACGCCGACGTGCGAAAGTGGACACCGACAAAGCGGGCCGGACCGGCAAAGACGATTCGACGGAAGGAAGCCGTAGCGGAGAAATCGGCGCTCTCGAAGTGGGCTGCGCTGCGGAAGTAAGCCGCAGTGAACGCAGCGGCTCCCGCAAAGCGGCTTTGCGCAAACAGGGCCTCCTCGCCAAAGCGAGCGCCGGCAAAGGAAACGGTCGCTTGCCACCCTGCTTCTTTGAAGGAGGCCAAATCCGCAAAGGAAGCATCCTGAAAAGAAGTGGAGCGGGCGAACACAGTCTGGTCGAAATAGGCTACGTCCTCAAATTGAGTGCGCTCAAAGGTAGTTTCTCCGCTAAAGTCGCTCTGCTGAAAAAAGGCCGCGCCGGAAAACTGGGTGGCCGAAAAATCTACTTTGTCGGCAAACAAAGTCCGTTTGAAATTAGCCTTGCCTACGATGCGGCAGTCGCGGCAGGAAAATCCACCTTTGAAGCGGGTTTCAAGCAGGGAAATACCCTGTTGGAAGTGGGCACGAACAAAGTGTATCGGTTGCAGCAAAACGGCGCGTTCTAAAACTACGGGATTGGTAAAGCGCACGTCCTCAAAGGCGAGCGCCGCGCGCAGGGTGTCGCCGGTCAATTCAAGCGGCCCCTGTACCACAAGGCGGTTGTATTCGAGTGCGGTGTCGGCAACGGCTCCCTGGATTGCTGCGGCGAGGTCGCGGGCGAGGGTGAGCTGGTAGGCTTTGCCTTCTATGGTCACTTCGTATTGGGCTATCGCGGGTAGAGGGACCATTGCGAACAGCAAGAGCAGGCGATGGGCGGATGAGTAGAAGACCATGGTTTGCGAAGCTTTGGACTTTGGCTTTTTGAGAGAGTCCATAATATCCAATACAAGGGCGGGGCGGCAAGGCGCAATCGCTTGACATAAGGGGGACATGCTGCTTGTTTAACGCCCATCTTAACGCAAAATCACGCTCATAAACGCCAAAATACGTCGAAAAGTATAGACTATGCCGAACCGTCAAGCAGCTTTCCCCTTTGCCCTGTGTATTCTTGCGTTCGCTCCCTTAAAAACCGCCTACGCTGAATCTAACGCGCCAGAGCCGGCAAAAATTCTCAAGCCCTTTCCCGAGCCCGCCGCAATCATCGACCCGTCGTGGTTGGTGCCCCGCCAGCAAGCCCAATTGGAGGCGGCCCAAGCCTACGAGGTCTTTTGCGACTTCTCCTTTACCGACCAACTCAAAGTTAGCGGTATTGAGTTTCGCAATAGAGTGGTAGAGGATTCCGCCAAGGACCACATCCCGGTCCACTACGATCATGGAAATGGACTAGCGGTGGGGGATGTGGATGGCGATGGACGCTACGACCTCTACTTTACGACCCAAGTGGGAAGCAATCAGCTATGGCGCAATCTCGGCGGGGCACGCTTTGAAAATCACACTACGCCGAGTTTGGAGTTGGCCGATAGGATCGGGGTGAGCGCGTCGTTTGGCGACATTGACAACGACGGCGATGTCGATCTGTACGCCACGGCAGTGCGGTTGGGCAACCAGCTTTTGGTCAACGACGGAACCGGCCGCTTCAAAGATATAACCGAGCATTCGGGCACGGGCTGGCAGGCGCACTCGTCGTCCGGCGAATTCTTCGACTACGATAACGATGGATTGCTGGATCTGTTTGTGACCAATGTGGGAATCTATACCAAAGATGAAACGGGGACGGCGGCGGTCGATCCGACGCGTTTGGCGACAGGGGCGACCTATCAGTACTACCGAGGTTTTAAAGATGCCTTCTCCGGGCATTTGAAACCCGAGCGCGCCGAACAGAGTACACTGTTCAAGAACCTGGGGCAGCGGGTTTTCGCCGACGTCTCGCATGAAGCGGGGTTATTGGATTCGAGTTGGTCGGGCGATGCCAGTCCGGTAGATTTCAACGGGGACGGCTGGCAGGACCTCTACGTGCTCAATATGCAGGGACATGACTCCTACTACGAGAATGTGGCAGGACAGCATTTCGTTAAAAAGAGCCGCGAAGTGTTCCCCAAAACGCCGTGGGGTTCGATGGGAATCAAGGCCTTCGACTACGACAACGACGGCCGATTGGATCTCTTCGTCTCCGATATGCACTCCGATATGAGTCAGCCGGCAGGGCCTTGGGACGAAAAACTCAAGTCGTATATCCAATATCCAGACGATTTTTTGCGCAGCGAAGGATTAAGTATCTTCGGCAATGCCTTTTACCACCACCTAGACGAGGGGCAGTTCGAAGAAATCTCCGATCTAATCGGTGCTGAAAATTATTGGCCGTGGGGGTTGAGCAGCGGCGACCTCAACGCCGATGGCTGGCAGGATGTGTTCGTGGCTTCGAGCATGAATTACCCCTTTCGCTATGGGATCAACACTGTCTTGCTCAACGATCAAGGACGCGGCTTCCTCGATAGCGAGTTTGTGTTAGGGGTGGAGCCGCGACGCGACGGTCGCACCGCGCAGCCGTGGTTTGCCCTCGACTGCGACGAGGCGGATTTAAAGCACAAGCGCTGCGAGGGGCAGGAAGGGGGCTTGCTGGTGTACGGTGCTTTGGGGACGCGCTCGTCGGCGCTGTTCGATGTGGAGGGCGATGGCGATCTCGACATTGTGACCAATGAGTTCAATGGGGTGCCGCTGGTCTTGCTCAGCGACCTGAGTCAGCATCGGACGGTGCGCTATGTGGAAGTGGTCCTAGTGGGAAAATCGTCGAATCGGGATGGATTGGGCGCAATGGTCGCAGTGGAAGCCGGCGATCAGGTATATACCCAAGTGCAGGATGGGCAGTCGGGGTATCTGTCGCAGAGTGTTTATGGACTCTACTTTGGCTTGGGTGAGGCAGCGGCGGTGGATCGCCTAACGGTGCGCTGGCCCTCGGGCCAAGAGCAGACCTTGGACGGCCCCATCCAAACGAACCAGCGACTCACCGTAGAGGAACCTTAGCAGTAGGGGCGGTTCGCGAATCGCCCCTACTGGATGTCGCGCCTAAAGGCGTGGTGAAGCCCGCTGGCGTGGGAATGACAAAGCCTGCGTAACATTAGTTCTTAACTGATGTTACGCACAGGTTCGGGTATGAGATGCTTCGACTCCGCTTCGCTCCGCTCAGCATGACATTGAGAAGTAGTGCGCCAGCACTTGTCATGCTGAGCGAAGCGAAGCATCTCATACTGGAATAGCCCGTGCGTAACGTCAGTTCTTAAAAAAGAGCATTCAGTGTGGAAGAACGCGATCGGGACCTAGAGCAGTCTGAACAAAGGGCGCTCTTGGTCCTATTCTTTTTTTCGGGAGTCAGCAGCTTAGTCTATCAGGTCGTGTGGGCGCGGATGCTGACCGTGGTCTTCGGCACCACCCTGCTAGCTACTAGCACCGTGCTCAGCGCCTTCATGGCTGGCCTAGCCTTGGGGAGCTGGGTTTTGGGGCGGTACATCGATCGCTGCAAACACCCCCTGCGGATTTTTGCCGCGCTAGAAGTTGGCATCGGTCTTTTTGCTCTCTTCTTCCCCACTCTTAGTGCGAATTTGGGCAATGCCTACGGTGCTCTAGTGGGATTGCAGGGGAACTTCTACCTCTTTTCCCTAGCCCGCTTCGCCCTTTGCTTCGCTTTGCTCCTGATCCCCACGGCACTGATGGGCGGAACCCTACCGGTCGTGGCCAAATTTGCGGTGCGGCGGCTGGGCAGGTTAGGCGGTCGGGTTGGCCAGCTCTATGCGGTCAACACGCTGGGTGCAGTCGTTGGGGTGTTGGCGGCGACTTTCGGACTGATGGAAGGGCTGGGTTTGCAGGGGACGACGCAAGCCATCGCCGTGGTGAATTTCTTAGTGGCGGGCGCGGCTTGGCTGTGGGGAGGGCAACGATCTGTCGAGGTCGGAGAAGAGGCAGCAAAAGAGACCTCGCATGCTGACCGCGTTCTGTGGGGCGTGCTGGCCGGCTTTGCTATCTCCGGTTTTGCCGCCCTAGGCTACGAAGTGGCGTGGATGCGGCTGTTGATGGTGAGTTTCTCCTTCAATTCACACTACGAGTTCAGCATTGTCTTGGTAGCCTTTTTGAGTGGACTGGCCTTGGGAGGATGGCTGGGCAGTCGGCTGCTCACGCGACGGGCAGATTTGCTCTCGATTTTTGTCGGGATTCAGTTTTTGATCGGCGCGTGTGGTGCCCTGTCCGTGTTGGCCTTTGCCCATTTATCCGTCCTCGTGGAGCCGATCCAGCAGGCGGACTCGTGGTGGATGTCGCGGACCGGCGTGTTTTTTACGGCCGTCGCCATCATGTTGCTGCCGACCGTGGCGATGGGGGTTATCTTTCCGCTGGTCGGCCAAATCTACACGCGACAACTGGCGCGTCTGGGACGCGGCATCGGGGATATAGGCGCTGTCAACAGCTTAGGCGCGGTTGGGGGAGCCTTTGTGACGGGGTTTGTGCTAATTCCGCTACTGGGAACTGAGTGGAGCGTCAAGGTGCTGGCCGCGTTGAATGGCTTGGTTGGCCTGACCATCGCTTTGATTAGCCAGCAACGCAAACGGCTGGTCTGGGGCGGGACGGCGGGTTTGGCCCTCCTGCTAGTCCTAGTACCCTCGGATGTGCTGCGGCGCATTGCGGAGCCGACGGCCGTCAACCGGGAACTGGTGTTTTACCAAGAGGGGGCCGAAGGCGTCATCACTGTCGAACAACAAACCGATGGTTTCCGCAAAATGGCGCTCAATGGAGGCGGGCAAGTTCCCACCGACTACAGCTCGCTGCAAATTTTCCGCCTCCTGGGCCATTTGCCCCTGCTCCTGCATCCCGACCCGCAAGAGGTGTTGGTGGTCTCCTTGGGCGGCGGGATCGCCTTGGGTGGCGCAGCCCAATACGAGCCGCGCCGCATCACTTGCGTCGAATTGGTGCCGGAGGTAATAGACGCGGCCCGGGCACACTTCGGCGAATTCAATCACCACGTGCTTGAGAATCCGACTGCGTGGAATATCGAATTAGTTATCGACGACGGCCGCAATTTTCTCCTCTCCAGCCGCGACACCTACCAAATCATCACCGGGGACGCCACCCATCCAACGAGCGCCGATAGCTGGGTGCTCTACACAAAGGAATTTTACGAGTTGTGCCGGGCACACCTGAGCACCGACGGGATCATGGCTCAGTGGCTGCCCTTTCACGGCCTGCCGCCAGACGACTACCAGACCATCGTGCGAACCTTTCAGCACGTCTTTCCCCACGCCACCTTGTGGCGCTCGAACAACTACTCGATCATGGTGGGGACCATGCAGCCGCAGGCGATTGATTGGGAGCGGCTCAACGAGAAGATGGCACCGCCGCGAGTACATCGCAGTCTGGAGGGCATTGATCTGGGAAACGCATTTGCGCTCTTGAACAGCCTAGTGATGGACGAGGTCGCCCTGCGGCGCTATGTGGGGGAAGGCCCGCTCAACACCGACGACCATCCCCACATCAGCTTTGTTAGCCCAAAGGGCTACAGCAGCGGCTCGTGGGAAGTGTTGGAACATTTGGCACCGCACCGCACCTCGGCCCTGTCGCTGTTGACGGCACCCTCCACTACAGTACAAGAAAAAATGGGGGTCTATTTCAGGGCTGGCGAGCACGCGCTAGAAGGGGATATCATGCGGCTGCAAAACCGCGACCGAGCCGCGGCAAGGGCCTACCAGCGCGCGCTCCAAGTGAATCCCGCAGATAGACCGTCGGCCTATTTCCTCGAACTGCTGGCCGAGCAACTGTTGAGAATTAAAAATTAAAAATTCTTAAATTCCTAATTCCTAACTAACGTTACGCGCAATTTAGGTATGGGATGCTTCGACTCCGCTTCGCTCCGCTCAGCATGACAAGGAAGAAACGCGCTAGCCCTTGTCACTTGTCATGCTGAGCGAAGCGAAGCATCTCCTACCCAAGAAGCCTGTACGTAACATCAGTTCCTAATTAATTATGGCCGCCAGCGATAAAAGATGGGTGCCATACCGTGCCCTGCTCGTCGGCGCGTTGATGGCCGTGGTGATCAACACGGTTTTTCCCTATGGCCTTCTGGTCATGGGAACCCTCGATTGGACCGGCGATTTCATCGCCCTGAGCGCGATTTTCCTCCTCTTCCTCCTCCTGTTAGTCAACATTCCGCTCAAATGGATCGGGCGTAAATGGAGCTTGTCGGCTCGGGAACTAGTGGTGATCTACGCCATGATGGTCACAGCTTCGGCGATTCCCTCCACCGGGGTCACGGCGCAATTGGTCCCCTTTTTGGCCGGAGTCTATTACTATGCCACGCCCGAAAACAACTGGGCCGAACTGCTCCACCCCCATATCCAGCCGTGGCTGGCACCGCAAGACCCGATGGCGGTCAAGTACTTCTACGAAGGGTTGCCTCAAGAGGTGGCCATTCCTTGGGAAGCATGGTTGGTGCCCCTGTTGGCGTGGGCTTCTTTTTTGGGCGCGCTCTATTTGATGATGATCGCCCTGTCGGCCCTGCTCCACGAACAATGGGCCCGCAACGAGCGCTTGATTTTTCCGCTGGTCCAGTTGCCGCTGTACATGATCCACGAGGACGACAGATCCTCAGCGGTCAACCCCTTTCTGAAAGAGCCGCTGATGTGGTTGGGATTTGCCATTCCCTTCGTCCTATTGGGAATCAATGCCCTGCACAAGTACTACCCCTTTATTCCCCCCATCCAGTTGTCAACCCAATTGGCCGTCTTCCACGACATGCGGGGCGTCTTGTTCAACTTGTGGTTTATCGTCCTCGGCCTGACGTACTTCCTGAGTCTGGAGGTCTCCTTTAGTCTGTGGTTTTTCTACTTGCTCAACTTCTTCCAGTTGGGCCTTTTCAACACCCTCGGATTCAGTATTCCAGAGATCCGGCTGATGCACACCGAAGGGTCTATCGCCACCGCTCAGCAGGCTATTGGGGCGTTGATTGCCCTCGTGGCGGCCAGCTTGTGGACCGCTCGTCGGCACCTCAAAGAAGTGGTCGTCGGAGCGTGGAAAAAGAAGGAATCGGTAGAGGACACAGGACAGATGCTCTCCTACCGCAAGGCCGTGTGGATCCTGATCGGGGCCTTCCTCTACGCGGTTATATGGTTAAAAAGCGCGGGATTGCCCCTAGGGGCGGCGCTGCTGTTGCTCGTTATCGCCTTTGTGGTATTCGTCGGTTTGACGCGGATCGTCGCCGAAGGAGGCATGGGCTATGGCCGGACGCAGATGACGCCATCAGCCTTTGTGATCAATGCGCTGGGCACGGCACCCATTGGGCCGCGCGGGTTGATGGTACTCGGGTTTGCCAATGGCTGGGCCGGAGATATCCGCACGACCGTTATGGCCGCGGCTTCCAACAGCACCCGGCTGGCCGAGGTAGTAGGGACGCGCCGACCGCCGCTCTTTTGGGCTTTGCTCATAGCCATCACCGTGAGCTTGGTCGCCTCGGCTTGGACGGTACTTTCCATCGCCTACACCTACGGCGGGGTCAATCTCCACTACTGGTTTTACAGCATCATGGGCCGCTGGACGTTTAACGATCTGGCGACGAATCAACTCAATCCGGTGGCCGCGTGGAATTTCTGGGGTCCGCGTGGCGCATTCACTGGCTTGGGAGCCGGGCTGATGTTTCTGTTGTTGTACCTACGCCACCGCTTCTTGTGGTGGCCCATCCACCCGATCGGCCTGCCGGTGGGGGGCACCTATGTAATGTTTTTCGCTTGGTCGAGTATGGCGCTGGGCTGGTTGGCGAAATGGATCGTCTTGAAGTACGGCGGCGTTAAACTCTTTCGCCGGCTGCGGCCCTTTTTTCTCGGCATGGTGTTGGGCCAAGTCAGCAGTGCGGGTTTGTGGATGGCGGTAGATTTGATTGCAGGGTTGGATGCCGTGGTGACGCGATGGTAGCTCATTCGGCCAGCTCCTACAATTCCCAATTCCCAATTCCCAATTCCCAATTCCTAATCAGCCGGCTCGCGCACGGTCAGCACCTGATTGACTGCCACATCGCGCAGCGTCTGGACTGTGCCACTGGGCCAGTGGAGGACGACGCTTTCGACGATAGAGGCAGAGCCCAAGCCGAAGTGTACCTTGAGATCGCTGTGGGAGAGAAAGCTGGTGCCACTGCGCACCTCGGCGGTCTGGCGTTTACCCTGGGCGCTTATTTCGATGCGGGTGCCGATTCCGTCGCGGTTGCTGCGGGTGCCTACAGTGGCGATTTGCAAGTAGTTGCCCTCGTTGCCGCCCTCGTTGCGCAGGAGATTGGGAGTGCTATTGAGGTTTAAGATGAAGATATCAATATCGCCGTCGCGGTCGTAGTCGGCAAAGCTGGCACCTCGACTCACCTCGACTAAGGCAAAGCCCGGCCCGGCGCGTTCGGCAACTTCGGCAAAGGTGCCGTCGCCCAAGTTTTGATAGAGGAAGTTGGGCTCGGCATAGCTGCTGTTGGTATGGGGCAAGTCGGCTTGGGGATAGGTGTGGCCATTGGCCGCAAAGAGGTCTTGATCGCCGTCGTTGTCAAAGTCGAAGAACCCTGCACCCCACCCCACCTCGGGAATGCCCCGCGCCGCAACGCGGGATACGAAGGATACGTCGAGGAAAAATCCACCGCGCTGATTTTTGTACAGGGTATTGTACTCGCCTTCAAAATTGGTGACAAAGATATCGAAGTAGCCGTCGTTGTCGTAATCGCCGACCGCCGCGCCCATGCACCCCTGTTCGGTGCCGTCGCCGCTATAGGCCACGCCCGCACTGAGACCCCCATCGACAAAGGTGCCGTCGCCTTGGTTCTGGTACAGATTGTTAGGAGCCGAGTCGTTAGCGACGAAAATATCGGGCCAGCCATTGCGATCGAAATCGCCGAAGACGACGCCGTACCCATAATACTTTGCGTTAGCAATACCAGCTTCCTCGCTGCGATCGGCCAAGGTGCCGTCACCATTATTGCGGTAAAATACATCTTCAGCGGGTAGCAAGCCGCGCGGACCGCAAAAAATATCGACGTTCTTCCATACGCAGGGGACGGTAGAAGTATAGTCCCGCGAAAAGTCGATATAATTGGCCACGTACAGATCGACATAGCCGTCTAAATCGGCATCGCCGAAAGCACAGCCAACACCCCATCTTTCGTCTCCGCCGCCCGCTTTTTCAGTAACATCCTCAAACGTGCCATCGCCCTGATTCTGGTAGAAGGTATTGCGGCCGAAGTTGGTCACATACAGGTCCAAGTCGCCATCGTTGTCGTAGTCCGCGGCAGCACACCCCATGGACCAACTCGTGTCGCCCACCCCAGCGGCAGTAGTGATATCGACAAAGCGATCCCCTTGGTTGCGATAGAGGTGGTTGGTCGGCTCTTGGCCCGGCGGAAAGCCTTCAAAGCGGGAGCCGTTGGCCACGTACAAATCGACGTCGCCGTCGCTGTCATAGTCGAAAAAGGCCGTGCCCCCCACAGCGGTTTCAACGATGTATTCTTGGGTGCTGCCCGAGACGTTCCGTGCCGTGATGCCGAGTGCGGCGGCTTGGTCGGTGAACTGAGTAGGCAGGGGTTGGGCTGCTAGAAGGGCCGTACACAGGAGGATAAAGACCCCGCTTACTAGCACGTGCATTGCTTTTGCTGCGAAACCAAAGACGAGGACAGTGTGAGCGTCATACTTTAGGGAGCGGAAATTTTTTCAGCAAAAAACTGGAGATCGAAGTAGTTCAAGGACCCATCGTCCACTTCGACGGTGGGTTGTAGGGCACCACCCCGGTACTGAGTGAGAAAAATATAGGACTTGTACCCCCGGTCTGAAAGACGTTGCAACAGGCGCTCATAGTGTCTGGGGGTGGCAACGTAAAAGAAGGGCCTTTGGTAAAATTCGCTGCAGAGGGCGTGGGGAACCCAGCGCTGGTTGGTAATGACGACCTCTTCGCTGCGCTGACGCATCTCGCTATTGAGGCGATGGGAGAAGGCTTTCTTCTCCACGAGAATCGAAACTCCGTACACTTGGGCGGCAAAGCTAAGCGCTAGAACAGCACCCACAGCAAGGACGCCGACGTTGAAGCAGGACCGCTGGCGTTCCAGCCAGTCAATCGCGTTTCCAGCCGCTAAGACCGCGAAGAGCGGGTAGAGAATCAGAAAGTAGCGGTTGCCCCAGTGGATGCCCATGGAACCCACCTTGGGCGCGGCCAAGGCGTAGAGCGCGGCAAAGCTCAAGGCAACCAACCAAATCCAGCGTCCAAAAGAAGGCGCGTCGGAATCGGCTGAACGCAAGAAGGCCAGGGCTACAAAGGGAGCTGAACTAAAAAAAGCGTTGGACGATTTGAGCATGTAGTCGATGGGACTTGCAGAAAAGAAATAGCCCCCAAGAGATAAACCGGCGCTTATCAGGGCTACCACGCTGTACGCGGGCACGGCCTTTTGCAAAGCCGGGGGAGCCAAGCGCGGGCTGAGTACAAAGGCAATGACGAACGGCAGGGCGAGGACGAGAGATAGCGAGGGGATCGGATTGGACGCTATGAAGAGGTTGTAAAACACCCGCGGCCGCGCCGCGAGATGGTGGACCCAGTCGGCGGCAGTGGCTAGGTGCGTATTCAAATGGTAACCGAAGGGATGGCCGATGGCCAGCCATTGGAAAAACCAGAGCGGTAGGAGGGAAACCAAGAGAATCAGGGCCGATGAGACGAGGATTTTTAATCTGCCTGAGCTGGCATAAAAGGCGGTACATAGGGCCAAGATTAGGCAAAGCAAATAGAACTCGTCTCTGAAATAGACCGACAGTCCGGCAGCGGCCATGCCCAAGCATAGGTGCTTGGGAGCGGAGTCGGCGAGGAACTGCAACAAGTAGCGCACACTCCAAATTCCCAAGCAAATTGCCGGGGTGTGTTCCCAGAAGACGAGACTGTAGAAGAACACCGGCGTACAGAGTCCGGCGGTGAGAACGGCGACATGCCCGACTGCAATTCGCGGAGAGACCAAACGCGCCAGTTGGGCCAAGCCGGCCAACATGGCCAGCGAGGAGAGCGCCGGTAACAGATAAAGACCCCAATGACCTAAATAGTTAAAGAAAAGGGCGGAGATAAGGGCAAAGACCGGTGAGAAGACGGAATAGAGTTTGCCGGACTCGACGCGCGTGAAATAGTAGGGCAGGGGATTGTAGATGAAATCCGGATCGACGATCTGCCCCGGCCAAGAGATAGAAAAGTCTGTGTAGCGACTGCTAGCTAAGGCTTGGACTTGGAGAAATTTGTTGGCGTTATCGGTAATCCAAAAGCCGCGTTTTTCGAGGACGCAGAGGGCGGCGAAATAGCAGATTGCGACGACGAGCAGAGAGCACAGGATTGATCTGCCGGGATGAAGCCGGCGCAAGAGGACAACCATGTATGGAATGCGGCGGAATTTAGCGGTGCGACTTTACGGCGCACTAGCCGACAAATTGTCGAAGACGATGAACTGATGCTCGGCCAAGCCGAGTCGCTCGGCTAGTTCATAACCAGCGCTCATGGGCAAGGAGGGGTTCAGTTCCACAATCATCAAGTCCCGCTCCCCGGTGCCAATTCGGCCCAACTTGGCCAGCCCATCCAGGTTGCTCAGCAGGACATTGCCGCCAATGTAGAGGCTTTTACCCACTTGCCTGAGATTATCCAATCCATCCAGATTTTGCAGGACTTGGTTGCGGTTTATGCTCAAAGCGCCGCCGACCTCCGCCAGAGCGTTCAATCCCTCCAAGCTCTCGAGGGCAGGATGCCCATCAATGGCCAATCCGCCCTTAATAGTCGCAATCTCATCCAAACCCCGCAGGTCTTTGAGCGCACCATTGAATATGAGCAGCAAATCCCCTTCTACCACTGAGAGGCTACCCAACCCCTTTAGATCTCGCAGGGCCTTGTTATCCCTGATTTTGATGCTACTCCCCACGTGAGTCAGCCCGCTCAGACCATCTACGTTAATCAACTCGGTCGTGGCATCGACGAAGAGATGGCCATCGACATGCCTGAGCGCTTTGAGCCCATCCAGATCCCGCAGTGAAAAATTGCAGCTAATCTCGAAATTCCCCCCCACGCGTTCTAGCTGTTCTAGCCCTTGCAGTGCAATCAATCCATTGGCGAGAATATGGAAATTCCCCTCTACATAGCCGAGATTGTGCAGCCCTTTCAGGTCCGTCAGTGCCCCATTGTTGCGAATTACTAAATCGCCCTCTATTCCGACCAGATTGCGCAGCGGCTCCATACTACTCAAGTACGCATCCTCTAACAAAAAATCCCCCTGCACCACAAAAGCCTTCTTCTGCGCCCCCGCCCAAGCCTCTAACTCCCCCTGAGACTCAATAACTATCGCCCCAGGCCCGCCAACCGCCAGCGGCTCTTCAGCCCCCCCCTGACAGCCGATCCAAAGAGAGGCTCCCAAGACAGACGCTCCAAAACCCCATCTCCAACTAGCCATACTCATCCCCCCTGCACGTCTTCTTCCTCCTCTTGAATCTTCAACAAGTTATCCTCGAAAATTTCGACCGAGTACTTCCTGTGTAACCCGCGCATATACTGCACGTACGCCTTTTGCGAACGTGCAATTTTCACATAAGCCCGCGCCCGCCGCTCCGAAAAAACATGGTAGGGCTTCTTGGGGGCCGGTTGCTTTTCCACCACCTTGAATACCGAATACCCTCCTCTCACCTTTATTGGTCCCCCGACATCCCCCACCTGCAGATCTTTGGCTATTTTGTAGATATCTTGGTACAGCCCAATCGGACTCAAGACCAACTGCCCCTCGTGGTGCGCCCGCTCCTTGCGAATCGTATAGTCCCTAGCCAACTGCACCGCGTCAGCCCCCCCCACCAACTCCTCTTTCAGGCTGTGGGCCTGCTCCTTAAAGGCCACCAGAATCTCGATCGTGACAATGTTCTCAAAGCCCTGAAACTTCTCGGGATTTTGATCGTAAAAGGCGCGCGCCTCTTCATCGGTGATAGGTGGCAGCCGCTCATCAACCTCGCGCTTTCTCAACGCGCTCACCAGCATATCGCTGCGCTTATTAGCCACCACCTTGAGGATCATCTGATGTTTATCCAGCCCCTTGCCACGGGCTTCTTCTAGAAACATCCGATTGGGGATGGCCGCATCCTGTAGATAATCGACGATCCAGGCTCGCTCGTAATCGCGCGAATACCCCTCTGCTTTCTCCGGTACGCTCAGAACAAAATCGTCAATGGTGATCGCACCGCCGTTGTAGCGGCACAAAACCTCTTCACCCTCCTCGGGCGACGCCACCCGTTCTTCAGGCGACAGCGCCAGACGCATCAGCACGTGGTCTATCTTGTCGTAGTGAATTTGCGGCGCGTACTTGTCGCTGAGCGAATCGCGCAGGACTTGGGCGCGCTGTAGGCGCTTTTGGGCGAAGACCTCCTCCCTGACGAATCGGGCTACCTCCCGAAAGGTGACTGGAGCGTCGTCTAAAACCTTGGCGATCAAGTAGCGCTGCGGGTCGCCGCCCCACGGCAGCGGCTCGGAAACCTCGCCGACCTGCATGGAAAAGATGCTCCGCAGCGGTGGAGCCGTATCGTCAATCGTATAGTACTTTTTTATATCCCCGCCCTGGTCCCGCGTCGCCTCGTAAAGCGAGTGCTCTCTGGCCAGTTGACTGAAATCAGCGCCAGCCTCTAGTTCGTCGAGCAGGTCAAGGGCCTCGTCTCGGGTCGCTACCAAAATACCCGCATAGCGCAGTGCGCGGTCCCGGTGCGAATCTCGGTAATGCTGCATCAGTTCCTCTTCGACAATGGAAATCCGCTGATCAATTTCGATACTTCTGTAGAGCCTGACGGTCTGCTCTTGGGCAAACTGCTCGAGCTTGTGCCTAAACTCTCGTTCGTCGCCAATACCAGCTCGTTCTGCTTCGGCCAGCAATAGTTTTTTGTCGATCAGTCCATTGAGCAGAATCCGGTCGGCCTCGACGCCAGTCTTACCCATCTGGTAGGCTTTGGGGACATTCGCGGCATAGGCTCTGAACTCGCCGACGGCAATGGGTTGGTCCGCTATCTGGGCGAGTACTAGCTCGTCTTGGGCTGCACAGGGAAGCGAGAGCCATAGGATGCAAACGCCCAGGTACGAGCGCACTATTCCATTCTTCATAAATCTAAAGCCATAGTTTGTAGGGTTAATAAATCAGCCGGACGACCGCGACTTCGACGTCCTTGGCCTTGTCCGAGTCCACTTCGAGACGCAAGAGGTAAAGCCCGGGGGGTAGCAGGTTGCCCGCATCGTCCACGCCCTCCCAAGTAGCCGAAAACCGGCCACTAGCCGCTGTACTATGGGCCACCTCGCATCGCTTCACTCCCGCTAGGTCGTAGAGATCAATCGCGACGGGCACAGCACCGCTGAGGTTTACCAGATCGTATTCAATCTGTAGCACATCGTTGACGCCATCCCCGTTGGGGGTGAAGAGCGGCGGCGAAAGCCACAATGCCTTGACCGCTGGATTGGCCACCGTACTCAACCCGACACTCAGGGTATTGCTCTCGGCCAGATCATCGGCGTTCCCCGCAGTGATGCGCTGGCGCACTTCATGGGGGAGCTGGCTATCGAAAACCCGACCCGAAAACACCGTGCCTACCTGAAAGACCTCAGCCTGAAATTCGACCTCAACTAGCTCTCCCGTGCGATTGAGATCAATCCGCGGTACTTGTACCACAAAGCTCTGCGCGTCCCTTTCCGCGATGGTAAAATCCTGTTCTTCGCCGCCGATGTACACTGCGTCAATGCTCGTGACTTCTATGGGAGTGTCGATCTCAATGCTGTCGAAGCCGAGATCATTCTGCTCTAAGTTGGGCAGAATTTTGTAGGTGAATTGGACGACCTCGCCCACCTCGACTTGGTGCGGCACGATCTCGGCCAGCACTTGGCTGGCCACCGGCGGTTGGGAGACATTAAACTGCAAGTACTCCATACGGCCGGCCGCAAGGGCCCGCTCCGAGAGGAAGTCCGCCTTGAACTGCAAGTAGCGCCGAGGACGCGAACCCACTAATTCGGAATGCCCCCTGTCGAAGTCGAGCGGCGGCGTCCAGAACTCCCAACTTTCGTTGTCCGGGCTGATCCCGGCTTTCTCGCCTGCCTCCAGTCTGTTATAGCGGTCCAGAGTGAGCGGTTCGCCGCTGGTTGCAAAACGGGAGCGCTCGTCGCCTCTGAACGTAAAGCGCCAGTAGAAATTGGGATCCGTGTCGTCGCCGCTGCGCATACTCAGATTGACCGTTGCGCCCTGATCTCGGCTGCCCGACCAAATCAATTCGCCCAAGCTAGAAGCCATGCCCAAATCAATGACATTGGATACATAGCTGGCCTGCGAGGCAAAGCCGTCCCCAAAAATTTCAAATTCGGCGATCTCCCAATTGCCAACTGGTGCCTTAAAAAGAATTTCGGCAATGGGTCGATCGGGCAGTTCCAAATCGAGAAAAGGTTCCAAATTATTGGCGACCGAGAACACGACATCGTAATCGAGAAAGGCCCCGCGCCAATGGTATTGCCCTTCTCGAGTCCCCTTTTTGCGCGAATCGCCATCGTTAGTTCCTATCTCGAACACCTCGATGAAGCGCTGGTGAGCAAAGCGCTCCGTGGTGGAAATTTTGATGCGCCGGATGGGAAACAGTCCTTTTAACTCAAACCAGATGCCCTTCTTGCACGGCGAGCAGTCGGCCGACTGGCTGCGGCCACTTCCCAAATAGGCAGTAGTCAGATCCCCATCCATCAAGAAGTCTAAGAGGGCTTCCGATTGCCAACCGTAGGAATTGTTCGAGCGTATGCCGCCGCCCCGTTCCCGAATCAGCGGCGTCAGATTGACGGTGGGGTCTAGGCGCTGAGGCTCGATAGAATGGGTTGCGACCTCCAAGAGGTCTATCCTACCGAGCTGTTTTTCGTCCACATCAGCCCAAGACAACTGGATAAATTCAAAGTCCCCATCCACTTCCGGTGGCGGCAACTCCTCCCCGCCGATGCGATACACAGTGAGCGCCTCGACCGCAGCCAGCCCATAGCAAAAGCTCCCTACTAGAGCAGCCGACAAAAGTCGCAACAAATTCCCTCTCATTATCTACCTCCTACACCGGTAGATGATTCAGATAATAAATAAAAGGAGGGGAGGAATAGAATTCCCCCCCTCCTTTATGAGGCGCTTATGCGGCGCAAAAACCGCTTACTTGCCGAATGAAGCCTTGATCTGTCCCCACGTGTTGTCTTCAACAGCGGTGGGCGCGATACCTTCAAAGGCGGACTCGTCAACGCCCAGCATCACCCAGTCGGCCAAGAAATCAGCATCGCCGAAGGATTCGACATTGGGACTGATGGCCCAGCGCGAATGGCAGTTACAATCGTCGGCTAGCTCGGCATCGGTATCGAAGACATGCCCTGTAAGGCCGATGATCTCGTCCTGCTGGAAGTCGTGGAGGACGCTCCCGGTGGGATCTTCCCAGTTAAAGTCGTCCCAATAGACGCTCCACCATTCGGCCCGTTGGCGCATCTCCTCAAAGGAATTGGGAGCCGTGCCGCTAAACCAATACGAATGGTCGGAGTACGGCGGCGTGTCGTACCAAGTAGCCTGGGTCATCCAAAACCAGTTCCACTCTCCCTCGCGGGCTTGGCCATTGTCGAACCAATAGTGGCTGATTTGAGCATGACGACCGCGCTGGCGTGCCTTCTCCTCGTCGGTCTGGCCTTCCAGATCCCAGAAGGAGCCGCCCGAGTGATCGGCGTCCACAGTCGTTTCGATCGACTCGTTGCCCAACTGGTACTTGTCATCGAAGCGCTCGTAGGCCCAATAGATGCGGTTGGTTTCCTCGTTCCAAGTGGGAATCCAGCGGAAGGAAATCGAGGACACATCCAGATCGCCGGTATAGATCCACGGCCGTGCCGTGCTCTGGACGACGCTCTGCTCGGTGATCCAAAATTCCTCGGGAATGATATCCCATTCGCTCAGATCGGCATCTAAGACCGGCAGGTGCGTCTCAGGCCATTGCCACACTGCGCCGATAAAATCGGGTGGATCGTGGGCTTGGACCTTGGTGCTCAGGCCGAGCAAAAGCACGGGGGTTAATAAAGCGGATAAAACTTTCTTCAAAGCGAACCCTCCTTCTTAGAGGTGTGGGGGTTTGAAGGTGAGAAACAGGAAGTCGATAGTCAGTTTCTACGCTTCTGTAATTAATAAAAATAGACTCTGAGGTCAAGCAAAAATCACTTTAAGCCAGCGATGATCGACAAAAAACTCAAGCCCGAGGTCTCGATTTCTCGACTCCGGTCAACTACCTCTATCGAGCGGCGGTCGAGGCGGATGCCCACTTGAGTAGTTAGCTCATAGCCTAGATATTGGCTGATATTGGTGAGCTGAAGCGCCAAAACCGAGCCGCGAAAATCTCCGGTGAAAAGCCCTGCCGCCAGTTCGTCTTTTCCTCCTTCGAGGTCAAAGAAAGAGCGCTGCTCCAAGCCGAACTCGAACTCAGAGGTCTCAAACACTGGAACGCTGCCGACAAAGAAGAAGATGCCGTCCCAAGAGCGCCGCGTGTCGAATGCTCGGCTAAAGGGCACCTCGCGCAGGAATTCGCTCTTGAGTTTGGGCCTGAAGCTCAGCGACCGCCAATAAAAAACGTATTCTATCTTATTGATCAGCCCGACAAAGCCCGAGGTCCGTCGCCCGTTGCGTCCTTCAGGTCCCAGCGGGTCAAAGGCCACTCCGGGATCGCCAATCTCGTCCGGTGCGTCGCGCAAAAATTCGCGCTGCCGCCAAGTCTCCCATTTGAAGCGATGCAGGGTCCGCCACAAACGCGGGCTGGAGTACTCCCAATCGGCGTAAAAAGTGTTGATCCAAGTGTCCGCCGCAGCCAAAGGATCCAATACCGGCACATTGCTGCCAGCCGACTCGGACGCCGCGCCGAATGTGCTCCTAGGGATGATCCATTGCACCAAGTGATCGGCGATCGCGTCTTCAGCTTTCTTAACCATGTCGAAAATCCGCAGACGGCCCCACCGCGACCCACTCTGCTCTAAGATGAACATGCCATAGCTAGTCAGGTTGCGGCGGTCGCTCGCCAAGCGGGTTTGCCGCAACTGACCCACCCGGAGCTGGATACCCGGTGCCACCTCAATCCCGCCGAACAGATTGTAACCCCAGTGGTCTCGCTTGTAGGGATAGTCCGGCTCTTGGTCGTTTTCAAAGCGCTCCACCCACCCATTGTTGTTGAGATCAATGCCGAAGAGAAATTCCGGGCGATCCGCAGCATAGCGCAGAAAAGGCTCGTCGTAGTCGGGGAAAAAATTTACCCGATCGACGGTGCTATTCTGGTTGAAATCCGATATGAAGTCGCGATTCTCGTCATAACCGGGGAAAACCGCCGGATCGGCCACGCCACGGACCTCGATTTCGCTCCGGCGCTCAGTGGGGACAAAGCTGCCTTCGCCCACCCGCAGCCAGTCGGGCTGTCGGTCGTTGTCGTCGTTGTCATCGACAAACTCGTAGTGCAGGTTGACGGCCTCGGGGGCATAGTCTGACACCCCATCTCGATTTACGGTCAGGACGCTGGTGCGGTATCCATCTTCCATACCAAACCCCTCACCCATAAAGCTCCAAGGCCCCTCTTGGAAGGCCAAATTGACCAACCAGCCTACTTCATGGCGATCCCTCGCGATGCCGTTGATCGCACGGTGGGAATCGCGCCCTATGCTGGGGTACTTTCGGTACTGGGTATTGAGGTTTATTTCCCCGTAAAAATCGAAGCCGTAAAAATCCCGTACCTCGGCCGTCAGACCGACGATCTGATTGGCCGTAGGCAGCCCATAGTCGAAGACGACCTCGCGCTGGTTCAGTTGGTTTTTGATATTGCCTTCGGCTCGCGCCACGGGTAAAAATTGAGGCACGTTAAACTCGTCTGTCTGCCTATTGGAACTGACCTCGACGCGGTAGTCATTGGCTAGCACGAGGCGGAAGCGCACGTCTCGAATGGCGCTAATCGCGGCTTCGGCCTCAGATAGGGTGAGATCTAGGTGTTGCTGGAAGAGCGCACGCAAGGTTCCCTCTTCCTCCGTCGTCTCCCTAGGAGCCAAGTGATATTGCAAAATGATCTGGTCCGCGCCATCGGCTGTTAGAAACCCCCGGTCTCGCCTTCCCCCTTCAATGATCGGCCTAAAGCCGATACTGCTGCTGAGGATGACGGTATCCCGCTCCACGTGGACTAGCTGATCTTGAATCATCTCCTGACGGCTTAGGGTGGTACGGATCTCTATCTCCTCGCTAACCAAGACGGCACCGCCCTCGCCGTCTTCCGGCGAATCGTCCGAGAGCCGCACCAAAAGCTGGTCAACCCGCTGGGCTAGTTGCCCCGCCGTCAAGGCACCCTTGAACACATTCCCTTGGAAGCTCTCGTTGCTACCTGTGTTGTTGTGGCTGTTGACGAAGTTCATCCCCAACGTAAAAGAATCGCTCAAATCGGCTTCGATCCGACCCGCGGTGAGGTTGGTAGCGTACTGGAAGCGTGCAGTGCCTCCCGAAAGGAGCGGGAACGAAATCCGCGAAAAAAGTCCCGTGGCGCGAAAGCGATCGGCGGCAAAGTCAGCTACTACCCCGTTAAACCCCGCCTTGCGGAAAGTCATCGGCGTTAGGGTAGTCCATATCTCGTCGCCGACCATAACCGAATAGCGGTACTGGCCCTTGGAGTCCCCGGATACGACCAAGCGGCTAAACCAGTTGTTGTACTGGCCACCTTTTCTGACGGAGGAACTTTCGGCGATCAGTGGTTTTGTCTGGCGCCAGTCGTACACCAGCCAACCCCGCGTAATGAGACGACCGAACGGATCGTAGAAGAGGTCCCCTTCTGACGAGGGATTGATATAGCGCTTGTGGGCTTGGCGGGCGTAGTTGGTGTACTCCCACTGATTGCGGCCAAATTCGCCAAACAGAGGGGCCGGTATGTACCAGCGCTGCACGGTCGGGTCCAGCGCCTCCATATAAGTAGTCACGCCGGGCACGTGGTAAATGACGCGGTCTCCCACCCGATCTCCTAGGCGACCCCCATAGTCGATTTGAGCAGCGGCTCCTCCCCGCAGACCCAACCCGGCTAGGACAGCCAATATGATGTAACGCGCCCTCATTTTTACAATCCGGCGTAGATGGTGATGAAGCTAGTGGTCTCGGTCCGGCCTTTGGTGAGCTTGCCAAAGACCCGGGGTTCGACCTCCTGTACCAACTCGGTGAAGGTGCGGCCGATACGTAGGCCAAGTTGCATCGTCAGTTTGTAGCCCAAATAGTTTGAGTTATTGGTTAGCTGCACCGCAAAAACCGCAGAGCGCAGATCGCCGGTCTCTTCGGCGATACCCTGCTCAACCATGTCCTCCTCCTGCTGTACCAGTTCGTTGAACTGGGCCAACTCCACCCCGAAGTCGACTACGCTGCTGTTGAGTAGGGGCACTTGGGCCAAAAGCGAGGCAATCCCAGTCCATTGCTTTAGGTCTTCTTCCGTCTGCACAAAGGCGTCTTGACGGAAGTACTCACTTTTGAGCCTAGGTTGTAGGAGGAAACGGCCTAGGTGCAGCTTGTACTCGAATTTGTTGATCAGGCCCAAGAAGGAGGGCGAACCAGCCAATATCCGGCCGTTGATGTCGCGGGCCTCGTCTTGGGCTTGGTCGTAGCGCTCGTATTTGAGTTTGTTGACGATCTCGAAATTGGCAATAGCGGTGTAGTCCACCCCTAGCCACGCGGTGTTGATCCAGGTATCGGGAAATAACAGCATATCCGCCACCAGCGGCGGCGTGGGCGCGTCGAGGAAGGGTAGCGGTGCCCGCCGGTCATCGGGAATGGTGTCCGCGACCCGCTTGAGCATATCGAAGACCCGCACCCGTCCCAAACCAGGGTAGTCCTTGTCGAGGGTGAACATGGCATACGAAGTTTGGTTGTCCCGATCATCCGAGAGCATGCGCTCGTCGAGCCGCCCTGCCAGCAAGCGCGCCTCGGGTAAGAGGTGAACGCCAAAAAAGACGTTGTACCCGCGCCGGTCGGGCTTGTAGGGATAGTCGGCTAACTCGTCATCCTCAAAGCGGTCGATCCAGCCGTTATTGTTGAGATCAATGCCAAAGAGCAGTTCGGGCCGATCGACGTGATAGCGCAAAAACGGCTCTTCGTAGTCGGGAATGGAGTTGGGTACCGAGCGGTTGTCGTTCTGGTTGAAGTCTGAAATGAAGTCGAGGTTCTCATCCCAGCCGGGGAACACCTCCCGGTCATTGGCCTGAGACCCTACCCGGGCCCAGTCGGGCCGACGGTCTTGGTCGTCGTTGTCGGCGACAAATTCGTAAATCGAGCGGATGGGATCGTCATAGTATACATCCCCTCCGGGCAGGGAGACAAAAGCCGAGGTCGAATAGTCGGCATCCACAGAATAGGCTTCGCCATAAGTAAAAAACGGATAGGCTTCTTTGGACAGATTGAAGATGGTGGCCTGACCGCTCTCCGTAGAGACCTCGTGCCCTTCGTTGGCGTTGAACAGGGCGGCATTAGGGTACTGGAAATAGCGCAGGTTGTTGTTCCATTCGCCGTAGAAATCAAAGCCCCACACGTTCTTGCCTTCGATAGTGAATCCGGCGACCATGTTGGCCGAGGGCAAGCCGTAATTAAAAAGAACCCGCTGAGCGTTGGATATGTCTTTTATATTGCCAGAGGCCCGCCTTATGTCGATGAGCACCGGCTCGGCTTCTTCAATGACCTGGTTGGTCAGCGGTGGCGGCGGCACCGGGCGCGAACCAGTCTGTAGATTGGACCACATTTCGACCTTGAAGTCATTGGCTAGCACATAGTCGAACTCCACCTCGACTATAGAAGTTAGATCCGGCCCCACATACGCCGGGTCCGTAAAGTCGTAATTGAGGATGATTCGCTCGGTGCCGTCGGCGGCCACAAAGCCAGTGCGCGGAAAGCCGCCGAATACGGTCGGCCACTCCGCCCCCTCGCGCACCACCTCGTCCAAAGTCAAGACGGTCTCTAGCCCAGTCTCAAAATCGCGGCTTTTGATGCGTATATCGTGGCTGAAAAGAGCCGCACCGCCCTCCTCGTCCTCGGGGCTGTCGTCGCTGAGGACGATAGCTATGGCCGTAACCGGCGTACTGGTCTGGCCCGAGGTGAGGTTCCCCGCGAGGAGATTGCCTTCGAACATATCCAAGGTGGTATTGGCGTTGTGGGCGTTGACCAGGGTCCCGCCCACCGTAATAAAGTCGCCCACCTGAGCGAGCGCCCGCCCGCCGAACAAGGAGGTCGAATTAGATTGCCGTCTAGGATTGATAGTCACGCCCACCGCCGGATCATTGATCCGCGAGGCTAGCACAGTAGCGGCGTATTTGTCCGAGGCAAAGTCGATCTGGACTCCGTTGAAATTCGGCTTGGAAAAGGTCATCGGCGTAAGGGTGGTGCGGATCGCGTTGCCCACGGTAATGGCGTAGGAATACTGGCCCTTGGAGTCGCCGCTCACGGTCACCGAACTGAAGAACTGCTCGAATTGGCGGCCCTTGAAGATACCGCTGCCCAGCTCTTGGGGCTGGTCTTGGCGCCAGTCGTACACCAGCCAGCCGCGGTTGATATAGTTGCCAAAAAAGTCGTAGAAGTAGTCGCCCTCTAAGTTGGTGTTGATATAGCGCTGGTACTGGTCGCGGGCGTAGTTGGAGTACTCCCATTGGCGCCACCTGAACTCGTAGTAGAGTTCTTGGGGAACGTACCACTTCTGTACGGCGGGATCGAGGGCTCCAAAGAGCACGCCTGGTCCCCGAGGCTCAAAACTGACTTCGCCGCCGCGCTGAATCCCTAGGCGAGTGCCGTAGTTTTGGGCGTGGAGCACGGTTTGGAACGCGACTAACAGTGCCAGCCCAATCGTTAAAATCGCTCCGCGGACATTCAATGCCACACCCTCCCAATTCTGCATGGTAAAAATCCATCGCGAGGGGTTTCCCCTCGCTCGGTATCAATACGCTACCCCAACAACCCCCACCTGCTTCTCTTCTCCGGTCCCCGCATCCAAGGCAACAGAAAATATGTAGTGTCCTGGGGGGACCGCATTGTCCTCATCGTCGCGTCCGTCCCAAAAACGGGGAAATCGACCGCTCATATCCAAGCCTTCGTAGAGGTTGCGGATCAACCGGCCACTCAAGTCGTAGATCCCAAGCCGCACCCGGGTCGGGCGGGCTATGTTGGTGATGTCATAGGTAATGGCTGCCCACTCGTTGACCCCGTCGCCATTGGGGGTAAAAACGCTGGGGATGGCCGCCACATTCACTAGCAGTTCGTCGGTGATCGGCACGTTGACAAAGAGGTTTTCTGGATCGAGGGTGCCCACGGCTTTGCGGTCTGGATCATCCATGCCTTCCCGGCTCAAATCCGCGGCATTACCGGCCAATACCACTTGCCCCAGTACCTCGTTGTCGGCGTTGAGTGCCCGGCCTGCAAAGCGAGTTCCCAAGCGCAGGACCGTATTCTCAAATTCTAAGCTCAAGAGTACCCCATCCTCCTCAATTCGCGGGAAGGCCATGACCAAGGCGTCGTCGCGCACAGCTACCACGCTAAAGCCATCCTGTTCGACCGGGAGCGTCGCGAGGGACAAGCCGGAAAAATCCGCCGTTGCTGCCGTGCCGTCGGGTCGGCGTATCTCCACTAGGCCAATCGACTCAGTGCGCAGCGGTGTACTGATTTCAAAGCGGTCAAAGCCCGCATTCTGGGGGGAGGATTTGACTAGGACGCCATACGTGAAGCGGGTGGCTTGGCCTAAAATGGCGGTGCGGGGGAGAATCTCGGCGATGAGGGAATCGGCGAAGACGGGCCGGAAAACATCCCAAGCTACCCCGCCGATGCCAGAAGCCGCATCGACATCGGCGTTGAAGAATTCGATCATAACTTGAAAATAGCGCCGCGGACTAGGCGATACGATCAGCGTCCCCGCCCCTTGCACCTGGAGTTGGTCTGGGGCGACAATACCCTCGGGCGAATAGGGTGGAGACCAAGGGCTCCAATTGGTGAGATCTTCGCGAATCACCGATTTTTGGTCGCTCGCTAACTTGTTGTAGCCCGCTTGATCAAGGGTAATCTGGGCCCGCTGCTCAAAAGGCAACTGGCCAAAGGTCAAAAGCGCCTCGCGCCCATCCATCTCTTCGTTGTCGAGGATGTTGGCGACCAGGCTCTCGAGGTCGCTGTCTTCTACATCTTCGGCTCTCTTCCAAGGCGCGTCGATGGGGATGTCGAAAACAGTATCGCCCCGCTGTTCAAGTCGGCCAGAGGATTGCTTGCCGATCCGGGTGAACTCGACCGGTTGGGGATCTTCCCCAGTGCGGGTGCGGACCTGCACCCTAGAACGGGCTGGATCGCCCACCTGCTCTTCAACCCAGCGCAAACGGCCCAAAAGCGCTTGGTCGCCAAAGTCGAATACGTTGGAAATGTACATGGCCTGCGGCACAAAACCCTCGCTGAACACTTGGAACTCGGCGATCTCAAAGTCCGCAGCCGTCAGGGATTTGAGCCGCAAAAAGCGCACGAAGCGGGTGGGGATTCGCACGTCCACTACCGCTTCTTGGTTCTGCCCCTCAAAGGCGACAGTTTCCCAGATCAGACTGCCCTCGCGGCGCGATTCGGGTTGGCCGTCGTTGACGAAAATTTCGTAGCCCTTCAAAAAGTCGTCTTGGGACTGGAAATCGGGGGCCGGAAAGGCCGGATCGGCGTTGCGCGGAAAAAACTTGAACCGATTGACGCCAAAGATGGCCCCCAAATCGAATTCAATGAGTAGGCCAAAGGCCCCCGTGCCCCCCGTGCCCGAGGATTTCAGTACTAAAGCGGTATTTCCGTCGTCGTCGAACATCTGCGGAAAGTCGGCTTCAAGAAAGCGGAAGGAGGGGATGGGCGTGACGACGCTGCCACCGCGCTCCTTAGAGTTGACGCCGATCAATATGTTGTCCGTCGTATCGGCCTGCTGCGGAAAGATCCAGCGCTCACGCTCGAAGGGAGCAAAGTCGATGACGCCACCGGGCGCATTGGACTGATCGACCGTTGCAGGATCGAGAATTACTAGGGCCGGAATCTCCCCACCACCACTCTCCCAAGGTAATCCGCCCTCACCTCCTAGTTGGACGACCTCCATTTGGGCACCAGCCGGTGACTGGGCATTCAATGCCCCGAGGGCTAAGAACAGAATAAGCGTTCTAAGCGCGATCCGTCGCCTGGGATTCCTTCGGCCTGCCTGGGATGATAGCATGGTTGGCATATCTGTCTGACTCGACTTCTCTGAGCTAAGGCAAATAACTGTATGAAATACGAGAAGACACAGCAACCAAAATCCGGCAATGTATAGCAGCTACGGTTGGTTAGCTTCAATCCGGATCTCGCCCGCAAACCCACCGGCGATCAACCGCTCCGCTAGGGCCTGAGCCGCGCTACTCGGCAGGTTTCTATTAGCCCTAATGCCCAGCCGCCCGCCTACTTTTTCTAGCCTTGCCAAGCCCGCTAAACTCTGCAATTTCTCGTTAAATTGAACAAATAAATGGCCTTCAATGCTCCTAAGTTCGCCTAGCCTAGCCACGTCGACCAAAGCACCGTTCCGCTCTAAGAGCAGATTCCCGAGTACCACTTTGAGGGCATACAATCCACTTAGCGTCTTTAGTGCGTTGTTATGGCGGATGATCAGATCGCCGCCTAAGCGGGATAGGGAGCCCAATCCCTCGACACTAGCCAACGCCTTGTTGCCTTCGAGCAGGAGTCCATCTTCCACGATTTCGAGGCGGCGCAAGCCCTGCAAATCAACCAGCGACCCATTGCCAACTATCGCCAGTTTACCTCCGACAGTCGAAAGGCGATGCAGTCCCTCCACGCTAGTCAACGACCCGTTGTTCTGCAGCAAGATCCCTCCCTCCATACGCTCCAAACGACCTAGGCCTGCCAAATTTTGCAGGATGCCGTTGGACTGGATGAGCAAATCGCTTTTCAGGTCGGCCAAGCGGCGCAAGCCCTGCAAATCAACCAGCGACCCATTGCCGACTAGGGTCAACCTACCCCCGACGCTTTCCATTTTGTGCAGCCCCCCCAACGTCGTCAGTGAGGGGTTGTTCTCGATCCGCAGAAACCCATCTACGGCACCTAAACGGCGCAGCCCAACCAGATCAGTCAGGGCACCGTTGCCGAAGATGGATAGGTTCCCTCTTATCCGGCTTAGGCGGTGTAGCCCTTCCAAACTGAGCAGGGCACCATTATCGACGACCAGCAAATCGCCGCCGACGTAGTCTAGGCGACGCAGATCCGCCAAACTTTGCAGGGCGCTATTGCCGATGATCAAAAGGATTCCCTCAATGCGGGCCAAGCCCGCCAAGCCTTCGAGATTGGGCAGGACGTTATTGGCCTGAATCAGCAAATCGCCCCCGATGCTTTCGCACTCGGCCAAGCCCGCCAAAGATACCAGCGCATCGTTTTTCTCGACTCTCAGACTGCCCCCGATCTGATTCAGGCTCCCCAAGCCCGCCAAGCGCTCCAGATGGGCGTTGCCAATTACCAATACATTCCCAGCGACGCGCTCAAGTTGTTCTAGGCCCGCTAGCTCGACCAAGGCTCCATTTCTCTTGATCCGCAAAAAGTCGCCCACGTCCTCCAGTCGCCGTAGCCCTCCCAACGCTTGCAACGCCCGATTGCGCTCTATGGCCAGCCCGCCCTTTAGGCGCTTGATTCCCTCCAAGCCCACCAGACTTTTTAGCGATCCATTGCCAACGACGAGGACCTGACCCTCGATCGCCTCCAATCGCTCCAGCCCCTCAATGCGGGCGAGACGGCGATTGAATTGAATCCTGAGCGACCCGTCCACGCGACTAATTCGACGCAACCCCTTCAGGCCGACCAAGGCATCGTTGCGCTCGATGATTAAGCTACCCCCCAACTCCTCCAGCGACCGCAATCCATCCAAATCCACGAGGTTGGGATTGCGCCGGATTCTCAGACTGCCCCCAATCCGCTTTACGTGATTTAGGCCCGCCAAACTTTTTAACGAATCACAATGCTCAATGCTCAGATCGCCTCCTATATATTCGAGCCGCTCCAACCCATGCAGCGTTTCCAGTTGGTCGCTCTGCACGAGCAAATGCCCTGCAACAGACTGGCTTGTCAAAGCGCGCAGGTCGGCTGCCGAATCGATGACCAACCCTTCTGCTGGTTTGTTCGACTCAGCCGCTTGTACCGGGCCAACACTCCAACACAACATCCCAATCAGCAGTGCAACCAAGGCTCTATGATCCATTGTGGGTTCTTGGGCCAAAATTCCCCTAGTCAACGCGGAGGACTCAAAGTCAGCGAGTAGGTTGGACTACTCGGACAATCTGATTGGCGTCAACAGCGGCCAATGTCTGCATTTGGCCGTCGGGCCAGCGAATCGCAATATCCGCCTTTGTCGCCCGACCGAGGCCAAAGTGAAGGCGGGGATCGTGACTGGATAGATAGCTTCCCCCGGACTGGCGCTCCCGCACCTGACGCGCACCGCCGGCGGTAACGGTGACGCGGGCACCCAGCGCATCCCGCTGACCAGCACCGACCAAGAGGAGTTCGATCCAGTGCTGGCGATTGCCCCCGTCGTTGCGCAACAGACGAGGCCGTCCGGCCACGGTGGTCGCCAGTAGATCCAGATCGCCGTCGTTGTCCCAATCGGCCGCCGCTGCGCCGCGAACCACGCTCTCAGCGACAAAGTCGGCACCCAACTGGTCGGAGACCTCCTCAAAATGGGCACCGCCTTGGTTGCGCAGCATAAGGTCGGGCTGGGCGTAGCGGAGGTCGGCGTCGAGTTGCTCGATATTATCCACCACGTGCCCGTTGCCGACATATAAATCGAGGTCACCGTCATTGTCGTAGTCCATAAATTTGGTCCCGAATCCCAAGGGCAAGTAACTGGGTGCCCCCAAGCCGAAGTGGGCGGTAAAATCGGCAAAGCGCCCCCGGCCATCGTTCCAGTAGAGGGTGTTGGTCTCGCGCGAGTAATTGGTCACGAAAAGATCGGCGTACCCATCGTTGTCGAAATCGCCGAAGTCTACCCCCATACCGGCTTCGGCATGCCCATCTTCGTTGTATTGCACCCCGGCTCGCAGGCCGATCTCGACAAAGTGCCTCCCTTGGTTTTCGTAGAGAAAATTCGGCGTGCCGTCGTTGGCCACGTACATATCCGTATCGCCGTCCAAGTCGCTGTCTGCAAGGGCCACGCCCAGTCCCCGGCCCACCGCACGGATGCCCATCCTCTTGGTCACATCGACAAAGCGCCTTCCCTCGTTGCGATAGAGCACATCCCCAATGGGTGCGTAGGTGCTTGGCTCGCAGTAGAAGCGAAGCGCCCCCCGCTGGCATTGGATATTGCCCTGCAAGCTGAAATGCACATAATTGGCCACAAAAAGGTCCAAATCCCCATCGTTGTCGAAATCCAAAAATCCGGTGCTGGTGCTCCAGCGCCCGTCGCCCACACCGACTATTTGGGTAACGTCTGCAAAGCGCCCCTCACCGTCATTGCTCAACAGCATATTGGGGCCGAAATTGGTCGCGTAGAGATCTTGATCCCCATCGTTGTCGAAATCGCCCGCCGCACATCCCATGCCGTAGCCCCGGTCGCCAGCTCCAGATGCGACACTGAGGTCGGCAAAAGTCCCATCGCCAGTGTTGCGATAGAGATGGTTGATGGGCGGGGTCGAGGGAAGGGGACCCGAAAGATGAGCACCATTGATCAGGTAGAGGTCTTGCCAGCCGTCCCCATCGGCGTCAAAAAACGCCGCGCCTGCGCCAAAGGTCTCGACATAGTAGTATTCGCCTTGAGCGCCGTTGTAATGCTGGAAGTCAATCCCGGCTTCTTGGGCGACTTCCCGGTAACGCACCTGTGCCTCTGCCGCGACGACACAAACGCACAAGATGGACAATACTACGTATCTTCTCATATACTAACTGCTTGGCTACTTTAACCGGTAATCTAACCGCATCGACAAACCGGAACCCTCGTGCAAATACACTTAAAAAACGGGCGCTCAATGTCCCGCGTTCACCTGCCGAGCAAAAAGGTCTTGGCTTGGCTTGGGGCCGCCTTTTGTATCCTCATCTGCGCCTGTGGACCCAAGGAGCGAGACCCCTTGGTCAGCGCCGGTATGTACGCCTTTGCTCAAGAGCGCTACAGCGAAGCCATCGTCGCCTTTCACAAGGCGCTGGCTTCACGCGCCGACGATTACGAAGTCCACCACTATCTCGCTCGCTCTTACCTAGCCCTAAGCAAATTCCCCCAAGCCCTGCGCGCGATCGAACACGCGATTGAACTAGCCCCCAAAAAAGACCAGACGCGCTCCGAGTTATACGAAGTCCTCGGCATCATCCACACAGCCCGCTACACCTCCAGAGCGTACAGCCAAAACCAGCAGCGCGATGTCGAAGCAGCGCGGGCCGCCTTTGCGCAAGCGACCGCGCTCGATCCCCACCGAGCAACAGCGTACTACAACTTGGGCTTACTGCACGGCTATCGCAAAGAAGTAGATCAGGCCCAAGCAGCGTACACGGCGGCCTTGGCGGCAGATTCCACCTTGGCACCAGCCTACAAGAAATTGGGCAAAATCCAGCGGGAGCAGGGGTTCCCATCCGAGGCGGCGGCGGCCTTCAAAAAAGCGGTACACTTCGACCCGCAGGACGCCGAAGCGCATTTTCTTTTGGGACTGGCCCAGCGCGATATGGGCGATAATGAGGCGGCTTTGCAGGCACTACTCAAGGCCACCGAACTCAACCCCGACTCACCCAAGCTCCGCCTCAACCTCGGCAATGTCTATCTCCGCTTGGGCCGCCGCGAAGAGGGCAAGCGAGAAATGGCCCGTTCCGAAAGCCTGCGCCAGCAGCATCGGGGTCTGCACTCCGAAATCTCCCCGCCGGCGCACAAATCGCTCTCCATCGGCTCGGCGCGGGATCACTACAATATGGGTTTGAAGCACCAGATGGTCGGCGAAACCGACCAAGCTTTGTTGGAGTTTCGGCGCGCAGTCGAAATCAAACCCGATCACAAAGACGCCCACATCGGCCTCGGCCTCCTCCTCGCCGAGCAAGGCCGGCACAAACTGGCGGCCCGGTATTTCCAGCGGGCCATTGAGCTAGATCCAGAAAACCCCGTTTTGTACGTGCATCTAGGCAATGCTCACTATCAGTCGGGACTTCTCCAAAGGGCGGCCCAAACCTTTGCCCAAGCGGGCCAACTCGACTCCTCCCTCGTCGAGCCTGCCTATTCGCTCGGTTTGATTGCTGCCCAGAAGCGCCAGTTCAGAGAAGCCGCACGATTTTTTGCCCAAGCCACGGCCCTCGCCCCCCAGTACGCCAGAGCCCACTTCAACCTAGGGGTAGCCCATGCCCAGCTCGGAGACTTTGCTGCGGCCCGGACCGCCTACCAGCGCTTTGTCGAGTTGGAGCCTGAAGATGGCCGCGGACACCTCTACTTGGGCGATGCCTGCGAAGCGCTCGGCTTGCTCGAAGAGAGTCGCAAGCATCGAGCGCGAGGTCAGCAGCTTTTAGAACGAGACAAAAACTAATAAGCCACGGCTAGCGTGCGCACCAATTCCTCCTGACGCAGCTCAGCGCCTGACGTATTGGCATCTAGCCGCAAATGCATTATGTACAAACCCGGCGGCACGAGCATTCCCTTTTCGTTCCTTCCGTCCCATCCCATTTCGTAAATCCCCGAGGCAAAATCTCGCTGCTCGGCTAGCTGATGTACCAAGCGTCCCTGCAAATCGTAGATAGTCGCCTCAACCCGCTGGCTGCCCTCCACCAAAACCACTGAAAAGCGCAACGCCACCTCGTCGTTGACCCCATCCCCATTCGGCGTCAATACTGCTGGCTCGACTACTAAATCCGCAAAAATCGAGCGACTCTGCGGCTGCCCCACCACCAACAGCCGATTGCTGCCGACCGTTTCTACAGCTTCCCCTGGATCGACGCGCTGCCAGATCCCCTCTCCATCTTCGCCTTGACGCAGTTGCACCTTTAGCGGCCCACCGCGAGAAAACAGACGCCCCGCAAAGTCTATCCGCAACACCGTCACTTCGCTCCCCGGCTCCATCGGGTCAAAGGACAAATGCACCCGGTCCGCCGCAGCGGCCAACACCTCCGCCTCCAAGGGTGAAAAATCCCCCCCGTCCGCGCTCCCCAACAACCCGTCATACGTCAGCTCCATACCCGCCGGTGCTTCCAACAACAACTCGTTGAATCCCCCATCCCCTGCGCCGAACTCGGGTCGCACATACACCGAAAAAGGAGTCTCAGCCCCCAGCCGATCCACCTGGCTGGGCACTACCTCGCCCAAGAGCCGCCGCGCCACCGGTTCGGCAAAGTTCAGCCGCAGCCCTGACAAACTCGCTGCCACATCCGGTGCGGCCGAGCGCAACGTCGCCCGCACCTTGAGAAACTCTCGTGGCGACGGCGAGGTAATGGGGCTACCTCCCGGCTCGTCGTAGGGCACACTCCACGGCTCCCAGTCTGCGCCAGCGACTTCCTCGGACACAGTGTCGCCGCGAAAAATGCTCAATAGCTTGTTGTAGGCCGCTTCGGAGATTTCGGTCCCATCCTTTTTGAAGTAGTGCACGATCTCGCCCAAGGTGTCGCCGGTGCGAGTCTGAAGCTGGACCTCAGTGCCGGGCGGCGTGTGAGCGTCCCACTCGAGGGAGACCAAGTTGCGGCTACCGCCCAACCGGATCAGGTCCGATTCGAGCTGCACCTCTGGTAAAAACCCCTCGCCAAAAAGTTGTATCTCGCTCAACCTAGTAGCGCTTCGGTTGGGCAGGCGCACGTGTTCTACTTCAAACACCAAGCGAAAAAAGCGCCCCTTTATCGGGTCGAAGTCATTGCCATCGACGGTGAGGGCCCCCGCGACGCCCCGCTTTACTTGCTCGCGCCGCACGGCAGTGATCCACTTGAGGCCCCCGTCCACCTCCCGCGAACCGTCCGAAAATTCCAACCGATAGTTCCCAGGGGCGTACTCTACGAAACTCATCCTGTGGCTATGGATCCAGAAGAACGAGCCCAAGTCAATGAACAACTCGTCCTCTAACCGATTCTCGATGTTGAATAGGCCCAGCCCCTCTACGCTGGTCACATCTCCGTCGATCATCAATTGGGGATTGATGCTGCCGGGCACCGTAGTAGAAATGGAGCCATTGCGCCGCAAGGTCCCACTGGCCAAGTCGTCGCCTTGGGTCCAGACTTCGAGTTCGGCCAACCGGGGCCGCTCGCGCCGGAAGTAGCGTATCGCCCCCTGCCGCTCGGGATCGAGGGCCTCGTACACTTCCTGTTTGACCACGATCTCCCGCCCGTCGACTTGGCGCTTGCTATATTCGATGATCCCCTGGTCCTCGGCGGGTAACTGGTCGTATTCCTCTAGAGAGATTTCGCGACCGCGGCCAAAATCGCTGGCCTGCACCACCACTTGGACAAAGCGTCCCACAGCCCGACGCTGGTCGAGCCCTACTGGGTCGAGTTCGACCTCAAAGGTTCGCTGGCTTTTGTTGGGCTTTAGCGTCTGAAGCACCGGAAAGAACTCGATGCTCGACCCGCCGATTGCCTGTACTGGCTTCTGTCCGTCCGACACTAGTACATCAAATAGAAGGAAGGGATCGCCCATTCCCTCCTCGACGAATTTTAGCGCGATTTTATTGATGAAGACAACGCGGCCCATATCCACGGTAAACCACCACTGAGACGATATATCTACATTCTCATCGACCGGATCGGGTTCCCAATACGTGGTCAAGTCGCCATCTAGGGCGGCGACGACTCCTCTGCGGTTGGAGCCACCCTGAATGGCGTCGAGGAGGACGATGTCTTCAGGCTCTTTCTTGGAGAGGTAATCTGGCGGGTTATAACGCAGAAAATCGACGATATCCAGCGCGGCGTTGGTGTTCTTGCGGACGCGATTGGGCTGCACCTCTCCGAGGGAGGAAATCTGGATAGTACCAGGCGCAAATTCCCAGTGGTCCCAGTGGTCGGGTCCGACGACGACTTGGTCTGCACTGCGGTCGATCCGATGGCCTGCTTGAGCCAACAACTCCTCGGCCCCATGCGACCAAAGCACGGCGCTGACCACGACAAGGGGCGAGAAGTGTTTCGTGCGGATATTCATCGGCGGCACCTTTCAAAACCGTGAAAAATCCGAGTTCCAAGGGTACACATGTGGGGGAATCTAACGCCCCTTTGGTCGAGAAACAACATTTGTCTATCCTATGCTTCGAGAAAGGAACGCGATGGAACTGAATTGGCGAGAAATCGACCGCTGGATTTTTGGCGAGGCTTGGACCGGCTCGCTGATCGGCGCACACGTGGAGATGTTGTGCGAGCAGATCGGGCCGCGCTGGGCTTCTTCGGAGGGAGAGCGCCAAGCGGTGGAGTACCTGCGAGAGCAATTTGCCCAAGCGGGACTGGCCGATGCGGCGCTGGAGGAGTTTGCACTGAATACTTGGGCGTACGAACAGGCAGAGGCAACGGTGGAGGATATGGAGATTGACCTCTTGCCCTATAATCGCTGTCCGTCGTGCGACCTCGAAGCCCCAATCGTCAATGCAGGATATGGCACGGCGCACGAAGTCGATAGAGTGCGCAGCCAGCTCAAAGGAAGCATCGCCGTAATGCACCTAGCCCTGGAGCCTTTTACCGCGCCCTCTTCACCCAATGTGCGGCTCGCAGCGCTATGCGATGCCGGTGCGATAGCAGTGGTGGCGATTGATCCAAAAGACGGACGGCGAACAGAGTACCACAACGGAGGAGATTGGCGCGAGCCGGAAACCGCCGAGTTGCCCATTCCGGCGGTGACGACCTCGCGAGAACACGGGGCACTGTTGCAGAAGTGGGCCAGCGAGGGCAAGCGGCTCAAGCTAACCGTTGAAAGCCGGTTTTACCAAGCACCGGCGCACAATGTGGTCGCCTCGATTTCCGGGGCGCAGTGGCCTGCGGAGCGACTGATGTTAGGCGGGCACCACGACACGGTGTACGGCGTACCGGGAGGCAACGACAATGCCTCGGGGACC
This sequence comes from Candidatus Latescibacterota bacterium, assembly GCA_021295675.1. The sequence continues at coordinate 31,793 of JAGWBY010000001.1, read as the reverse complement.
ATTGCGGTGCTGGAAACAGCACGGGTATTGGCCGGACTAAAATCGGCACTCGGAGTCGAGCCGGGGATGAGCCTGTGTTTTGCGACGTACAGCGCCGAAGAGCAGATCTTCCAAGGGTCGAGCGAATACGTGCGGCAACACTGCATTGAAAAGCCGCGGCTGGCGATCAATCTCGACGAGCTATCGACCGGATCGATCAAGGGAGTGGTGCTGGCGTTTGGGCATTTGCGCGACTTGGTGCAGGCCCAGTTTGATGCAATGGGCGACGGGCTAAAGTGCCACGTAATGTCCCAACTCGACGCAACTTCAGACCACTTTCCCTTTTTGCGCACGGGCATTGACGCGGCGCATTTGTGGCGCTGGCGCTTTAGCGGCCGACACGCCGATTCCAACTACCACCACGAGCCAGCCGACACCGCCGACAAGCTCAATGTGCGGGAGTTAAAAGAATACGTCGGACAGCTAGCGCGACTGTTGCTGCGGCTATCGCACGTAGCGCCCGAGGAGTGGCCGGAAAATCCGATGACCAAGGAGGCGGTCGAAAAACGGCTGGCAGCCGAGCGCGGAACAGTGGTGCGGGTGTTTTAGGCGGGTGTCGCCGTATGCTCTATGGGATAAGAGGGACCGTCGTTCACTGCCGGATGCGCCGGCTCCTCTGAGAGCACAATAGAGGCTTTCGTGTGTACGGATAACAGCTCCAAGCGATAGCCTAGCTGGGCGAGGACGGGCCGCGCCTTCTTGAGGAAGCATCCGGTGCAATGCTCTTCGTAGATCTCAGTTTGCTCGAACGTGCCTTGGGCAAAGACCACATCTTGTATCACACCAAGAAGCGCATCGACATCGCGATCTTCGGCATAGGTCTCTAAAGCCGTCTCTAGGTATTCCTTAGCGTACTCTGCATCCTTGAGCTTCGGGATGAGGTAGTCTGCAAAAAAGAGCGTAGAAGGACTCATAAGCTTCGTTCCTTTTGGTACTCTTGCCAAAGCCGTTGGGCTCGGGCAATATCGCTGGGCTGCGAGTTTTTGCTGCCGCCACATAGCAGCAGAATCACGGTAGTGCCTACCCGTGCAAAATATATGCGATATCCGCGTTGATCGCGTAGCTCAAATACGCTACTGCCTACAGAAGCATAGTCGCCTAGATTGCCGCGAGCTACTCGTGCTATCCGCTGCTCTATTCTTTGCTGAATCCGTGCATCTTGGCGCTGGAGCCATGTTCTGAATGGCTGCCGGCCGCGCCGATCCTCGTAGAATTCTACTTGATACTGTATAGCCTGCATAGAAACCGGATCATCGTCAACAGCACCGGGCGATAATCAAGACCAGACGTAGATCTCGTCGTCGTCCGGGGACATGGCAAAGAAAATGGCCAGCACCGCCCGAGGTTGGTCGCCGACGACGGCGGGCACCTCGTGGACGTTTTCGGTAAAGAAGAAATAGAGGTCGCCGGGTTCGAGCTGGACTTGCACGCGCTCAATGCCCTCGCGGGCGACGTAGGCAGCAAATTCCTCGCGTCCCAGATGCTCTGTCAGCTCGGGGCGAAAGGGACAGTTGTACAGGTACGGCTCCCCCGTGCCGCCTTCCTTGGTGCTATTCTGAAAGCAAAGCACCCCAGCGAACTGGTGTTTGAAGCGCGAAATCTGATATTCGAAAGCCTTAGTGCGCTTGGCGACGGAATCGTAGTGCGGGCCGTGGCCGGTTTCCCGGTGATAGACGCGGAAGATGGCCGGGCCGTAGAGGCGGCTGTCCGGCTCGCGCGCAGTCTTGACCTCTTTGCCGGGCGCGAGCTGGGAAAGAGCGTCGTACATAGTGCGGACCGGATCGTCATAGCCGTCGAAAAGAGTCTCGAACAACGCCAGCGTCTCCGCGGAGTGGGCGTGGAATTGGTCGCGGTCGCCGCGGAGTGCCAATATCGACGCGACGCGCTTGGCCCTCGCCGACCTCGTGGGGATCGTAGAGCAGGCTGCGCTCGTAGAAGCGCCGCATCAGCGCCCGGCAATGGGCGGGGTTGTAGTGCTGGCGCAGCACAAAGGCCGGCACCTCGCCGCGCGCTAGGGCCATCAGCGGCTCGGGGTACTGGGCGAGGATCTCGGGGATGGGGGCTTCAAATGGGGTCCATATTTGGGAGGTTGTCATGGCGGAAAATTTGCTGAGTCCACACGGACTATTCGCGCGATACAAAGACATGCTCAAAAAAGTGTTCACACTTCAGCCTGAGAATGGCGCGATTGCTTTACTGCGCAGATAATCGACGTTCATCTCAATTCCCAAGCCGGGACGGTTGGACAGATGTAGGCAGCCGTCTCTGACATCCAACGGATGGTCGATCAGCACATCATAAGCGTTGAGCTTGGCGCGACTGGTCTCTAATTTGTAGAAATTCGGGACTGTCATCATCGTATGCGCCCCAGCCAGCACATTGATGGGACCGCTTGCATCGTGTGGCGAGATCGGCACGTAGTACGCCTCCGCCTGCGTCGCAATCTTCTTCAACTCTGAAATACCACCCGCCCACGTCACATCTGGCATGATATAGTCCGCGAGTTCATTTTCAAGGACTGGCACGAACTCATAGCGGGTCTGGAGCCGCTCACCGACGCAGATTGGCACGCTGACGTTCTGTCTGACCTGCTTCAATGCGTGGTAGCTTTCAACGGGGACCGGCTCTTCAAACCATCCGATGTTGTAAGGTTCCAACCTTTTCGCGAGCCGAATCGCTGTTGCTACATCAAACCGACCGTGACAGTCGATGAGAATTTGAATGTCAGGTCCGACCGCCTCTCGAATTGCAGCGATCACATTTGCGCCCTGTTCCTCTCCTGCGGCATCCATCTGCCCACTCAAATAGCCGTTGGCTTCTTCCGGATGGTGAGGGAACGGATCGGTTTTCAACGCGGTATGACCTGTTTCTGCAATAGCTTTGCAGTGCGCTGCTATGCCCTCTGGATCTTTCCCACCCCCTGGATGTGTGTAAAGAGATATCGAGTCCCGAACGGGTCCCCCGCCAACCAGTTCATAGATTGGTAATCCCAACTGCTTACCGCGAATATCCCACAACGCGATATCAATAGCACTGACGATATTTGAGGTGGCACCCCGGGTCCCCATGTAGGTGAACGCTCGGAAAACCTTGTTCCATATCGTCTCAATGCGTGTTGCGTCATCGCCTTCAATTAGACTGCTGGTTTGTGCAAGCATGGCACAGACTGCTCTATTTGCTACTGGGCTGGTGCCGGTAATTTCGCCCCACCCTGTGATCCCTTCGTCTGTTGAGACTTGAACGAAGACATACTCTCGTTCTCTGTTGGGGCGGTCACCGGCGGTATCTAGGTAAGGCGCTGGTGATTTAACGAGCCACGGTGCGACTCCAGTTATCTTCATCGTTTAACTCCTGTTTTCTCAGTGACATTGGTTCGTGTAAGAAGAAGCTACAAAGCCTCCGCGAATTAACGCGAATCTACGCAAAAAAAAAGAAAGACTAAAGATGGGCAACTCGCGAATGCGGTGAAGCAGACGTCAGTACGCCAGCCCGATCAGACGCACGGCATTGTCCTCACCGGTCTGAGCGCCCAGATCAATGCGGCAGAGGTAGATCCCCGGCGGCACGACCGCGCCCTGTATATCAACTCCATTCCACAGATAAGACAGTAAACTGCCCGTCGATGACGGGCTCAGCCGCGCCACCGGGTGCCCGCTCAGGTCAAAAATCTCCACTTGCGGTGCGGGCGCGGCCACCTTCAAGACGGCAAAGCGGATCGCGACCTGGTCGTTGATCCCGTCGCCATTGGGGGTGAAGACCGGAGGGTCTATCGCGAGGTCGTCGATGAGCCAGCGGCTGCCAGTCAGTTCGGGCAAGAGCACGATATTGGCGCGGCGGGACATGGCCTCCACCGATTGCCACAGACCCGGTCGCTCGTTGGTGCCGAGGTCGAGGGCGAAGAGGGCGGCGTTTTGCAGGAGGCGGGTAGTAAAGCTGACCTCAAGCGAGTCGGCGGCGATCACCTCTGGCAGGGCGATGAAGAGCGAGTCACCCCGCGCTTCCACCGCCACGGGATCGATAGGGGTTGCTCCCGCGCTCACCTCCACGCCAGCTTCGAGGTCAACCGGCCCAGGCAGGGTAAAGCGCAAGAGGTCGAAGCCGCTGTCTGCGGGCAGCGCGCGCGTCGCCAGGGAATAGGTGAAGCGGGTGGCTTCGTTGGGGCGCGCCTCGCGCGGCTCGATGCGGCCTAGGGCCTCCTGCACCAAAGCCTCCTCAAATTCGATCGCTAGCGAGTGGACCGTCGGCGCAAACTCGGGGTCGTCGGTGGCGAAGATCAGTTCCAATTGCACAAAGCGGCGCGGACTCTCCGACTTGAAGGGGTCACCCGGGGACTGGTACTCGTTGCTCCACGCGCCCCAGTCCTCGCCCACCACTAGGGCAGTGTCGATGGCACCTTTGAGAACCTTTTCTCCTCGGTGACCTCGTCCCCCTTCTTGTCGTAGAAGGTGTATTGCTCGCTGAGCGCGTTGCCCGAGCGCGAGCGCAATTGGATGCGGGTGTCGGCGGGCAGCTCGGCGTCATAGGAGAGTGCATTGATAACCTTGGGGCGGCCGTCTGCGGCACCTAGATCGATAAAATCGGATCGCAGCACGACCTCGGCGGGATAGCCAGGTGAGAAGACCATGAACTCCCCCCACTTAGCTTGGCCCCAGCCGCTATCGGTGACGCCGTGCCAGAACAAATAGCGCATTTTGCGCGGTCTGAAGAGATAGCGGATATAGAGCAGGCGGTCGGTGCCGGGGTTGAGGTGGGTGAGCAGTTCGGCATAGTCGAAGGGCTCCGCCACCGGCAGGCCGCTGCCCAAGGCGCGGGTGCCGTCCGAAAAGAGGATGGTGTGGCCGGGACCGGTGCCGCCGACGCCAAAGCCCAGAGTACCCTCCTGCTGGCGCATCGAATAGATGAACATCTCGTCGACGAAAAACACTGCGCCCAAATCGACTCCGAACCACACGCCATTGTCCTTCCAACCCAGTTCGCCAACGCCTGAGGAAATGGAGTTGTTGGTGTTGAGATTAGCGTCGAACAGGTTGGCGGTGGCAGTGGCGCGGGCCCCGTCGGTGAAGGAGCCGCGCCGGTCGGTGCCAATGGCGATATTGTCACCGATACCGATGACCTCAATCTCGGCGAGGGCCCCGTCCGCGCTCTGTTCCTCGGCCATGATATTGATGTACTGAATGAGCTGGTAGTGCTCGCGGCGATCCGGCTCTATCCGCAGGCCGGCGTCGATCACCAAGGTACTGTCGTTGCCGGGAAATCCGAGGGGTATGGCGATGGAGGTCGCCTCATTAGGTCGGGTGGTGCGATAGACCGAGCGGAAAAGAAAGACGTCTTGGGTGGCGACGATGCGCACGCCCGTATTGACCAGCACGGTAAACTGCCTGAAGGGACGGGCCCCTTCCTGGTCGGGAAAGGTCAGGCGGATTTCGCGAGCGAGTACGGCGCGTCCCAGGTCGATGGTGATAAACCAGTCTTCGGGGGCCGCACCCGGATCGGGCTGCCAGAAGGTCTCGGGATCGCCGTCGATGGCCAGCGCGGCCGTCTCCGGGCTGGAGCCCACTTCCCAGATGCCACCGAAAACCGAGTCGCCGTGCCCTTTGGTCTCGTGTGCGAATAGGTGGGCGTCCTGCACCGCGTTGATATCCTTGCGGAATTTGACCAGTTGTAATTGTCCCTCGGTCCCGACTTGCGTCAGGCCGAAGGGCTTTTCCCAGGTCGCCCACTCTGCGGCGCTGTCGAAGACCAGTTGGTCGGCGCAGACCGGGACCGCGCACAGCAGTAAGGCGCAGATGGCGAGGTGCTTGCTCGACATAGCCATTACCTCTTAGTAGGCGATACCCAGAGGGAGGATCTGTGCCGAGGTGGCAAATTCGGCATTGGGGGCGACGCTCAGGAGATAGAGGCCGGGCGGTAGCAGCTCGCCGCGCTCGTCGCGTCCGTCCCATTCGGTTTCCTGCGGGCCAGCGGCCTGCCGCCCGGCGTCAATGCGGACCAGCCTGCGTCCGTTGAGGGCGTAGATCTCCAGTGCTACTGGCACCAATTCGGGCAGGCGAAAAAGCGTGTAGCGGATCTGCAGGCGATCGTGGACGCCATCGCCGTTGGGGGTCAGCACCGGGGTCGAAACGCTCAGTTCCTGGACCGCGCTGGAGACAGAGTCCGCCGCCCCCAGCACGTGCAGGCTATTGGTCGATAGCGCTTGGCCGGCGTCACCGCCGACGACCGGCTGTGGCAAGACCTCGCGCTCACTGTCGGAGACCTCGCCGGTGAACGTGGTGGCGAGGGAGAATAGCGCGGTTGAGAACAACAGGCGCAGCGGCGGGTTGTCGGCGCGAGTGACGCGGGCGGGCAGGCGAACGAGTAGGCCGTCTTCCGACTCAATAACCTCGGCGGGTGCGACTGTTGCGAGCGGTTGGCCCATCTCTAAGCCGACGAAGCGGGTGCGGCTGCCAGTGCGGATGCGCAGCACATCGAAGCCCGGAGCGTCAACCTGCGAAAAATCGGCCCGCAGGTCGTAAACGAAGTCGGTCTCCTGCCCTAGGGCGACCTCGGTGAAACCGCGCGCTGGTTGCGGGTCGGTGCGCAGGGCGACCTCGCCGATAATGTCGCCAGCCAAAAGCGGGGCGGTCTCGATCCACAGCGAGTCGAGGCGGACGAAATCGTCGAAGGACCGGCTTTCGAGCGCAATCCGCAATTGCAAATAAGAACCGCTGCGCAGATTGAGCGGCAAGCCCGGTTGGGTGAAGGGCACCGACCAGAAAGTCCAGTTCTCGTCGTCGTACCTAACGGAGGCGCGCAGGCCAGGGCGAGGTTCCAAGGTGACGATGGGTGCCTCGAGGTTGGGGCGGAACTGGCGGGTGCGTAGCTGGTTTTCGTAGCGCTCGCGCGAGACGACGCGCTCAAAACCCGTCTCCATGTACTCGTGGTAAACGGCGGGATCCCCGTCGCGGCCGGTGCGCACCTCGATCTTGACTCCGACTGCCGCGTCGGGCGTCTCCACGGGCGCTCCGCCGACCATGCTCAAGGGCGTGGTCCGCCAGAACAGCCGCCCAAAGTTCACTGACTGGCCGAGGTCGGTGATACTGGTTTTGTAGATGGCCTTGCGGGGCACGCCCTCGGCGAAGAGCTCGAACTCGGCAATGGTGCCGGGTGGGGCATTCCGGTATTGGCCGCGGACGAAGGAGGCGAGAAAGTCCTCGTCGAGGACCGAAACCTGCCGCCGATAGCGCACGTAGCGCACGTAGCGGCGGGGGAAGGGGATCGCGACGCGGGGCTCGAAATTCTCGGCGACATCGGCGATGATATGTGAGAGAGGTTCCAGCGTGCCCTCGACGACGGGCCGCTCAGATTCGCTGGCGATCGACACGTCGTAGCCGGGAATTGCATCGGTCTTGAGGGGCGTGCCGTCGGAGCGGAAGCCCTGGCTGGGGGTGGTAAAGCCAAAGGAGATGGCTGGCACGGCGACGGCCAGATCCATCGTGTAAACTTCGCGTTCGAGCGGCACGGCGCGGGGCGGGTAATAGGTGGCGTCGTCGCCGTCGATAAGCAGGCTGCCACTGGGGGCAGCCAGGCCGTCGCTCCACTTCCAGGTGCGCGGGATCTCACCATCGACATAGCCGAGGATGATATCGCTGGGATCGCGCCAGAAAACCCAGTTGTCGAGGTGGGAAAAAACCGTTTTTTCAGGCGTCAGGTAGATGGGCTGGATGGAGCCGGGCGCGCTGACGAAGTCGATGAACAGACGCGTGGTGTCGCTTTCGCTCCACGACAGGCCAGCGCCGCCCAGCTTCCACGCCGAGATCTGAGCAGAAGCCGACTGAGCCATCAGCACCAGCGCGAATAACAATACGCGGCCGAATGGGGACTGCTTCAGAGCCATAAAATGCTCCTTCAATGCGCATAATAAATAACAATTATACGGCGCAAAGCGAATCCTACTCGTCCTCTCCGTCCTCTATCGCCTCAATATCAAAGGCCGCCGCGATCAACGCCCGCGTATAGGCCTCTTGTGGCGCGGCGAAGACCTCCCGCGTCGGTCCCTGCTCAACGACCAACCCCTCCTTCATCACAATCAGCTCGCTCGCCAAGGCGCGGACCACCTTCAAATCGTGACTGATGAACAAATAGGCCAGGCCGTGGCGCTCTTGTAGTTGCAGCAGCAGCTCGACGATCTGGGCCTGCACCGTTTTGTCTAAGGCGCTGGTCGGTTCGTCGAGGACCACGAAGCGCGGCTTGAGGGCCATGGCGCGGGCGATGGCGATGCGCTGCGTGCGGGTAGCGGTCCATGGTCAACGGGTCCAGGTCAACTTCGGCCATGGTCTCGGCTACTAGCTGCCGGCGCTGGTGGTAATTGCCGCCGATTGCGTGAATCAGCAGGCCCTCCTCGATAATCTGAAAGGCCGACAGCCGCGGGCTCAGCGAAGCGAAGGGATCTTGGAAGACGATCTGCATCTGCCGCCGCAGCGGACGGATCTCCTTCTGACGCCAGCCTTGGATGTCGCGGCCGTCGAATTCGATCGGCCCCGCGCTGGCCACCAGCCGCAAGAGCGCCTGCCCCAGCGTCGTCTTGCCCGAACCGGATTCGCCGACGATGCCGACGGTCTGCCCCGCGCGGATACTGAGCGAAATTCCATCGACTGCTTTTACATGGCCCACGGTGCGGCGCAGCAGACCGCGCTTGATGGGAAAGTGGACCTTGAGGTTGTCGGTGTGGATGACTTCGGGCGCAGTCTCGTCGATCGGAGCCGGTTCGCCCTCGGGCTCGGCCGCTAAGAGCGTGCGGGTATAGGGGTGTTGCGGAGCGGTGAAGAGAGACTCGTCGCTCATCACATAGACGCGGTCGGCCATGTGGCGGACGATGCCCAGATCGTGGGTGATTAGCAGAATCGCCATGCCCAACCGGGCCTGAAGGTCCTTGAGCAGGGCGAGAATCTGCGCCTGGATGGTCACATCGAGTGCCGTAGTCGGCTCGTCGGCAATGAGCAGGTCGGGCTCGTTGGCCAAGGCCATGGCGATCATCACCCGCTGGCGCTGACCACCCGAAAGCTGGTGCGGCCAAGCGTCTAAGCGCTCCTCGACATCGGGGAGGCCGACCAGCCCTAAAAGCTCCATAGCCCGATCACGCGCTTCCACGCGGCTCAGACCCCGATGCAGGATGAGCGTTTCACACAGTTGCTTTTCGATGGAATGCAGCGGGTTGAGCGAGGTCATCGGTTCTTGAAAAACCATCGCCACGCGGTCGCCGCGCAGTTCCTGCAACCGCGCCGACTCAGCGCCCAACAGACGCTGCCGTGGGGGTGGCTGGCGCGCGGGTAGGGCAACAGTTGCAGCACCGAGAGCGCGGTCACCGACTTGCCCGAGCCGGATTCGCCGACCAGCGCCACGGTCTCGCCGCGCTCGATGTGCAGCGAAGCACTGCGCACGGCCTCGACAGCTTCTCCCTCGACGTGGAAGCGCACGCCCAAGTTTTCGATGGTCAGCAGGCTCATGCGCCGTCCTCCCCGGCGTAGGTCTTGCGCGGATCAAACGCGTCGCGCACCGCCTCGCCGATAAAGACCAACAGCGACAGCATCACCGCCAGCGCGAAAAAAGCCGTAAAGCCCAGCCACGGCGCTTGGAGGTTGCGCTTGCCTTGGTTGAGCAGTTCGCCCAGCGACGGTGAGCCGGGCGGCAGGCCAAAGCCGAGGAAGTCGAGCGAGGTCAGCACCGCTACTGAGCCGGTGAGCACAAAGGGCAAAAAGGTCAGGGTCGAGACCATGGCGTTGGGCAGTACGTGCCGCCACATGATGCGGCGGTCGCCTTGGCCGAGGGCGCGGGCGGCTTTGACGAAGTCGAAATTGCGCGCGCGCAAAAATTCAGCGCGCACCACCCCGACCAAACCCATCCAGCGAAACAGCAGCAACAAGCCAAGGAGCCACCAGAAATTCGGCTCCACCACGCTGGCGAGAATGATCAGCAAATAGAGCAGCGGCAAGCCCTGCCAGATCTCGATAAAGCGCTGAAAGAGCAAATCTACCCAGCCGCCGAAATACCCCTGCACCGCGCCCGCGGCAATGCCGACCACAGCGCTGAACAGTGTCAGCAGCAGGCCGAAGAGCACGGAGATGCGGTACCCGTAGAGCACGCGCGCCACCACGTCGCGCGCTTGGTCGTCCGTGCCGAGCCAGTTTTCAGCATCGGGCGGGGAAGGAGCCGGCTGCTTGAGGTCGTAGTTGACCGTGTCGTAGCTATAGGACACCAGCGGCCACAAGATCCAGCCCTTTTCCTCGATTAGCTCCTTGACGAAGGGGTCGCGGTATTCGGCCTCGGTCTCAAAATCGCCGCCAAAGGTCGTTTCGGGATACGTTGCGAGAACCGGGAAGTAATAGCTGCCGTCGAACCGGACGACCAGCGGACGGTCGTTGGCAATGAACTCGGCCGGCAGGCTCAGGACGAAAAGGCCCCAGAAAAGCCAAAAACTCCAAAAGCCGCGTCGATTGCGGCGAAAATTGGCCAGCCGCCGTTGATTGAGCCGCGACAACTGCAAGCCCAAAAACCGCGTCGGAGGAGGAGGCGGGGCGGATACAGCGCTCATGATTCGCGGCTTTCAAAGTCGATGCGGCGATCAACCAGCGTGTAGGTCAAATCGCCCACCAACTGCATCAGCAGGCCCAGCAACGTGAAGAAATACAGCGTGGCAAACATCACCAGCCCAGCAAACCCAACCCGTCCAACGAGAAGATGATTTCCGTCAGCAGCGCACCGGTGAAGAAGATATCGACAAAAGCACTGGGAAAACCGGCGATGACGATCAGCATGGCGTTGCGGAAGACGTGGCCGTAGAGCACCCGGTTTTCGCTCAGGCCCTTGGCGCGGGCCGTGGTGACGTAGAGCTTGTTGATCTCGTCGAGGAAGGAATTTTTAGTCAGCAAGGTCAGCCCGGCAAAGCCGCCGATGACCATCGCCGCGACCGGCAGCGCTAGGTGCCAGAAGTAGTCGGCGATCTTGGCAAAGAGGCTCAGCTCGTCCCAATTAGACGAGGTCAAGCCGCGCAGCGGAAACCAGTCGAGGTAATGCCCACCGGCAAAGACCACGATCAGCAGGATGGCAAAGAGGAAGCTGGGGATGGCATAGCCGACGATGACCAGCCCCGAGGTCCAGACATCGAACCGCGAGCCATCGCGCACGGCTTTGGCGATCCCAAGGGGAATGGAGATGAAATAGACCAGCAGCGTAGTCCACAGCCCCAGTGAAATCGACACCGGCAGCTTCTCTTTGACCAGATCGACGACTCGTTGGTCGCGGTAAAAGCTCTCGCCAAAGTCGAAGCGCACGTATTGGCCGATCATCTGCAAGAAGCGCTCGTGGACCGGCTTGTCGAAGCCGTACATGCGTTCGAGCTCGGCAATCAACTCGGGGTCCAGCCCTTGGGCACCGCGGTATTTGCTGCTGATCTCGCCGCCCGGCGTCGCGTCAGTGTCGAGGGTCTCGCCCATGCCCGAGCCGCTGACCCGCTCGGTGGCGTCCGTGCCAAAGCCCTGAATCACCGCGATGGTGCGCTCGACCGGGCCGCCCGGTGCCGCTTGGATGATGAGGAAGTTGATGGTCATGATGCCGAAGAGGGTCGGCACCATCAACAGCAGGAAGCGGGCTAACGGTCCTGTTCCAGCCGCGCCGCCTTCTCGGCGTCGTACCACCAAGTGTAGGGCATGACGAAGTAGTCGCCGGTGTAGGGGGCAGACAAGGCGGGTTTGCCGAATTTGTCCCAGTGGACCACGCGGAAATTGTCGCTGTACCAGTGCGGGATGGTGTAGTGGCCCCACAGCAATACCCGGTCCAGCGCCCGAGTCGTCGCCACCAGTTCGGCGCGGCTAGGAGCCTGAATCAATCGTTCGACCAGCTCATCGACGACCGGATCTTTGATACCAGCAACATTGTCGCTGCCCGGCTCGTCCGCAGTGGTGCTGGTCCAGTAGTTGCGCTGCTCATTGCCGGGGCTGTGGCTCTGGCCCCGGACCAGTGAGATGACGTCGTAGTCAAAGGCTTGGACCCTGTTTTGATACTGGGTCCGATCGACAATGCGGATCGTCGCTTTGACGCCGAGGCGTTCGAGGTTGGGGAGCATCGGCGCGACAATGCGTTCCCACGACGAGCTGGAGAGCAAAAATTCGATTTCCATAGCCTCGCCGGTCTCGCCGTGGGTCAGGACATCATCGACAACTACCCAGCCCGCTGCTTGCAACAGCTTTTTGGCAGCGCGCAGGTTTTGGCGGACCTGGCCCGAGCCGTCGGTGGTGGGCAGTTGAAACTCAGCGGTAAAAAGTTCGTCGGGGATGCGACCCCGGTACTCCTCTAGAATTTCCAACTCCCGGCCCGAGGGCAGCCCCGCAGAGGCCAACTCCGAATTGGCGAAGTAGCTGTTACTGCGGGTGTAGAGGCCGTAGAACAAATTCTTTTTGGTCCACTCAAAGTCAAAGGCGTAGCCGAGGGCTTGCCGCACCCGGGGATCTGCAAATTTGGCGCGGCGCGCGTTGAACCAAAAAGCCTGCATCCCGGCGGCGCGCTGATGGGGCAGTGGATCCTTGACCAGCTTGCCAGTAACTACGGCTTCTCCCTCGTAGGCGGTTGACCAGTCCTTGGACGAATTTTCGCGGCGGTAGTCGAATTCACCAGCCTTGAGCGCCTCGATGGCCACGGTCTGGTCGCGGTAGTAGTCGAAGTGGATGCGGTCGAAGTTGAAACGGCCCTTGTTGACGGGCAGGTCGCGGCCCCAGTAGTCATCAACGCGCTCGTAGGTAATCGAGCGCCCGGCCTCGACCGCGGCGATTTTGTACGGGCCGCTACCCAGCGGCGGGTCGAGCGTGGTTTCCTCAAAGTTGCGGCCCTCCCAGTAGTGTTTGGGCAGGATAGCCATCTGACCGGCGATCAGCGGTAGCTCTTTGTTGGTTTCTCCACTGAAGATCAACCGAACTTGGCGCTCTCCGACTTTTTCGGCTGTCTCGATGGCCGCAAAATAGTTGCGAAGTCTGGGATGCCCCTTGGTCTTATAGGTTTCCAGCGAAAAAATAACGTCCTCGGGAGTTATGGGCTTGCCATCGTGCCAGCGCGCCTCCGGCCTCAAGGTATAGAGTACCCAAGCGTTATCGGGAGGAACTTCGATCCGCTCGACGAGGCAACCGTATCCAGTGGCAATTTCGTCGTCAGCGCGTTCAGTGAGGGTGTCGTAGATCAAGCTACCCAAGCGCGGCGGATCAAGGCCCTTGAGGATATAGGGGTTGAGGCTGTCAAAGGTGCCGATCCAACCTAAGCGCAGCGTTCCGCCCTTCGGAGCATCGGGGTTGGCGTATTCAAAATGGGTAAAGTCAGGGCCGTATTTAAGTTCGCCGTAGAGGGAGATGCCGTGGCTGACGTAGTTGTCGGCACGGACGGGAAGCGCCGTCAGGACGGCGATTAGAGCGAGTGCGATGTGCATAGTCAACTTTCTGGTTAATTGGTAACTGACGTTACGCAGAAACTTCTTGGGTAGGAGATGCTTCGCTTCGCTCAGCATGACATGCCCTGCTTCTCGGTGTCATGCTGAGCGGAGCGAAGCGGAGTCGAAGCATCCCATACCTAAGGTGCCGTGCGTAACATCAGTTGGTAATTGACGATCCAAGTCACGACGCTCATTCGGCTCCTAACCGCGCCGCTTTTTCCGCGTCCCACCACCAAGTGTCGGGAAAGCCCAACCCATTGGGGGCTGGCTCTGGCATTCGCCCGAACTTGTTCCAGTACGCCAAGCGATAGGAGCGGCTGTGCGAGTCGGGGATTACGTAGTGGTTCCACAGCAAGATGCGGTCGAGGGCGTGGGTTATCGCGACCTGCGTTGGCCGGTCGGGAGCGGCGATCTGGCGCTCGATCAACTCGTCGATGACCGGATCGGTAATGCCGACGTAATTGCGGCTGCCCGCCGATCGCGCCGCGGTACTAGACCAAAAGTTGCGCTGCTCATTGCCCGGGCTCAAGGTCTGACGCCACGAGGCGACGATAATGTCGAAGTCGAAATCCTGGACGCGGTTCTGGTACTGAGCCGCATCCACAGTGCGGATGGTCGCCTCAATGCCGAGGCGTTCGAGGTTTTGCACGAGAGGGCTGAGGACGCGCTCGTATGACGAAGACCCGAGCAAGAATTCAAAGCGCATTACCTCGCCACTCTCCGCGTGAGTCAGCTTCCCATCGACCACGGTCCAACCAGCTTCGGTAAGCAGTTTTTTAGCCGTGCGAAGGTTTTGCCGAAGCTGTCCCGAGCCATTGGTAGCCGGCGGCGCATAGACAGCAGTAAACACCTCGTCCGGTATCCGCCCCCGGTACGCCTCTAAAATTTCCAACTCCTGCCCCGTAGGCAGCCCCGACGACCCAAGGTCCGAGTTGCCCCAATAGCTATTGCTGCGGGTCAGGAGACCGTAGAACAGGTTCTTGTTAGTCCATTCAAAGTCGTACGCATAGGCGAGCGCCTGCCGCACCTTAGGATCTTTGAATTTGTCGCGCCGAGTGTTGAACGCAAAGCCCGACATGCCGCGGATGAGCTGGTGCGGGATCCTCGGCGATCGGCGCAAAGTCCTCGTAGTGGGTGGCCCATTCCTTGGAGTCGCTCAATCGGCGATAGTCGTACTCTCCCGTCTTAAAGGCTTCGATGGCCACAGTCTGGTCGCGGTAGTACTCGTAGCGGATGCGGTCGAAGTTGTGGCGGCCCTTGTGTACGGGCAGGTCGCGCGCCCAGTAGTCTTCAACGCGCTCGTAAGTAACCGAGCGGCCCGGCTCGAACTCGGCGATCTTGTACGGGCCGCTGCCCAAAGGCGGCTCAAGCGTGGTGGCAGCGAATTCGCGTCCTTCCCAATAGTGCTTGGGCAATACGCGCAACTGGCCGATGATCAGCGGCATTTCGCGGTTGGTGCCCTCCTTGAACTCAAACTTCACCTGGCGCTCGTCGAGGGCGAAAACCGTGTCAACGTCGGCGTAAAAAGTGCGAAAAAACGGGATACCCTTAGTGGTGAGGATCTCGAAGCTGAAGATCACATCGGCCGCGGTCACCGGGACGCCATCGTGCCAGCGCGCTTCGGGGTGCAGCTCAAAGATGATCCAAGAGCGGTCCTCCGGCATCTGCATCTGCGCGGCGAGCTGGCCGTATTCGGTGAACGGCTCGTCCTTGGACTTGGTGCAGAGCCGGT
>JAGWBY010000001.1:15584-16410 GCA_021295675.1 Candidatus Latescibacterota bacterium | reverse complement strand
ACTGGGCTGTCCGTGGCATGGGCCACCGAGGCGAGGATAAAGCAGAGAACTAGAGAGCGCATGGTCTGCATCAGAATCGTCGTTTAGTGAGAAGGTGATAAAACGGAAAATTAGTGCGTGCATGGACTATAAAATTAACCTGAAACGGCATTTACGGCCACCGACGCGGTTGGCCGCAGCGCGGCTCTGTGTCTATCTTGCCGACCTATAATTCTCTACCCGAGGAGGACTGCCGATGCTGACGCCCAAACAAAAAGAACACTTTGACGTCTTTGGCTTTCTCTGCCTGCGCCAAGCGTTTTCCCCGGACGAAGCCGCCGACCAAGTGTGGCTCGAGGACCGGGGCGGCCAACCCGACGACGGCCAGCACCAGGGCCTTGCGCCTTTTGCAGAGCGCAACCCCCGGCTTTTAGACCTAGCCGAGGACGACCGCATTTTCGAGGTAGCTGCCGACCTCTTAGGACCCGATTTCCTGTGGTCGGGATCGGAGGGCAACAAGGAAGGGCATACTGAGAAGGGGGAACACAACTGGCATGCAGATCGGCCAGGAGCCGCAGAGACCGAGTATCGGCGGCTCAAGGTAATGATCTACCTGACGCCCACCACCAAAGAGCAGGGCGCGCTGCGGGTGATCCCCGGTTCGCATCGCATGCCCTTCCACGAGTGGCTGTGGCCCTTACAGTCCCACCACTTCAAGGACGGCACGATCGGCGACAGCTTTGGGGCGAGGGGCGAGGACATTCCTTCCTGCGCGGTGGAGACCATGCCCGGCGACGTGGTCTTTTTTCACCACAGCCTCTTTCACGCGGCCTACGGCAAGTTCCCC
>JAGWBY010000001.1:0-15524 GCA_021295675.1 Candidatus Latescibacterota bacterium | reverse complement strand
CGACGTCAATCCGGCACTCCTAGCAAGGCCCCGGCTGCGGTCCATTGCCGAGGACCTGATCGCCTTGGGCGAACAAGCGCAGTCTTTAACAGGTCAATAGAGGCATCTTAGACGTTGACAGGGTTCTCCCGTTCCGCTAGCTTCAGATTTATCCTTTAAGTCTGTCCACTACCAACGCAACCCAATGTGGCTCAGTCAATTAGGAACCTCTGGGAATTGGCCTACCCAACAAAGTGGAGTGAGAAAAAAGACATGAGAGGGAGTCAGTCAGAGCTTGACTTTGGCATGGGCGGGAGCGGGACGCCATCTGGCCGGAAAAGCCCAGATGGGAACGCCACGACGAACCTAGTTTTCTCCGCTCATATCGGAAATAACGCGGATGTGTTCCCGGCAGTTTTAAGGCTGCACATTGAGGAAGGCTCCAAAATCGCCGATGTGACATTTGGCAAGGGCGTCTTCTGGCGCAACGTCGATACTTCAAAGTACGACTTGCATCCGTCAGATATCGCGGACGGCACAGACTGTCGCAATCTCCCGTATGAAAGTGAGTCATTCGATGCGCTCGTCCTCGACCCGCCTTATATGGAAGGGTTCTTCCGCAGCGGGAACGCGATCAAAGCAGGTGCGGGAACACACAACGCGTTCCGCGACCACTATTCCAACGGACATGAAGCACCAAGGCGCGGTGGCGGGAAATGGCACGCTGCGGTTGTAGAACTCTATGAAGATAGCGGTCGCGAGGCCCACCGAGTGCTGCGCGACCGAGGCGTATTGATCGTAAAGTGTCAAGATGAGGTCAGCGCGAATCGCCAGAACTTGACCCACGTTGAGATCATCAACGCCTACGCTGAGCTTGGATTCTTCTGCAAAGATCTATTCGTTGTCGTCCGCCCAAACAAACCTGGGATGAGTCGCGTTCTCAAACAGGTCCACGCTAGAAAAAATCACTCCTACTTTCTTGTATTCGTGAAGATCCCAAAGGGCAAGACCGCGAATCAGATGCGCTCCTGAATAATCTCATTCATAAGCGTGAAAGGCTCGTCGCTGAATGGCGGTCTCGGGGGCCAATGGACGGTTACAAGGGTCGCCAAAAGATGCTGGCGCTGATATGGAGTGTACTTCCGATAGCTAGATGTGGGAAGGTCGGAGTTCTTGGCGAAGACAAATCGCCACTTCTCTTCAAATGCAAATACGTTAACGGCGAGAATATCGAACTCCCCCTTTAGCAGACACGTTGTCGTTACGCGGCTGTTGTCTGGAAGCACTACCTCCCGGCGATCACTTGCATCGACTTGGGCCTTTCCTTTCCATCCTTCTTCGGTTTTCTCGATCATCGCGCTCTGTAGCGATTTCGATTCAAAGATGAACTCCTGTCCCTTGTACCGGATAACTCGGTCGCCTTTTTTCTTTCTATCGTGGTCGTCGTGCTTAGTAACCTCTGAAACGTCGTCGCCCGATAGCCAGAGCTTTTCGAGCTTGAGTTCTGCCAAATAACCCAGAATCATGCCGCGGAGGCTAGGATTTTTTTCTACTAGCTCCGTAAACTCTTCCGGGGTCACATCCCATCTGTCGAGAATCGTTTCGGGCATATTATCGCCTCTCAAGCCTTCTGTATGATGAGCTTCCGGGGAATTTGTCCCCCAAGGCAGTTCAAAATCGCATTCCCTACACCGACGGCAATTGCGGCACGACTCGGTTGGCGAGCAAATCCATCGAACGCTCCCACAGCGGCCGGTCGTCCCAATCGTGGGCGATCATCAGCAGCGTGTCAAAGCCCCCGGTCGTCTCCCACAAACCCTGTAGCTGATCTACGCACGACGGCACGTCGCCGATGATGCACAGGTTCCTGATCAGATACTCGGGCGTGACCTCCTCGTCGGGAACCTCCGGGTCGTGCTTTGTAATGTGGAGCATTTTGGCACCGCTGAGTACGGCGATCAGGTATTCAAAGGCGCGGCTGAAAGCACTCTTCTCGTCAAGGGCGTAGTCCCAAGCGCGCGCTTCGTCATCGGCGACGAGAATGCTGCGCGAGATGCGCCAGCGGGTGCGCTCGGGCGCGGGCAGACCCGCATCGGTGGCCCCGGAGCTGTAGGTCTGCCAGTGCTGGGTCAAAGTCGTATCAGCGACGAGATTGGTGCTGATGGGCAGATAGCCCCGCTGGCCGGCCATAGTCGCGGCCATGGAGTCGCCTCTTATCACGCTGCTGCTGGTAGGGCTTGAGCATTTCGCCGATGCCGAGTTCGGGGTTCGCCTCCTCAATTTTGATGCGGTAGAAATCCCCCGCAAAGTCAAAAGGGGCGTCCGTCTGCCAGAGCTTGAGGACCATGTCGATGCTCTCGACGGTCATCAGCCCTTGCGTCTTGGGATCGGGCAGGTCGAAAAGGCCCCAGTCGGTAGCGACGCCCCCCTGGCCGAAACCGCAGTTAAAGCGACCCTTGGACAGGTGATCGAGAAAGGCCAGCCGCACCGCGACATTGACCGGATGGTGCTGCGGCATGATGGAAACGCCAGTGCCCAAGCGAATGTTTTGCGTCAGGGGTAGGACGTGGGCGATGAAGAGGTCGTTGGACGGAATCGGCTCCCAAGCGACAGTGTGGTGCTGGCCGACCCAAGCCTCGGTGAAGCCGAGCCGGTCGGCGCGGACGACGAATTCGACGTCCTCGGCAAAGCATTCGGTGCGGTCTTTTTCCGGGGGATGCAAGGGCATCATAAAGGTGCCGAGTTTCATGGAAATCCTCCTCTTGTTTTTTTTAACTCAATATCCCAATTCCCGCTCCATGTCTCCAACCACATCCGCGATCACCTGCGCGACTTCCTCGACTTGCTCTTCGCTAATGGTAAAGGGCGGGCTGATGGCAATGTGGTCGCCGCTGACGCCGTCGATTAACCCGGGCGAGCCGGGCATGATGAGCACGCCTTTGGCAAAGGCGCGATTGACGACCGCGGCCGACACGCCTTGAGCGGGGTCAAAGGGCGTGTGGGTCGCCTTGTCCTTTGCGAATTCCACGCCGGTGAGTAGGCCCTTGCCGCGCACCGCGCTGACTATGGGCGAGTTCATCAAGGGCTGCATCTTCTCCAGCATCAGGTCGCCCATCTGTGCGCAGCGAGTGACCAAGTCGTGGTCTTGGATGTAGTTCTGCACGGCGAGGGCAATGGCGCAGGAGAGCGGATTGCCGCCGTAGGTGTGGCCGTGGACGTAGTGGTTTTGCTTTTTGTAGATCCCGTCGTAGATCTCGTCGCGCACCAAGGTGGCGGCAATGGGCGTGTACCCGCTGGCGAGGCCCTTGCCAGTGGCTATGATGTCGGGAATGGCGTCCCAGTGCTCAATGCCGAAATTGAGGCCCGTGCGTCCGTAGCCGGTGACCACCTCGTCGATGATCATCAGGATGTTGTAGCGGTCGCAGATCGCGCGGATGGTGGGGAAGTAGGAGGGCGGCGGCATCAGGCCGCAACAAGAAGTGCCCGAGATCGGCTCGGCAATAAAGGCGGCAATGGACTCGCTGCCCTCCTGTTTGATGACTCTCTCCAGTTCTTCGGCGCAGGCCAGCGTACAGGCGGGTCGGTCTTGGCAGTACGGGCAGTGATCCGGGTGGGGGAAGGTGATGTGCGGAAAGTCGAGCAAATAGGGCACGTAGTCCTCGCGCCACGTGGAGCGGCCCGACATGGAAAGCGCGCCGATGGTGTTGCCGTGCCAGCTCTGCCAGCGGGTGATAACTTTGTACTTCTTCGGGTTGCCGGTCTCGATGTGGTACTTACGGGCGATCTTGAGCGCGGACTCCGTGGCCTCGGACCCGCCGGAGATGAAGAAGACGCGGTTGAGGTCGCCGGGGGCTATGGCGGCGATTTTGTCGGCGAGGTCGATTTGCGGTTGGGTGAGGAAGCGGGCGTAGGTAAAGCTGACCTTGTTCGCCTGCTCCCGCATGACCTCAGCTATCTCCGGGACGCCGTGGCCGATGGAAACCACGTGGACGCCAGCGCAGGCTTCGGCGTAGAGGTAGCAGTCTTTGCCGTGGGAAATCTGCGGCCAGTTGTCGGTAATGACGCGGTGGAAAATGCGGTCGGTGGTCATGGAGCCGTCCTTTGTGTGTAGTAATGGCAAGGCACTCAAGATACAAAGTCCCAAGAGGCCAGCATAGGGCGCAGCCGATTTTGGCGGCTATTGGGGTGCAACCCGCGCAATATGTCGATATGTTTCTCTACAAGCCATCTCATAATCCCTGAATAGCATTTATGGGACAAATTCCTAGACAGGCACAATTTGGTATGGGATGCTTCGCTGCGCTCAGCATGACACTGAGAAGCGAAGTGCTAGCACTTGTCATGCTGAGCGCAGTGGAGCGGAGTCGAAGCATCTCATACCTAGAGACCCATGCAAAACGTCAGTGAGATTACAAACAGGTGAGATTGCAAAAAAAATGTAGGCGAGTGCTAGCGGTATGTCTGCTATCGGCAGGGATAGCACAAGCGGCGACCCTGAGCGGCTTTGTCACCGATGCCGACAACGGCGAAACCCTGACCCGCGCAGTTGTTGCAGTCCAAGGACTCCAACTCGGGGCGGTCAGCAACAACAGCGGCTACTACGCAGTCAGACAAGTACCGGCTGGCACGCACGTGATAAGCGCGTCGCACGCCGGCTACCAGACCCAATGGGACACGCTGCACTTTGGTGCCCACGAGGCCGTGCGGCTCAACTTGGCGCTGGTACCCAAGCCGACGGACATGGGCGAGCAGGTCTCGGTAGCTGGCGAGCGCATCAGCCTCCGCGCCAAGCCAGTGCAGCAGTTGCCCGCCCTCGGCGAGGCCGATCTCTTCCGCAGCTTACAGCTACTACCGGGCGTCCAAGCGGTTGCGGATATCAGCAGCGGCCTGTACGTGCGCGGCGGCGAGCCTGGCCAAACGGCCATCCACCTCGACCAAATCCCCCTGTACAATCCCTCCCACCTGTTCGGCCTCTTCTCGACCTTCAACCCAGACGCCATCAAAGAGGTCGATCTGTACAAGGGAGCCTATCCCGCTCCGTACGGCCGCACACTTGGGGCGGTGCTCGATGTGAGCAACCGCGAGGGCAACCGCAAGCGAACCAGCGGGCGCGGCGGCGTAAGTCTAATTTCGGGACGCTTGCTCACCGAGGGACCCGTCGGCCAAGGCTCGTGGATGCTGGCCGGTCGCCGCACCTACTTGGACGGCGTATTCAGCGCGCTCCGCGCACGTGGTGAAGACATCCCCCTGAACTATTACTTTTATGACCTCAACGGCAACATCAACCAGCGGCGCGGCGACGACACCTACGCCGCGAGCACGTACTGGGGCCAAGACGACCTGTGGATTGACCTAGAAGACGACGAAGAGTCTTTCGTCGATCTGCGCTGGGGCAACCGCGCCCTGACTGCACGCTGGACGCGCGCGTTCTCACCGGCTCTGTTCGGCCACTTTACGGCCGCTGGCTCATCGTACGAGAGCATCATCGCGCTCCGCTTTCTCGACGCGCCCGTCCGCATCGCCAACAGCATCCGCGACCTCTCGCTCAAAGGCGACGTGGATTACTTCGCCAACCGCCATCACACGCTTTCTTTAGGATTATTGGCCACCCTATTCGAGTTTCACTTTGTCCGGTCTTTCAACGAGCGGACCCAGCTCGACTTGCGCCAAGAGCCAGTGCTGTTGGAAGGCTACGTGCAGGACGAGTGGCGGCTCGGGCCGACCACACAAGTGCGATTGGGTGGACGAGGAACCTACTTCAGCGTTGGAGACCGCTGGCACTTCACGCCGAGGCTGTCCCTGAGCCAAGCGTTGAATGACAAAATCCGCGTCAAAGCCGCTGGCGGAATATATCGCCAACACCTGCAACTGATCACCACGGAGGCCTTCAGCGGCGGCGATTTCTGGGTGCCGCTCGACAGCACCGTCGAGCCGGGGCGATCCTATCAGGCCGTCACCGGCGTCGAGTGGACCCCTTCGCCGCGCTACCAGCTTTCCGTGGATGCCTATTACACAGACCTCGCCAACCTCGTAACCGTAGATACCGAACTGCCCGACGACAGCGAGGAAACGCACTCGGAAGCGGTGTTCAAAAGCGGCGGCACAGGCTGGGCGAGGGGGGTCGAGGTCTTTTTACAACGACGCAGCGGCGCACTCACCGGATGGATCGGCTACGCGCTCGCGTGGACGCGGCGCACCTTCCCCGAACTCAACGACGGTCAGCCCTTTCCCCCCAAGCACGACCGCCGCCACGACCTGTCTTTTGTCGGCTCCTACGAGGTCGGCACATGGCGGCTCGGCGCGAGCTTGGCGTACGCCACCGGGCAGGCATTCACACCGGTCTCCGAGACCCCTGCCCAGCGCAACAGCGACCGCCTACAGCCCTATCACCGCCTCGATGTCAGCGCCAGCCGGTCGTTCGGGCTGTGGGGAACCGACAGCGAGTTCTACGTGCAGATATTCAATGTATATAGCCGCCGCAACGAGTGGTTTGTGCAGCTTGATTCGGTCGATCCCGAAGTCGATCCGCGCCAGATCAAGCAATTGCCCATAATCCCCACGCTAGGCTTCAACTTCTCTTTTTAGCAGCGAGATCCAAAGTCGGCGAGCGCGACGCGGGTGCACTCGAAAGGCCCTTTCGCGTCTCGCCGGATGCGTATCAGCCCACAATCCCATCGCACTAAAAGCCCCTGCATAACCTCGACATTAATATAGTGAATTAACTTATTGTCTAAATTTTGTCTAATAATTTTAAGAAAATATCTTGACAAATAATAGACAAATAAGTACACTAAATTAGACAATGGACGCCAAAAGTGGCTCCATACACCTTAATAGGAGGAAATCGCATGAATATCACCCGCATTGCCACGCTCATGGCGCTGGCACTTTCGGCTTGGGCAGGTCCAGCCCAAGCGCAAGATGAGGATATCGTCGATGTTGCCATCGGGGCTGGTACTTTTAACACGCTGGTCGCCGCGGTTCAGGCCGCAGAAAGGCCCCTTCACTGTCTTTGCCCCCACTGACGAGGCCTTCGCCGCTTTGCCAGAGGGCACCGTCGAATCGCTGCTGTTGCCTGAGAATAAGGAACTGCTGACCTCGATCCTGCTTTATCACGTCGTCGCGGGTTCGGTCTTGGCCGCCGACGTAGTGGGCCTAGATTCGGCTACCACCCTCAATGGTGCCGCGATCGATATCAGCGTCAGCGACAGCGGCGTGATGATCAACAATGCCAATGTCGTCCAAGCGGACGTGGCCGCCAGTAATGGGGTAATCCACATCATTGATGCGGTGCTCCTGCCTCCGTCTCCTACCGCTGTCGAGAGCAGCACTTGGGGAACGGTCAAGCAGCAGGCTCGCTAAGACCGTAAACTCCGACAAAGAAGGCCGCAGCAAATATCCTTTTTGCTGCGGCTATTCTTTCTTTTGCAACGAAGACGCGGGAGATTGTGGAAACGGGCAGGAATCGCTTGTTTGCTGTGCTATGGAATCGACGCCGGGACATTCTATCAAAGTAGTAGTGCGGCGGACCGGGCTTTCGGCCCATGTCATCCGCGTCTGGGAAAAGCGCTATCAAGCCGTAGTGCCAGCGCGGACGGCAACCAATAGACGGCTTTATTCGGACGAGGACATTGCGCGCCTACAGTGGTTGCAGCAGGCAGTGCAGGCTGGACAGAGCATTGGCCGCATCGCCCATCTCTCCACGCCCGAGCTGATGAAGCTGGTCCGCGCTGAGCAAGCAGCAGCGCCGTTGGCTCAGAGGCCGACCGATGGAGAGGGCGAGGAAAAAGACCCCGGCGAATTTCTCGCACGAGCCTTAGTCGCAGTGCAAGGGCTAGACGCAGTCTCGCTCGAAGAGCAATTGGTTCGCGCCTCTATCTCGTTGAGCCAGCAGCATCTGCTCGAAGAAGTGGTCCAGCCCCTTATGGAGCGCATCGGCCAGATGTGGCATGAGGGCACTTTGCGAGTGGCCGACGAACACATGGCCTCGGCCGTGGTGCGCAGCTTTATCGGCAACATACAGGCCAGTTTCCAAGTACCGGAGGCCGCTCCCCACCTTGTCGCGACCACGCCAGCGGGGCAACTGCACGAGATAGGAGCCTTGCTCGCTTCGGTCGTGGCCACGTCAGAGGGCTGGAACTCAACTTTCCTTGGACCCAACCTACCGGCCGAGGAAATCGCCGGAGCCGCCGCGCAAAAGGGTGCTAAGGCCGTTCTCCTCAGCATCATCTATCCGGGCGACGATCCCCATCTAGGCAGCGAGCTGGTCAAATTGCGCCGTCTGCTAGGCGACGACATTGCCCTGTTGGCCGGCGGCCGGGCCGCCCCGCATTACCAGCGTTTTCTCGATCGGGCTGGGGCTGTTACCTTGGCTAACCTGAGCGATTTGCGCGATTCCTTGAATTCTTTGCGCTCGTAGGTGGAGGGTGTCTTGTACTGAGGATCTGATCTTACGCACGGGTATGGGATGCTTCGACTCCGCTTCGCTGCGCTCAGCATGACAGGCAAAAGAAAGGGCCGGTCCTTGTCATACTGAGCGCAGCGAAGTAGCTCATACCTAGAGCCTGTGCGTAACATCACTGAGGGTAAAACAATTGACAACTAGCAATCAAATGGAACATACAAACGTCGAGTCCAAAGCGCGGTCACTCGCCGGCTGGCGGCTGGCTTGCCTGCGCTGGTTTAAGGGCGATGAAGCCGTTGCCTCCGCGGTCGCCGCAGACGAGCGACAGATCGATTGGGTGCGCATGTTGCCTTTTGCGGCACTGCACTTGAGTTGCCTCGGGGTTTTGTGGGTCGGCTGGAGTCCCGTAGCCGTGGGCGTGGCCGTTGTGGCTTACTGGGTGCGGATGTTTGCCATAACCGGGTTTTACCACCGCTACTTTTCGCACCGCACCTTCAAGACCTCGCGGCCCGTGCAGTTCCTCTTTGCCGTGCTGGGCAATACAGCCGTGCAGCGCGGGCCGTTGTGGTGGGCCGGGCACCACCGCCACCACCATCGCCACTCCGATGTCGCCAGCGACGTGCATTCGCCCACAGAGCACGGCTTTTGGTGGAGCCACGTACTGTGGATCACCTCGCGGTCGAATTTTCCCACCCGTCTGTACAATGTGCGCGACCTAGCCCGTTTTCCCGAATTGCGCTTTCTCGACCGCTTCGACATCATCGTGCCCGTTTTGCTAGCAGCGGCGATGTACGCCTTGGGGGAGTATTGCGGCAGCCGCTTTCCCGCGTCGGAGACCAGCGGCTGGCAGATGCTCGTCTGGGGCTTCTCCATCTCCACCATCGTCCTGTTCCACGGCACCTGTACTATCAACTCGCTCTCCCATCTTTTTGGTCGCCGCCGCTTTGCCACCCAAGACCACAGCCGCAATAACATCTGGCTGGCCTTCATCACCATGGGCGAGGGCTGGCACAACAACCACCACTATTATCCGGGGGCGGCGCGGCAGGGTTTTTACTGGTGGGAATTCGATCCGACCTATTACCTGCTCAAAGTGCTGTCTTGGATCGGACTGGTGCGCGATCTCAGGCCGGTACCCGAGCGGGCTTACGACCGAGCCGTCAGCGGGCCATGAAACCAGCGCAGGGGCAGCGCATCGCCGTGGTAGGAGGCGGTATTTCCGGCCTAGTGGCGGCCTATCTGCTGCACCCAGATCACCACATCACGCTATTTGAAGCCAACGATTATATCGGCGGCCATACCCATACCTTGGACGTCGAGCAGGATGGGCGCTCCTATGCGGTGGATACGGGCTTTATCGTCTTCAATGAACCCAACTACCCGCAGTTCAATCGCCTGTTGCAGCGTTTGGGGATAGCTTCTCAGCCGACTCAAATGGGGTTCAGCGTCAAGTGCGGCCGCACCGGTCTCGAATACGCTAGCACGCCGCTGAGCAGTCTGTTGGCCCAGCCGCGCAATGCGCTGCGGCCGTCGTTCTACCGCATGTTGGCCGACATCCTGCGCTTCAACCGCGAGGCACCGGAGTTATTGCGCGATCCCAATGATGCTACTACTCTCGGAGACTATCTGGCCGACAACGGCTATTCCAAGGCTTTTGTCCAACACCACATCGTCCCCTTGGGGTCGGCGCTGTGGTCGGCACTACCCGACCGCATGTACGAGTTCCCAGCGCGCTATTTCGTCCAGTTTTTCGCCAACCATGCTTTTTTACAAGTGCGCGGGCGGACGCCGTGGCGCGTCATCAAAGGAGGCTCCCAGCGCTACGTCGAGGCGCTGACCCGTCCCTTTAGAGATCGCATCCAGATCAATTGTCCCGTGGCTTCGGTGCGGCGTTTGCACCAAGGGGTGGAAGTGCGGCCCCAAGCCGGAGAGTCCGAGCACTTCGACGAGGTCATCTTGGCCGTACACAGCGACCAAGCGCTGCGACTATTGGCCGAGCCTACCCTGGCCGAGCACCAAATTCTGGGAGCCATGCGATACTGCACACCGACGCGTCTGTGTTGCCCAAGCGCCGCCGCGCCTGGGCTAGCTGGAATTACTACATCCCGCCCGACAAGGGATGCCCCGCCACCGTCACGTACAATATGGATATCCTCCAAAGTCTGGAGAGTCGCCGACCATTCTGCGTCAGCCTCAACCGCACCTCCGACATTGCTCCAGAGCGGATCATCGCCCGCATGACCTATCACCATCCAGTCTATTCGCCAGCCTCAGTGGCCGCGCAAAAACAGCGGTCGCTCATCGACGGAGTCGATCGCATCCACTACTGCGGGGCCTATTGGGGCTTTGGTTTTCACGAGGACGGAGTCGTCAGCGCCCTAGAAGTGACGCGGCGTTTTGGCAAGACGCTATAGCAATCCTACATCCTTCATACGACAATCCGCAGATGGACGCAGATGGACGCAGATGGACGCAGAATAGTAGGTAGAAACAAAGACGATCCGCAGTCATTCAGGATTGCTATATGAGCCGCCATAGCTGCATATACGAAGGGAGGGTGCGGCATCGCCGCTTTGCACCGGTGGACCACGCCTTTGAATACCGACTCTTTATGATGTACCTCGATTTAGCCGAATTGCCCAGCGTATTCGACGGGCATTGGCTGTGGTCGTCGGAGCGGCCCAATGTGGCTTATTTCCGCCGCGCCGACCACTTGGGCGCACCGCAGCATTCCCTAGCGGATTGCGTGCGGCAGTTGGTCAAAGACGAGAGTGGATGCTATCCCGACGGGCCGGTCCGCCTGCTGACTCACCTGCGCTACGGCGGCTACGGCTTCAATCCGGTCAGCTTTTACTATTGCTTCGACCGAGCTGATAGGCACGTCGAGACCGTGGTGGGAGAGGTAAATAATACCCCCTGGGGCGAACAGCACTGCTACGTCTTACACCAAGGGCTCGACCGCGGCCGCGGAGCGCGCAAGTGCTACCAATTCTCCAAGGCATTCCACGTTTCGCCCTTCATGGCCATGCAGCAGGACTACACTTGGCGCTTTACGACGCCGCGACGCACACTATCAGTGCATATGGACAATTGGCAGGACGGCAGCCATTTATTCGACGCCACGCTGATGCTGCGGCGGCGAGAAATAAGCGCGGCGGCGCTGGCGCGGGTGCTGGTGCAGTATCCGCTGATAACGACAAAAATCATTGGTGCCATTCACTGGCAGGCGCTAAAGCTGTGGCTCAAGCGCTGTCCGTTCTACTCTCATCCCAAGTCGTTGGCAAAGGAAAAAGACTATGTCGCAAGTGGCTCTCTCCCCCGCAGTTAAAAAACGGCCCATCGGCCTCGGCGGCTGGCTGGATCGCTGGGCGCGGCGGTTGGTGTTGGGGCAATTGCAGCGCTTGCAACGCGGTGCGATTTGCCTAGTCGAAGGCGAACAGCGCCGCACCTTTGGGCAAGGCGAAAACGGTCCCACAGTAGTTTTGCAAGTCCACCATCCGCACTTTTTCCGCGCCTTGGCCTTAGGGGGCACCATCGGCGCGGCAGAAGCCTACATGCAGGGATGGTGGAGTTGCGACGACCTGCCGGCTATGTGCCGCTTGGCCGTGGCCAACATGGAGTGGATGCAGCAGCGCGAGCGGGGCTGGGCCCGGTTGGCCGCACCGGCCCGCATGTTGGGACACGCCCTCAAGCGCAATACGCTCCGGGGCAGTCGGCGCAACATCGCCGCCCACTACGATTTGAGCAACGACTTTTTCCACCTCTTCCTCGACGACAACATGATGTATTCGAGCGCCGTATTTCCGCGCCCAGACAGTTCGCTGGAAGAGGCCTCCCGCTACAAGGTGGATCGCATCTGCAAAAAGCTCGCCCTAGTGCCCGAGGACCACCTGTTGGAGATCGGCACCGGATGGGGCGGTTTCGCCCTGCACGCAGCCCGCGAATACGGCTGTCGGGTGACTACGGCGACCATTTCGCAGCAACAGTGCGAACTAGCTCGTCAACGAGTGCGCGCGGCTGGCTTAGATGGTCGGGTGGAGATAGTGTTGGCCGACTACCGCGATCTACAGGGACAGTACGACAAACTGGTCTCCATAGAGATGATCGAAGCCGTGGGACATCACTACTTCGACACTTATTTCGGCTGTTGCGCCCGCCTGCTCAAGCCCGAGGGACTGATGCTATTGCAGGCCATCGTCATCGGCGATTGGGCTTACGAACGGGCGCGCCGCTCAGTCGATTTCATCAAGGCCTATATCTTTCCAGGCAGTTGCATTCCGTCGGTGGCGACCATGAGCCGCTCGCTGGCAGAGGCCACCGACATGCGCTTGGTGCATCTGGAGGATATCGGCCCCCACTACGCTCGCACCTTGCGAGCCTGGCGGATGCGTTTTTGGGACGCAGAAGAACAAGTGCGTCAGCTAGGCTTTACCGAGGAATTTATTCGCATGTGGGACTTCTATTTTGCTTACTGCATCGGCGGCTTTGAAGAGCGCTACATATCCGATGTGCAAATGCTCTTGGCCCGTCCGGCCAACCGGCGCTCGGCGCAGTTGCCCGAGATTGTCCACGGCGAGGTTTAGGGGCGCGGCGAATGACAGGGTATCCGCAGATGGACGCAGATG
Organism: Candidatus Latescibacterota bacterium; assembly: GCA_021295675.1. The sequence continues at coordinate 2,516 of JAGWBY010000001.1, read as the reverse complement.
GCGCAGAGGTGAGTAGGGGGAACGAGCCCCTCAGAAACTACCGAAAGCTACGACACCATGTTGAACTTGTTAGCCTATAGTCTGCCGGCGGCTATGGCGGGTATGGCGGCGCTGTATTGGCTGCAACGCCGTCGGGGCGATGCCGGCGTCGTTGACGTGGGCTGGGCCGGTGGCATTGGACTGGTGGCCGTGGCCGCAGCCTACAGTGGTGACGGCTGGGAGCCGAGGCGGCTGTTGCTCGGTCTGATGGGCGCGGTTTGGTCCTTTCGCCTGACCGCTTACCTAGTGATCGATCGGCTAATAAGGGCCGAGCAAGAAGACGGCCGCTACCAGATGCTGCGTGCCCAATGGGGTGCCAAAGCCCAATTGCGCTTTTTCTATCTATTCCAAGCGCAGGCTCTGCTGGTGGTTTTATTCGGTATGCCTTTTGTCGCCGTGGCGGCTAAAGCTCATGTGGGCTGGACTGCTTGGGATGTAGCCGGTCTGCTAGTGTGGGTAGTGGCGGTAGTCGGCGAATGGGTGGCCGACCGCCAATTGGCCGCCTTCCGCAGCCAAGCTGCCAACCAAGGGCGCACCTGCGACCGCGGCCTGTGGCGCTATTCGCGCCATCCCAACTATTTTTTTGAATGGATTCACTGGTGGGCCTACGTGGTCATGGCGGTCGGGTCGGTGATCGGGTGGTTGGCTTGGCTCGGGCCGGTGCTGATGTTGTTTCTGCTCTACCGCGTGACCGGTATCCCCTATACTGAAAAGCGGGCACTAGTCAGCCGCGACGAGTCCTACCGCCGCTATCAGCGCACCACCAGTGCCTTTATTCCGTGGTTTCCCCGCAAAGAAAAACCTTGAACGCGACTGATTGGGCCGAGCGGGGCCTGTTGCCGGATGCCCTTATCCGCTGGGGCATCCGCCGCCTCAATCGCGGGCGCTTGCGGCAAGAACGAGGTGCCGACTGCGAGGCCGAGCAGGCGGCCAAATGCCGCTTCATCGCCTCTATGGATCAAGCGCCCATTGCCCTGCATACGCAGAGTGCCAACGAGCAGCACTACGAGCTGCCGCCCGAGTTTTTCCAACTGGTCCTGGGCCGTCACCTCAAGTACAGCGGCTGTTATTTCCCTGCGCAAACGGCCAGTCTGGACCAAGCCGAAGCGGCCATGCTGGAACTGACCTGTCAGCGCGCCGACTTGCAAGACGGCCAAGACGTGCTGGAATTGGGTTGCGGCTGGGGCTCGCTGACCTTGTGGATGGCGCAGCATTATTCCGGCAGCCGCATCACCGCGGTGTCCAATTCAACGTTGCAGCGCGACTTTATCCAAGAGCGCTGCAATGCCTTGGGACTGGACAACGTCGAGGTAATCACTGCGGATATGAACCAATTCGCAGCACCGAGACGATACGACCGGGTGGTATCGGTGGAGATGTTCGAGCACATGCGCAATTACCGCGAGTTAATGCGGCGCATTGCCGATTGGCTCAAACCGGCTGGCTCGCTATTCATCCACATCTTCGTCCATCGCCTCTACACATACACCTTTGCCGCCGAAGGTGAAGAAAACTGGATGGGGCGTTATTTTTTTACCGGCGGCATCATGCCCTCCGACGATCTGCTGCACTACTTCCAGGACGACCTAGTCCTAGAGGCGCAATGGCGGGTCAATGGCCGGCACTACGCCCGCACGGCCGAGCATTGGCTGGCCAATCTCGACGCCCGGCGCTCAGAGGCCCTCGCCATTTTGGCGCGCCAGTACGGCGCAGCCGAAAAGCGGCGCTGGTTACAGCGTTGGCGCATGTTCTTTATGGCTTGCGCCGAATTGTGGGGCTACAACGGCGGGCAAGAGTGGTGGGTGTCGCACTATCGTTTTAAACGGAGAGGTAACGGCAGGGCGGGTTTAGGGGGTTAAAAGAAAGTGGTGAGTTTCGCATTATTATTTTAAACGGAGAGAGAATGGCAATTTTTAGGTATTGGATGGTGGCTCTCTTGGTGGCCATGCCTGTGGCGGCCCAACCTCCGGGAGTTACCCTGAGCGGTTTTGTCACCGATGCCGACAACGGCGAATCCCTGCCCCTAGCCTCCATTGTCTTGGCGCAGGTACAGTTGGGCGCAGCGAGCAATAGCAGCGGCTACTACGCCGTCAAAGAAATCCCAGCGGGGACGTACGAGGTGGTGATTTCGTATATAGGCTACAAAAGCTGGCGCGATACTCTAGCGTTCAGCGACCAAGATGTGCGCTTGGATGTGGCCTTGCAGGTCGAGTCGGTGGACCTAGAGGAAATTGTGATCCAGGCCGAGCGCAGCGAAGAGCTAGAGCAGGCCACCCAGAGCAGTTTTATCGCCCTACAGGTCGAGCCGTTGCAGCAAATGCCGGCCGTCGGCGAGGCCGATCTGCTCCGCAGCTTGCAACTGCTGCCGGGCATCCAGTCGGCCTCGGACATTAGCAGCGGCCTGTACGTGCGCGGCGGCGGCCCCGACCAAACGGCCATCCTCCTCGACCACATCCCCCTGTACAATCCCTCGCACC
>JAGWBY010000035.1:28155-30313 GCA_021295675.1 Candidatus Latescibacterota bacterium | reverse complement strand
TACTTCAAGAGATCTCGCCAAAAGTAAACGATGTGATATCCTGCTGGGCAAGGACCCGGTCACTCATCTATTTTTCGCAGACGGCGACTCCGATGTGGCGGTAAATACCGTCTTGGTCAACCTGTATTGTGCCATCGCCCGCGCCGTAGATATTGCCTTGGTCGCGGGCCGAGTAATAGAGCAAATAGCGGTTGTCGTCTGCAAGGACGCACGGAGTTGAGGTGTAGCGGCCGTCAAAGTGATTGGGATGGCGCGTGGCCGGAAAGGCCGAGCGCTCAAAGTGGTGCTTCCAGTGCAGACCGTCGGCCGAGGTTGAAGCGTAAATTTCGAAAATGCCGTCCGCCACGTGGCAGCCGTACCACATGGTGTAGGTGCCGTTGTTTTCTAGGACATAGGGATAGACGACGCTCCTGTGAGTCTCATTGGCCACAACCGCTGGTTCTGCATCGCGGCTCCAGTGCAGACCATCTTCCGAGGTGAAGCGGTAGATGTAGCGAGCCATAGCGCGGAAATCATCGTCCGCCGCTGGCGCAGAATTCATCCACATGCGGTAGCGGCCCGGGCCATTCTTGAGCACACAGGGGCGGCGACCGCTTGGGTAGAGCGGCTCGGGGTGAACTTCCCAGATCCGACCGTCCGGGCTGGTGGCATAACCAAGCATCTGTCGCATAAGAGGGCCTTTACTCGTGGTGCCGAGACGCTGGCTCATCACGAACCACATCTTATACAGGCCTTCATCGGCATCAAAGAGGACGTGCGGTGTCTGCCACGCTTGGCCCACAGGGGTCTCGCCCGTGCGCAGAATGGGGTTGCCAGGAAAGGCCGTCCAGTGCAGGCCGTCCTCCGATTCGGCATAGCCCAGATTCATGTCGCTGTTGCGCGTGGCACTGCTGTTGCCCAGATACCACATCTCGTACCGGCCATCGACCTTGATCACCGTGGGATTGTAGAGCGTCACCCGGCACCAAGTCTGTTCTGTCGTCATGGTCGAAAGCACGGGCTGGGACGACCGCTGCCAAGCTAATTCGTTGAGAAATGTATCCGCCATTTTACCGTCCAAAATGTCACTCGCCGATCATAGCAGCAGTAAGACGATCTATGAGCGCATCGTCGGCTGGCAGCAGACCAGAGGCCGGCAAACGCCGCAATAAGTCGGCCCAGCGGTCGTACTGTGCCTGCGCTCGTTGCAGGTAGGGCATGGCCTCTTCCTCGCGGCCCTCGGAGGCCAAAGTCACCCCCACCCAGAAGGGAGCCTCGCCACCCGTTGCCGCATCGGGCACCAGTTCCGTCGCTTCGCGGTAGGCATCCATAGCTGCCGCCATGTCCCCCGCAGTCACCCATTCGTCGCCCTCGTTCAGCTTGTGGTAAGCCCGTGCCAGACGCACCAAGCGGCGCAGTTCTTCCACCGGCTCGGGATGGTCTTCCACGCGCAGGTCGAACACGCGGTCAACCCACGGCCTGCCCGTATCCTCGGCAGAGACCACGAGGATGGCCGCCGACTGCCGACCGCGCAGATCCCCTCCCTCGGCCTCAGCGACTTCCAAAGCCACGAGCAGCCGCTCGGCCAGATCGCCTTCGGCATTTTCATAGGCGTGCGCCATAGCCGGCCACACGCTGTCTTGATCCATCAGATTCGCCTGAACGCTGTACTGGGCACCGGTCTGGTGTCCAGCGGCGGCAATGGCCCGCTCGCCCGTGTGGACGGCCACGTTCCCCTCGGCATCGACCATGGCCACTTGCCGCACCGCAGCGTCGGCATCCCCCGCAAGCAGGGCGGTGAGCGACGCCGACGCCGTCTTGCCCATCGCCATCAACTCGAGACCGAGCGGACCGTAGGCCGGGTCAACAAGGGATTGAGTAGCCACCGCGCCGACGCCAGGACGGGCCCACGGAACGATAGGCCCCACGGAAAACCAGTGGGACTGAACGGCGACACCGAGTTGTCCGCTGAGAGAGTCACGAGCGACGATGGAATAAGTAGCCACAGGTCGCCGCCAGTCGGGTGCGTCGGCCGCAACTAGTTGTGCCGTGACGAGAATTAGGATGAGTAGGCGCATGATTCCTCCCAAGTGTCGATGGATGGGATTACGTATAGGCATCTAGGTATGAGATGCTTCGACTCCGCTTTGCTGCGCTCAGCATGACCGGTTCTGGTACA
>JAGWBY010000035.1:0-28004 GCA_021295675.1 Candidatus Latescibacterota bacterium | reverse complement strand
GCGGCACGTTGTTGTTGAACACATCGCGGTCCGGGCCGCGCATCACCGCCAACTGGGCGTCGCTCATCCCCTCGACCAATTCGCCCCAGCGGTTTTCCGGGTGGACCATCTCGCCGCCGCTGCGGTTGAAGTTGCGCGACGAATACTTGATCAGGATGCCCCGCCGCGCAATCTCGCTCTTCCAAGCCAACGCTCCGTGCGTCGTGCCGCCGTCGCCGAAGAACAGCACGTCGCCGGCCTGCATCTCGACGTGTTTGACCAGCCCCATATCTCGGTCGCAAGTCCGCACGCCGGGAGGCAATTTGTAGTATGCCTTGTGGCTGCCCGGCACGCAGGCAAACCCCCCGTCGCCCGCCCGCACGTCCCTGAGTTGCCAAGTCACGGTAATCGCCTCGCAATAGCTGCGGCCATTGTGGTACACATAGCCGCGACCGGGGTTGAGCGGCTCGTTGGCGTCGTGTAGCGAGTGGCCGCTGGTACCCTTGACCGAGACAAAACCCGTCGCTCCACCCATCCGCCCGCCGCTGCCACCCATCCAATTCAGCCGGTGCTCGACCGCCGGATGCGCGACCATGCGCCGGAACGGTTCGCAATACGGCTGGGGCAGTTCCAGCAGTCCATTCAACAAGGGCCGCCCCGTTCCCGCCAGACTTTTGGACCCCCGCGCCAACTCTTCGCCGACTTGGATCCTATCCTCAAAGCGATCCACTGCCTCGTTGGCTGCGGCCAACCACTCCTCGTCCATCACCCCGCGCAAGACCAGATAGCCGTTGAGGTCCCAAAAGTAAAATTCCCGGTAATCAATACCGCTGTCGGGATCTACCTGCAAAAGCGACGGATGAAAAACCCCGGATTCCATCCGCGTCGTCTTGCCATCGGTCACAATCGTCGGCGGCGGAGTCGTGGCTTGGTAGCCCGGCTTGTAGAGCGAGGCCTGCTGTACCTCACTCAATTCAGCGTGCCATTCCGGGCGCGGCTCCGCCTCGGTCTTCGGCCCCGTCCCCGCGCTGCGGATCGCGCCGCGCCCCACAAATTCGTAGCTCAACAGCCGCTGACGCCCTTTCCCCTTCCACGGCCGCATCCCCTGCACCGTCGCCAGCGCCACAATCAGCAAATCCCCCGCCTTGAGCGTCGGCTGCAAGGTAAGCCCCATATCGTCGGCCCCTGTCGCCACCTCCTCTGGCGTCGCCGCATTGCCCTTGTGGCTACACGGCACCAACACAAAACCGCCGTCCTCCTCCTCCACATCCTCCAGCGCCCACAGCACCCGCACTCCCTCGCTGAAGCGCCGCCCGTTCTGGAAGTAGTACGCAATGGCGGGGTCCCGAGGCTCGTTGCCACCCACCAGCGACGCACTCGTGTCGCAGGTCTCCTCACACCAGACTTCCGGTGCGCGGTCGAGGATAAACCCCTCGCCGACGAGCTGATTGAGATACCACACCAACGCCGGATGCACCAGCAAATCGCGGAACGGCTCCCGCGCCTGCCCCGGCCAGCCCAGCATCCCCTCCGTCTCCCCCACGGCGTCGATCTCCCTATTGAGCCGCTCGACCTCCGGCCGAGTCAACGTCCCCGGCACGTGCAAATACCCAGCCACGTCGAAACAGTAATTCTCTTCATTGGTCATCACATCGCGGTCCATTGGATACCTCCTTTGTCCAGAATCAGCGTCGGCGTTTTAACAGAAGACAATATAGCCGCTGCTCCAATCAATCAGCAATGGACGCCGCCCCACCGACGCGATATATTGCGCCTACCAATCAACAGGAGAACACGGATCCGCATCGGCCAGCCCTTAGAGGCGGTCATGTCCGACTACGAGCGCATCTTCGACGCCTGGGAACAAGGCGGTATTCGCGGCCTTGCCTTTGGCCGCCTGGTCTTTGCCGACGAGCAGGGCCAGAGTACCATCCCCGCGTTCAAGGGCGATCCCGCGCCCTACCAAAAGCGCGGCCTCAAAGCCGAACTGCGCGACGTGCCCCTGCAACCCGACAAAGAAAAGCTCCTGCACGCCATGCTGGCCGACGCCAAAAGACGCGGCTGGACCGTAATGATCTTCGCCCCCGCCTCCGGCACCATTGCCGCCGAGGGCCTGCCGCTAGAGGATGATCCCTACGGCACCCAGCTACACGCCGCGTCTTGGGAGGATATCTTCGCGGCTTTCCCAGAAGCCGACGGCGGCATTGTCGATGGCTGGACCGAGTCGCCCTACGAGCTGACGTATCACCACGGCAACGCGGTCTTCCGTCCGCTCAACGACGGCCAGCGCCGAGAAGCAACGGCTAGAGGCTACGACGCTGAACGCTTGGATCGGGGCCGCCAGCATTTGCTCCAGCGCTTCCAGAGCTTCACGCCCGCCGAAGTGGACTACTATGGTGACCACGGCGTGCTCTCGGAGATGAACCTCTTCGACATCAACGAGGACGCGCTCTACTGGCTGCGCTGGCGCCGCGAAGACGGCATCCGCCAAGGCCGCGATTTCCGCCAAGCCATCGACGAATTGCCGCGCCAACTGCTCTTGGGCAACGGCCCGCGCTCGGCGGTGTTTTCCGGCATGACCGCGCTCGACTTCCACGCCTGGGGCCAGATCGTGGATTTGCTCTTAGTCAAGCACTACTTCTGGCATCGCGGATTTGACGGGATGTATGGCACAGTCGCCCGCTGGGTGCAGCAGATTCAGGAGTGGAATCCGGTGTTGAGCGAGGCGCAGTGCTGGACGGTGCTCCGCGCTTGGCTCGGCATTCGCCTGCCCGAGGTGGAGTGCCTAGCCGATATGGAACTGGGATTTCCGCAGGCGTTTTTCGACGAGGTGGTGCAGGAAGAGACGCGCCGCGCCATCGCCGCGGTCGGCGACCCGCAAAAAATCCTGCCCTGGGTCGATACCGGGCGCATGCCTCACGGCGGCGATCCCATGACCGCCGGCGATCTCTACCGCATCCTCCAAGCTTCGGAAGCGGCCGGGCTACAGCGCTTCCTCTTCCACAATCACGCCCACCTGACCGCAGCCGAATGGGCAGTTATCTCGCGGATGTGCGGCACGGCGTGGGACGAAGACCCTGACGGCTACTGGCCTCCGGCAACGCCTAAACCCGGGACGTTCTAATCCACAGGATCAAACCATGGCCAAAAGACGCGGCAAACAACGTCTCATCCGCGTCGGCGTAGTCGGCGTCGGTCGCGGCCGCTCCTTCATGCAAGCGGCTACAGCGACCGGCATGGAACTGGTCTCCATTTGCGATATATGGGAAGAGCGCCTCATGGCAGAGGGCAAGGTGCTCAACGGTCGATTACGACGCATTCCTCGGCGGCGACCTAGACGCGGTCGTGCTGGCCAACTACTTCCACCAGCACGCGCCGTTTGCCATCAAACGCTCAACGCCGGCAAACCGATTTTCGGGAAGCTACTAATGTCCCCTCGTCTCTGGGGCGTCCGTCTCACTGACGGTACAGAGACGAGGGATGAGCCCGGACCGTCTCGGACGGCCTGCGTTTTGGACGCCCCGGCCAACTTTTCACCCCAAACGGAAGGAGTCCTTATGCCGACTCATGCCTCAAATGATCTGCGACATGGCATCAACAAGGAGGGAGCGTTGGTCCATGTTTCCCAAGTCGAACGCGGCCTCGCATGTGAGTGCGTCTGCCCATCATGCAACGAGCGACTGATTGCTAAAAAGGGGAAGTACAAGGAGCATCACTTCGCTCATGTAGCAGGTGACCCCTGCCAGTACGCAGCAGAGACAGCACTCCATCTAGCCGCAAAGGACATACTGGCGAGGCGAAAGGAGATCATATTGCCGGCTGTCCAAGTCAAGTTCTACAATAGAACCGATGTCATAACACCAGAGAAACGCTACCAGCTTGACTCAGTCAAGCTAGAGTACCGGGGGGAGAAAAACATCGTTCCCGACGTGCTAGCTCATGTAGGAGATAGTAAGTTATTCATAGAGATACGAGTAACTCACGCGGTTGACCACCGCAAGCAGAGGCGGATTCGAGATCTCGATGTATCAACTCTTGAGATAGACCTGTCGGATGCGCCTCGCGACTTTCGCCCGGAAGACTTGGAGAGGCTGGTAGTTGAAGCAGGCGATCACAAACAATGGGTTTACAATGCGGCCGAGGCACAGAGACGTAAGCGTGTTCTTTCCAAGGCAACGATTCGTCCCCGTATCAATCGAGGATTTGCGATCCATGTCGATGGCTGTCCAGTACGAGCTCGTGTTTGGCAAGGAAAGCCATACGCGAATGTGATAGACGACTGCACTGGGTGCAGATATGCACTCGACTTTACAGACGAATCGGTGATATGTAACGGAGACCATGTCTCTGAACAAGAGCAGAATCGGCTGAGCCAAGAGAATCCAGACTTGCCATACTGGGTCATCCCAGTTCCCTCTCAGGAGCCAGTGGACAGTATCGAGGCAAAAGGGGTCTTGCAAAACATAGAGGAGAACGGGCCAGAAAGGGTCTTGCAAAACATAGAAGGGAACGAGGCAGAAAGGATCTTGACAAAACTAGACGAGAAGGTTGCCCGATACTGGAAGGATCGCCTACGTGATCCTAAAGAGGTTGAGCGGCTCTCGAACGAGTACCCCCTTAAAAGAAGGGCTATTGCTGCTTATATTCAGAGCACCTAACACGTAATGAACAAGACCACCTGCCACACCTTGGGCGAAGGCGTAGCGTTGGCGTGAGCAGTCGAGAAAAGCGGCAAAAAGTCCACATCGTGCTCTGAGACAACCCGCGTACGAGGATTGAAAACCTTAAAATCATGGCCAAAAAACGCGGCAAACAACCTCCCATCCGCGTCGGCGTAGTCGGCGTCGGTCGCGGTCGCTCCTTTATGCAGGCGGCTGCGGCGACCGGCATGGAACTGGTCGCCATTTGCGACATTTGGGAAGAGCGCCTCATGGCAGAAGGCAAGGCGCTCAACGTATCCACATTCGTCGATTACGACGAATTCCTCGGCGGCGACATGGACGCGGTCGTGCTGGCCAACTACTTCCACCAGCACGCGCCGTTTGCCATCAAAGCACTCAACGCCGGCAAACACGTAATGAGCGAAACCGCAGCTTGCCACACCTTGGGCGAAGGCGTGGCGCTGGCGCGAGCGGTCGAGAAAAGCGGCAAGATCTACATGTTCGCCGAAAACTACCCCTACATGGTCTTCAACCAAGAGATGAAACGGCTCTACCAACAGGGCCGCGTCGGCGAATTCAAATACGGCGAGGGCGAGTACGTCCACCCCGACCCGCCCGAAGTAAAACTAGCGCGCAGTTGCGGACGCGACGTACTACTGCACCCACTCCATCGCCCCGGTCATGTACATCACCGACACCCGGCCCGTAAAAGTGAACGGCTTTGTCATCCCCTTTGATTTCGCCGACCCTACCCAAACACTGCACATGAACCGCAGTGACACCGCCGCAGTGATCATCTGCCGGATGGACAACGACGCGGTGATGAAATCGCTACACGGCGCGCTACGCGGTCACGGCAACTACGTCCGCATCCACGGCAACAAAGGTGTGATGGAAAACTGCCGCCACGGCGACAAACAGCGGCTACGCGTGTGGTACGAGCCGTGGGAAAAGCGCAAGAGCGATCCAGTCGAAACCGTGTACAGTCCCAACTTCCCCGTGCATCACGGCCTAGCAGCGCGCGCCGGCCACGGCGGCGGCGACTTTTTTACCAGCTACCACTTTGCCGAGGCCATCCGCACCGGCGAGCCGCCCTATCTAGACGTGTACCGCGGCATCGACATGAGCATCACCGGGATCCAAGCGTGGCGTTCGGCACTGAACGACGCGACGCCGATGGAAATACCCGACTTCCGCCGCGAGTCAGTGCGCAAAAAATACGCCAAAGACGACTGGTCTCCCGACCCCGAGCGCAAAAAGAAGGGGCAGCCGCCTAGCAGTATTTTGGGTGGGATCGAACCAGATCCCGAGGCGAAAAAACTGGCGAGCAAAGTCTGGGCAGACCAAGGCTATCTCGGCGATTGATTCTTCACAAAGCGCTCTTGGGACGCTCCTTAGTTGGATCTAAGAACGGCACCCGCACCACCTCGGCATCCACAATGCCGTCCTTTGGCAACTGAACCTTCACTTGTGTGCCCCTGCTCCCGTGCGACCGAGGCATGACGGCCAATGCTATGTTCGACTCCACATTCGGCGACCAGAAAGCGCTGGTCACGTAGTCTATGTCGTCACCCAAATCACGGTACTTAACACCTTCGTTACCTCACACTTTCATCTTCTTACCTTCCGGATCGTACAGAGGCTCCTGCACAACCGTTGCTTTAAGCCGCTCGCCAAAGTAGAGGATGTCAACGCTAGCCCCCACCTCGGCGTAGTTCATCGGCAGGTAGCCATACGCAATGCCGAGGCTGATCGAATGGCCGTAGTTGGCGCTCGTCACGTAACCCAACACGCGGTCGCCGTTCAGGATCGGCTCCTTGCCCATAACGACTGTGTCGGGATCGTCCAGCGTCATACAGCACAGCTTGCGCGTCAGTCCTTGGGCGAGAATCTTCCTCAACGCGTCCCTACCCAAAAAATCGCCCTTGCCCATCCTCACTGCGAAACCTAGGCCCGCCTCGTACGGATTGAACTCGGTGTGGATGTCGTTTCCCCACAGTCGGTAGCCTTTTTCCAGCCGCAGCGAATCGAACGCGCCTCCACCTGCCGCAATAATTCCGAGCGGCTGGCCGGCCTCCCACAGGACATCCCACAACCGCAAGCCCTGCTCGACGGGAGCGTAGATCTCCCAGCCGAGTTCTCCCACGTATGAGATCCGCAACGCCAGTGCGGAAACCTCGGGTATCCGTATCGGCTTCGCCGTTAAGTAAGGAAAATCCTCGTTACTGACATTCTCCTCACAGACCCGGCCCAGCAAGTCACGCGCGCTTGGCCCCCACAAGCCGATGCAGCACAGCCCCGACGAAATGTCAGCTACCCCAACCGACCCGTCGTCCGCTAGATGCGCCTGAATCCAGCCCAGATCGTGGCGTCCCATAGCTCCTCCCGTGACCACCATAAAGCGGTTCTCACCCAGTCGCGTCACGGTCAGGTCGCACTTGATACCGCCCCGAGGTGTGAGCATAGACGTGTAAGTAATAGTCCCGACGGGCCTGTCCATCTGATTGGTCGTAAGGCGCTGGAGCGCAGCGAGCGAGCCTTCTCCCGTCACCTCGAACTTGGCGAAGGGCGTGAGGTCAAACAGGGCTACTCGCTCGCGAGTGGCGACGTGTTCTGCGGCGACCGTCGGCGACCATTCGCCCGCCTCCCAGCCAGTCCGCACCGCGCCGCTAACGGTAAGAGAGTCGAGCAAGCCCTCGTTCGCACTGTACCACTGGGGACGCTCCCATCCCGCGTTCTCGAAGAAGACGGCACCCAATTCCCGCTGCCGCGTATAGAACGGCGTCAGGCGAAGGTTGCGCGGGTTGGCTAGCTGCTGGCGTGGATGGATGATGTCGTACACCTCGCGGTACTGTTGCGCAGCCCGGGCGCGGACGTAGGAGCGGCTGTACGCGTGCGGATGAAAGCGCCTTATGTCGCACTCTCGCAGGTCGCAGGTCGGCTCGCCGTTTGCAATCCACTCAGCAACCGCCTTGCCAACGCCGCCGGCGTGTGTAATCCAGACGGCCTGTGCCGACCAAAAACCGCGCACCTGAGGAGCCTCGCCGAGTACGGGAAATCCGTCGGTGGTGAACGAGAAGAGTCCGTTGAACTTGCGCGTCAATCCCACGCCTTTGAGGCTCGGCAGCACTTCCCCGGCCGCAGCCATCGCCTGCTCAAAGTGAGGCGGCGTGAACGGCATCTCGGCCGGAGCTACAGGTGCTTCCTCGTGGTCGAGAATGTCGTTGGCGTCCACTAGGAGAGGTTCGTGCTGATACGAGCCGATGCCATAGCACTCGCCGACCTGCCGGAAGTACATGGCCCCGTCTTGGTGCCGCAAGAACGGCTGCGCTATATCCTCGGTTGCCCCGGCGAATTCCCGCAGTGGTGTCGTAACGGCGTAGAGATGTTGCATCGGCGACAACGGGATGGGCACATCGGCAAACCCGCCAACCTTTGGAGCCCATATACCGGCAGCAGCGACTACCAAATCCGTCTTGATGTCGCCGCGCGTGGTATGGACCGCCGCAATCCGTCCGTCCGCGATAGCAAAGCCAGTAACTTTGACGTTACTGTAGAACGTGGCACCGTTCCGCTCCGCCTCTCGCGCCATCGCTTCCGCCGGCCTTGTCGCTTTCGTCTGGATGTCGGAGGGAACATACAGCGCGCCCAAAATGCGGTCGGACAGCATGGGAAGCCGGCTCCGTGCCTCGTCGGCGCTGAGCAGATGGGCCTCCACACCCCAACTCATGCCATACCCGGCCTTGCGCTTCAGGTCCGTGAAGCGCTCCTGCGTCCAGGCCACTTCAAGGCTACCCAAGGTCTTGGCGCATGGCTCGCCCTCGAGTTCCAACTGTCTCCACAGCTCAACCGTATAGCGCGCAAAGCCCGTCATGGTCTTCGATGGGTTGAGCTGGAAAACGAGGCCCGGAGCGTGCGAGGTCGAGCCGCCAGTCTCAAACAGCGGTCCTTGCTCGACGACAACGATATCCCGCCAGCCGAGTTTCGTCAGATGGTATGCGACGCTGCAACCTGCGATGCCCGCGCCAATGATGACGCCTCTAGCTTGCTGCGGCAATGTGGTATCAGACATGCCTTATGTCTCCCGAGTCAGCTCATCGGTTACGGTGCGGGCTTTCCCCTCAGACATCCATCGTCGGCGGCCCATCGTAGCCAATGCTCTGCCACCCGGCGACATCGCCACCCCTGAGGCGATAGGGATGCGGATACAGCTTCAGCGTGCGATCCGCAAACGGCAGGGACACCCGCTCGTGTCCCCGGTGGGCTGAGCGCACCAAGGCGATGGCCACTTCGAGCGAGTGGCGGTAGTCGTCGCCGCTGCTATACGGCTCAGTGCCGTCCCGATGGGCGCATCGTATAGGTGAAGGCGTCGGCCGCTGGCTGATCCAAAAAGTCGGGATACACCGGAGAAGCCGCCGCGCCGGTTCCCTCAATCAACACGGGCCGCTGGCGCGCCAAAAAGACCTGCCCGCGCTCGCCGGTGGCCGAGATAAAGGTCGGCACGCGGCCATCCGGCTCAGGTGCGACAACTTCGCAGACAATGCCGCCGCTCAGCCCCAAGCGGCCGTACGCAGGCACTTCCGCCACGTACCCCGGCACCGCCGGTAAGGTGTACCCTTCCACCCACTCCACATCCATCCCAGTGAGGATGCGCAAGGCCGCAATCTGCACGCAACCACCACCCGACACCTCAGTCGGCAACCCACCCGGAATCGCCGCCCCAGTCAACCGTCCAATGTGCCCCTGCCGCACCCACTCAACCACCTCGGGCATATGCGGCGTCGCCCATCCGGCCTGCGCGCAGCCGAACAACGTGCCGTGCTCCCGGCAGATGCGGATCATTTCATCGGCCTCGTTCAGTTCGTGAGAAATCGGCTTCTCGCAGGAAACCACCCGCACCCCAGCGCGAGCGCAGGTAGTGACACACGGATAATTCTGGCCCACCGGAACCACTGCGGAGACAATGTCCGGCACTTCGGCCGCCAACAGGCCATCGAGATCGTCGTACACCTTCTCCACGCCGTAGCGCCGAGCAATGGCATCCCGCCGCTCTCTGGCGCGATCGACGAGTCCGACAATCTCACAGTTGGGATGAGCAGCGTACGCGCGCGTGTAGTAGCGCCCCCACGTACCGGCCGCACCGACGACGGCCACCCGGTATTGTTCATTAGTCATTGTTCGTCTCCTAATTGACGAGAATAGAGGTCGCAGTTATATTTTTGCGCGGAGAATGAATGATGCAAACTCTACGCGCCGTACGCTACTACTATTATACCTCGCTTCATAGACAGGGGTAGTACGTCCGCTTTATCGTCTCAACCGCGTTTACAAGCCCCTGATTAACAGGGGCTTTTTTTATGCCCATACCAGAAGGAAATGTGATGAACATCATACCCGATCTTGAATTTCGCGGCTCGATCTACCAAGCCACCGACCTCGACGGCCTCGCCGAACGCCTCGCCGCCGGTCCAATAGTGCTCTACAACGGCTTCGACCCAACTGCCGACAGCCTGACGGTGGGCAACCTCGTGCCAATCTTGCTCCTGCGCCGCTTCCAACTCGCCGGTCACAAAGTCATCGCCTTGGCTGGCGGCGGCACCGGCCTGATCGGCGATCCAGGCGGCAAGACCGAAGAGCGACAGCTCAATGCCACCGACGTCGTGGCCGAGTGGACGCAGCAGGTCAGAGCACAGCTAGAGCGCTTCCTCGACTTCGACGGCCCCAACCCCGCGATCATGGTCGATAACTACGACTGGCTCAGCCAACTCGCGGCCATAGACTTTATGCGCGATGTCGGCAAGCACTTTCCCGTCCCCTACATGCTGGCCAAGGACTCAGTCGCCTCGCGCCTCGAAACGGGCATTTCCTACACCGAGTTCAGCTACATGGCGCTCCAAGCGTATGACTTTTTGGTCCTCAACGAAAAATACGGCTGCGAGTTGCAGACCGGCGGCTCTGACCAATGGGGCAATATCACCGCCGGCACCGATCTAATCCGCCGCTCCGCTGGCAATCGGGCCTTTGGCCTGACCTGCCCGCTGGTGACCAAAGCAGACGGCACCAAATTCGGCAAAACCGAGGCGGGCACCGTCTGGCTCGACGCCGCTAAGACCTCGCCTTACCAGTTTTACCAGTTCTGGATCAACGCCGAGGACCAGAAGGTCGTCGATCACCTAAAAACGTACACCTTCTTAGAGCAGGACGCGATCCTCCAACTCGCCGAGGCTGTCCGCGACCAGCCCGAACGGCGCGAAGCCCAGCGCACCCTCGCCGCCGAGGCAACGACCATTGTGCACGGAGCCGACGCTGCTCGCCGGGCCGAACGCATCTCGCACGCGCTCTTTTACGGGGAATTTCAGGACCTATCCGAGGAAGAAATCCTCGAAGGCTTTGACGACGTGCCAACGCACGCGATGGGTCAGGAGGAATTAGGACTGATCGATCTGCTCGTCGCGGCTGGCGTCTCATCCTCCAAGCGCCAAGCCCGCCAAGACGTGCAAAACGGCTCGATCTACATCAACGGCGAGCGCTGCACGGACATGGCGCGGAGCATGCGGTGCCAAGAGGGCCTACACGGCAAGTACTTGATCGTGCGCCGAGGCAAGAAGCAGTACACCCTCGTCTGCTAGCTACTCAGGCCGCAAGAGCGCCAAGAATCGCTCAAAGTCCCGCGCAAAATCGCGCTGGATGCACACGGCTTTGGCCGCTAAATCCGCCACCTTGTCGGGGTCCAAATCCGCAGTGTATGCGTGGCGAAACAGATGGCGGAATCGCCGCAATTCATCTAGGTCGGAAGCAGTTTCTGCGGCCAGAAGCGCCGGGCGGATGCCCTCGATCTCTAGCTGCATCCGCCTAATCATATCCGCGTGATACCTTGCTTCGTCGATTTGGTTCTCAAAGAATCGCGCTACTTCCTCAAACAACTGCTCAAACGCGCCATAGAAGTTGTGGAGCTGGTACCCCATGCTGTCTATCCCTTCGGCACTATGGGCAAACGCGCCTAGGCGTTCCTCGATGCGATCACCGATCCGGCTGACATCCCGGAAACGCGCTCGCAACTCCGCTTCTAGAACTGAGAAAGCCCCTTTATCCATACACTTTTACTCCAGACTGAGTAAAGGATTGAGGGGAAGGATGCCGGTCGAGGTCGATTACGTCCACTACCCTGCCGGTAGCGTCCTCTAGTTTTTTCATCAGCTCAAGCACAACAGGCGAGCAGCCTCCCACGGCCACGTCAATGTCGGACGACTCTCGCCAAGAATCGGGCGACCGCAGCGAGCCCACAATGTACGCGGCCTCAATTCCGAGAGACTCCCGCAGTTCTAACAGGGTGCGACGGACACAGTCGAACAACTCGGCTTGCTCGGCCGCTAGCCGCTGGCGTCGCGCTCTTATGGCCTCGTCGAGGATGCTGGTGTCAAACATACTTTCGCCGTTTGGCTCACTCCCACTCCACCGTGCCCGGCGGCTTGTGGGTAATGTCGTAAAAGACCGCCTCGATCCCCGCTAACGCCAACAGCCGCTCACACACATCGTCCAAAAACGCCTGCGGCAACGGGCAAAAGCGCGCGGTCATAAAGTCGGAGGTCGCAATCGGCCGCAGCACCACACTCTCTTGTACCCCATCCGACGACAGCGGCAAAAGCACCGTCGGCATCTGGGTCACTTCCTCCATCAGCCCGTGGCGCTCCAGCGCCTCCATGCTAATGGCATCGGCTCGGCGCAGGAGATCGAGCCGGTCGCGGGTCAAATACCCTGCCTTGAGGTTTTGCTGCGGCCGCGGTGTCGGCCCCAGCAGGTAAATCACCCGATTGATCGATGGGAAGTTATTGGTCAACTCGGTGGACAGCGCCTCCAGCGTTTTCCACTCCCTCTGGCCGGTAACTACCGCTGGATGCGCGTAAGTCCGCGATGCGCAACGGCAGCACATCGAGCGCCAGACCGAATGTCGCCGCCACCTTCTGCGCCTCGGCGACCGTCTCAAGCGCCAAACCGTTATCAGCACTCTCTGCGTCCGACCCATCGCTGCACAAGACCCGCACCGCCAGCCCCGGCCCTGGGAACGGATGCCGCCAGACCAAGTGGTGCGGCAAGCCGAGCGTCTCGCCCAAGGTGCGCGCCTCGTCCTTGTAGAGCTGATCTAGCGGCTCAACGACCTTGCCCTCGGCCAAAAGCTGATCGATGACACCGACGCGATTGTGATGGGTCTTAATGACCGCTGCGTTTTCCGTGCCACCGGACTCGATAGTATCCGTGTAGAGCGTCCCCTGACCCAACAGCCATTCGTCCGGGTCCAGCTCCAGCGCCGCCAGCGCTCGGTCGCGGACGCGGATGAACTCCTCGCCAATCCGTAGCCGCTTTTCCTCCGGGTCGGCAATCCCCTCCGTAGCGGCGAGGAATTCCGCGCTAGCATCGACGACTTCCAGATTGTGCAGGCCCGCCCCCTTCATCAGCCGCTCGACCAGCGCCGTCTCGCCCTCGCGCATAAAGCCGTTGTCAATGTGCAAGCCCAGCACCCGTTCCGCACCTAGGGCGCGATTGAGCAGGAGAAACGCCACCGACGAATCGACTCCACCGCTGACGAACAAAAAAACGTTGCGTCCTTTAGCCTGTTGCTGGATCCGCTCTATCGTCTCCTCAGTGTAGCGCTCCATCGCAGCGCGGCGAAGTTATCGAGAATATCCATGCCCCGGACGGTGTGCGTCACTTCTGGATGGAACTGCAAGCCGTATATCCTGCGCTCGGCGTCACCCATCGCCGCCACCGGGCAGTCCTCAGTCGCGCCCAAGACGACAAACCCAGGCGGCAACGCCGCAACGTGATCGCGGTGACTCATCCACACCCGCTCGCGCTCGTCCAATCCGGCCAACACACCCTCTGCCTTCCGAACGTGCAGATAGGCCGCGCCAAACTCGTGAGTCTCCCCCATCTCGACTTGGCCGCCCAAACGGTGGCAGAGCAGTTGGTGGCCATAGCACAAGCCCAGCATCGGCTTGCCCATCGCCAAAATCTCGGGATTATACGCCGGAGCTTCCGGGTCATAGACGCTGGCCGGTCCGCCCGACAGAATCAACCCGTCGGCGTCTTGCAAATCGGCAACCGCAGTCTCTGGGGAGCGAATCTCAGCATAGACGTGGAGGCGGCGAATGCGATTGGCGATCAGGTGGGCGTACTGCCCGCCGAAGTCGAGGACGACGATGCTCAAGGGGAATCTCCTGTGGGTTACAACGATTGTAAATGTGTAAAATTCAATGCTGCTACCTTTCCTTCTGTAAAAGCTGCCACGAACAAATCCAAATCCACGGTGACCAATGGAGTTTCCTCGGAGATGACCTCCAAGAGCGCAGCGTCGGTCAATCCAAATCGCACGAATGCGTTGTTGCGGGAGGCAGTCTTACTTTCAACGATGATCTCCTCGTTTGTTCCAATGATGCGGCGGAACATCTCGAAAAATCGGGAACGCTCTGGGTTCGGATGTTGAGCGAGTAGATTAGAGGCTTCAGTTAGCGTGTTTGGCGTCAAGAATACCTGACCAGCTTGCTCAATTAGCCCGAGCAAACGCCCGTAATCTTCCTCCATGAATGTTCGCAGGCGACGATGCTTGGAAATCAACGCTTGATCTGTCGCGCCCACGACGAGTAGCACGAGCAGGTTGGCGTCAATGAATATCCCTTTCCGGGCCATTGGCTCAATTGTGATCAGCTAGAGCGCGGTTCGTAACAGATATGACGTGACCGTCCCCGTCACAGACTCGAACGATCTGTGGCGGCTTTAATTCGTCGAGCACAGAACCAGAACCAAAAGAAGGCGGGGGAGGATCCTCAGGTAATTCCCAAGGTCGAGAGAAACCGATAGTTATATGCCAAACTTTCGATAGGTCGTCGAATTCAACCTCTTCTAGACCGACATGTTTCACATTTTCATCAGCAAAAAGGTCAGCAATATATGCTCGCGCCGTCTGCACGGCTTCCTTCACGTCCATTATGAGCCTCCTTTTTTTACAGGCCTAGACATTGCCTCGGTTACACCTGCCCTTTCAAGCTACCCCACGAAATGGGCGCGACATTCGTCTGCTCCGAATCAATATACAGCCCAGCGCCAATGTAATAGGATGCACCCTCAATCTCGATGGGGGCCACGTAGCTTACCTTAGTGGACTCGTCCTCTCCTTCGATCGCTGGATTATCAAAGAGATATTCCGTAAATCCGCCCCCGGCTTGTGCCGCCGCGATATTCTGCTGTACGATCTTAACGCCATTGCTGTCTTCTGAGTCGATATTATTGACCCCTTCGCGCTCGGGTTGGGTCGCGTGGAAGAAGCCCGTGCCGTCAAAACTGGTGATGAAGATATAAATCGGCCCACGCCTCCATTCTTCGTCGGTCCTGAAGGTCTCCAAAATAGCCGCCCGCTCCGCCTCGTCTTGTGCCGACTCCAGCAGACTT
The DNA here is from genome assembly GCA_021295675.1 of Candidatus Latescibacterota bacterium. Next base: position 12,921 of record JAGWBY010000035.1, on the reverse strand, counting down.
TTCGCTTCCAGCACGAAATTCTTCAGCGTCTCTCGATCCACTACATCGCTTGCAGCAGCGTCGGCTTTTTCTGCTCCGCCGAGCAGCCCTATCGCAACTAGGACAAATGACAATATTCGGATCATGATTTCCTCTCGCAGTTGGTTAATGAGTGGTAAATAGTACGCAAGACACACCGGCTCTTTTCGCTCCCTAGACAAGACGCGAGCGCGCCGCCGGACTATATTTGCTCGCATGACTTCCACACCCACCCCATCCGAACGCCTGCGTCCCGAGCTTGGGCTAATCGGCACCATCGCCCTCGGCTTGGGTTCGATCGTCGGCACTGGCGTCTTCGTCAGCATTGGCATCGGCGCTGGCATCGCTGGGCCAGCGGTCCTCGTCGCCATCGCCATCGGGGCGCTGGTCGCTCTCTGCAACGGCCTGTCCAGCGCCCAGCTAGCTGCCAGCCATCCGCTCAGCGGTGGCACGTACCAATACGGCTATGAGTACGCTTCGCCAGCCATCGGCTTTACCGCCGGATGGATGTTCCTCTGCGCCAAGAGCGCGACCGCGGCCACCGCGGCAATGGGACTGGCCGGCTACTTGCTCAACGCACTAGATCAGGCCGCATCTATTACCCCGGTCGCCTTGGCCGCCGTGCTAGTACTCACCCTGCATCAACCGCACCAACAAGGTCAACATCGCCATCGTCGCCGCGACGCTTTGCTCGCTGATCGCCTTCATCGTCGCCGGCACCCCCAGCGCTCTGCACAACCTGCACCTGACCCCTTTCTTGGGAGAACAAGGCTGGTCGGCCCTGTTGCATGCCAGCGCCCTGATGTTCGTCGCCTATACGGGCTACGGTCGCATCGCCACACTTGGCGAAGAAGTGCGCCAACCCCGCAAGACAATCCCCCGTGCCATCGTCGCCGTGCTGCTGATCTCTATGATGCTTTACATCGGCGTCGGTGCCGTCGCCACAGCCGCTGTAGGCTCGGAGGCGTTCTACGCGGCCACCATGGACAAGGCCGCTCCCCTAAAGGTCATCGCCCACACTTTTGACGCGCCCGGCATCTCCTGGCTCCTAGCCTTGGGAGCGATCACCGCTATGGCCGGAGTGCTGCTCAACCTAATCCTCGGTCTGTCGCGGGTTCTGCTGGCCATGGGCCGCCGTGGGGATATGCCCCAAGCGCTTGCCCGTCTCAATCGGGATCAGACCACGCCCTCTATTGCCGTGGTGGTCGTCGGGCTGGCCATCGCCGGGCTAGTCATCATAGGCAACATCAAGGCCACTTGGTCCTTTAGCGCCTTCACCATTCTGGTCTATTACGCCATCACCAACTTCTGCGCCCTGCGCTTGCCAGCCGCCCAACGGCTCTATCCCCGGTGGATAGCCATGGTGGGATTAGTCGCCTGCCTAGGGCTGGCCTTTTTCGTCGAGCGCACGATCTGGCTCAGTGGGTTGGGGCTACTCTTGCTCGGGTGGGGTTGGCATCGCGTGGCGCAGCACCGCATGGGGAAAACCTAGGTAGCCAGTCAACGCATGGAACGAACGGACGCGCTTGCTAGGCTATATGTTTTATAGGTATTGCGACCGTGTCATGCTGAGCGCAGCGGAGTCGAAGCATCTCGCTGGACGCTGCGTAACGCCAACTAATCAGTGCTTCAGGAGAAGCTCCTATGTCTATCTCCCGTCTGATTTGGCTCGTCCTGCTGACGAGCAGCATCGCCGCCGCCGACCAAGGCCCCTTGGCCGACCGAGGAGACTGGGCGCTGGGCGTGGCCTTGCCCTCTAGCAGCGGAAGTAACTTCAGCCTGTGGAAGATCCGCTCTCCTACCACCGCCGTGGGCTTGGAAGTAGGTGTTTCGTGGAGCTACGCCGATTCCACTCTCGACGCCGATGACCCCGACCCAACCACCCTCCAAAGGCATTACCTATCGCTACAACTGCGTCCTACTATAAAGCACTATCGTCCCCTGCACGACCGAATCGCCCCTTTTACATACGGCCAAGTCGAAGCCGGTTTTCGGGGCAGTAAACGGGATTCTCCGTTTACGCAGCACGGCAGCAGTTCAGGCAATATAGGGCTAGCGCTGGGTTTGGGCGTCGAATGGTTTCCGTTCCAACGCATCAGCTTGGACGGCCAGACCGGCCTGAGACTGGGCTACCGCTACAGTCAGTCCGATACTAGGGGCTATAATAACAGGTCTAGTAAAAACTGGTCCCTGTACCTAAGAACCTTCCAATCGGAGGTGAAGGCATTGATGTATTTTTGATGGAAGACGATGCCTCCCCTCATCACGCTCCACCAACCACTATTCAAACGATGCCTTTTTTAATTCTTACTTTGCTGCTAGCCATCCACATAACGGCGTGCGATTATTGGAGCCCAACACAGTCCTTTGATTCATCCGATGTTCCGAGGCGGCCGGAACGTGTTTTTCTCGGCGACGATACCCACTTCAATGAGAGTCGCCATTTCTTCCTACAGGTCTGGAATTGGCCGACAAGTGCCGTAGATGCCATCTATTTTTTACCAATTAACGAAGCCACCGGTTATGGTATAGACGATCCCGATTACAGGAGATACGTCTTTGTGCGGTCATCCAAGGCCGAACCAGCGACGCTGTGTCGCGACGACGGCCAAGTCATTGACGGATTTCAGCCGAACCCCGCCTTCACAGAAGTCTGTATTGTCGATGGGCAAATAACCTTGCGCAAAAAACAAGACTACTCCTTTAAGGACAATCCCGTCTCTCTAAGGATCGTCCCCACAGTAGAAGAACCCTACCGACGATCGGAATTCCTCGTGACGACCGGAATACGTCTCACTAGCGATACTTCTTTGCGGTTCGAGGAAGGTGGAGTTATTCGGAGTCTCGTAAATTGGCCGGCTAGTGCCGTAGATAAAATCTATCTTGCACCAATTAACGAAGCCACCGACTATGGTCATAGATATGATCCTGATCAATGGATATACATTTTCGTGCGGCCGTCTGAGCCAGCGGTGCTGTGCCGCGACGATGGGCAAGCTATTGATGGGTTTCAGCCGAATCCAGCCTTCACAGAGGTCTGTATTGTCAATGGCCGAATAACCTTGCACAAAAAGCAAGACTACTCATTCAAGGACAATCCCGCCTTTTTATGGGTGGCTCCAGTACCGAATACCCCAAGACCAACCGGCAGTTAGTCAGAGATGTTCTGCGCTGAGGAAATCCGACTTCTTTCGTGGAGAAAGCCATGTTTATCTTCCCGCTGATCGGTATCGTCCTCTTGATAAGCACCGCCGCCGCGGACCAAGACCCATTGGCCAACCGAGGCAACTGGGCATTGGGTGTAGCCCTACCTTCCAGCAACGGACTCGACCTCAGCCTGTGGAAAGTACGCTCTCCCGTCACGGCCTTTGGCTTAGAAATAGATTTTTCGTCGTATTACAGCGATCGCACTTCCGACGACCTCGAAAACCTCGACCGGAACGACACCCGATCTCAGTCTCGGTATTTAAGTCTGCAGCTACGTCCTACCGTCAAGCAATACCGTCCCATGCATGACCGAGTCGCCCCTTTTGTTTTTTATCAAGCCCACGCAAGTTTTTCCAGGTCTTGGGCTCGCCATGAGGAAATCGGTTCGAGGATGACACAACGCACCAGAAGCAATAGTGATCTGGGGATAGCGCTAGGTCTGGGAGTCGACTGGTTTCCCTTCCAACGCATCAGCTTGAGCGGCCAGACCGGACTGGACTTAAGCTACCGCTCCAACCCTAAGCTGTGGTCCCTCAAGACCTTCCAAACGGAGGTGGCGGCGCTAGTGTATTTTTGACGCCGCTGCCCGATCCCTCACCAGCAGCGTCGGCCGCTGCCAGCGGGCATCGTCGCGCGTGGGATGGTCGCAGTTGTAGTGGACGCCACGGCTTTCCAAGCGCTGCCGCGCTGAGCGAGCAATGAGCTGAGCCACGGTCGCCAAGCTGCGTAGCTGTACAAGCTCGGCGTCGAGCCGATGTCCGCTATACAACGCTTCAATTTCCCGCGCCATCCGCTCCGTCTCCTCCTGAGCCTGCGCCAAGCCTCGGTCGCTGCGCACGATGCCCACCTCGTCCCACATCAAGCGCCGCAGCAATTCCCGCCGCTCCTCCAGCACATCAGACGCAATAGCATCGCCCGCATACTCCATCTCGAACCGGCCCATAGCCACGGGCGTAACTGTACTGGCGTACTCGACAGCGCGCCGCGCAAAAACCAACCCTTCCAACAGCGAATTACTCGCCAACCGGTTGGCCCCCTGAAACCCACTCATCGCCACCTCGCCAGCCGCGTATAGACCCGTAATATCCGTCTGGCCGTGCGCGTCCGTCCACACCCCGCCGCAGCTATAGTGAGCCGCCGGCACCACCGGGATCGGCGTCTCGGTCATTTCTATTCCCATCCCCAGACAATGCTGATAGATGTTGGGAAAGCGGCGACGGGTCTGATCCGCATCTCGACCAGTGACATCCAAATAAACGCACTCGGCACCGCTTTGCTGCATCTGCGCGACAATAGCCCGCGACACCACATCGCGCGTCTGCAAAGGATCGGTGAACGCCTCACCGCGCTCGTCGATCAGCACGGCACCAAAGCCGCGCAAAGCCTCGGTAATCAGAAACGATGGCCGCCCCGGATCGTAGAGCATAGTCGGATGGAACTGCATAAACTCCATGTTGCTCACCTTCGCTCCAGCCCGCCAAGCCATGGCAATCCCATCGCCGGAAGCCACGCGCGGATTGGTCGTGTGCAAAAAGACCTGTCCGCAGCCGCCCGTAGCCAGCAACGTAACCGGCGCCACCGCGGCGATGGGATCGGCTTGCTGCGAGTCCAATACCCAAGCCCCGTGGCAGCGCCGTTGATCATCTACGATTAAGTCTATCGCCAAATGGTGATCGTACAAGGTCACTTGCGGCAGCGCTTGCACGGCTGCAACCAAGGTGCGCGTCACCTCGCGGCCAGTCATGTCGTCCGCATGTACGACCCGCGCATGAGCGTGCCCACCCTCGCGCCCCAACGCCAACACCCCAGGCTGCGCTTCGTTGAACTGCGCACCAATCGCCAGCAGTTCGGCCACCACCTCCGGCCCTTCAGCCACCACCCCTTCGACGATCGCGCGGTCGCACAGCCCAGCACCCGCCGCAACCGTATCCTGCGCGTGGCTGGCGACCGAATCAGCCGCATCCATGACCGCAGCAATACCCCCTTGTGCGTACTGCGTGTTGGACTCGCGCCGCTCGTGCTTGGTCACTACGGCTACGGATCCGTGCTGAGCAGCCTTGAGGGCAAAGAACAAACCGGCAATACCGCTGCCGAGAACGAGATAATCCGCCTCGATTTTCATTTAATAAAAATCATCTTATTAGCGCGGGAGATCGGCCCGATGCGCAACACATAGTAATACATACCACTGGCCACGCGCTCGCCCCGCTCGTCGCGGCCATCCCAAGAAGCGCTGTACAACCCCGGAGCCGCCATATCCTCCACCAAGTGCCGCACCAAACCGCCAGTCAAGGTGCGAATTTCCAGCTCGACCCTAGTCTGGCCGGCGACAATGGGATCGTTGATCCCGATCTGATAATCGATCTGCGTACCCTCGTTGAACGGGTTGGGGTAATTCTGCCCTAAAGCAAAGTCCAAGGGTATGCGCGGATCGAAGTTGAGGAAGGGCCGCCAACGAACATCGCCGCTAATCCGAGCCGCTATCCAACTCTCGTCCTCGTTCCCCCACCAATTGTTGATCGCCTGCAACGGTTGATCGGTTTGATTGTCGATCAGTTGCTCGCCCTCTTGGACGCCGTTCAAAACCAGCCACGCCGGCACCACGCTCCCCTCTATCCGCATAGCCAACGCATTGCGGAAGAATTGATTGCGCACAATGCGCGGGCGCGCACTTCTAGTCCATAGGCCGACTTCGTGATTGTACAGCGCGTTGTCCTCAATTTCGACTTCCCGCGTCTCCACGCAGTAAATGCCAATCCCACCGGCAAACGAATTGCCCGCCACCTTGCCGCTAGTCCCCCGCCCCAAGACCAAATTGGCCTCCTCAGGTGCAGTCGAGCCGTTGGAGTTGAAACGGGTATCGACCAACGACAAAAACCCGCCTTCGCGCCAGAGGCCAGCGCGGCCATTGTCGTGCAACTCAGCTTGGTTTATCCGCGTCAAGCCTGGACCAGCGATCCAAATGCCCACTCCACCTGCTTCCTCGACGCGTACGCGATCTAAGAGGATCTCCTCCTCGACCCTTTCTAAGCGAATGCCGTCCGCCCTAGCGTGGCGGATGGTCACATCTTCTAAGGTAGTGGCGTGGTCGATTTCCTCGGCCAATAGGCCATAGTGGGCATGGTCGATGAGGACGCTGCGCAAATAGGCCGTGGCCGTTTGGTGCAGCACGATGCCGTGCCAATCTCCGGGCTGCGGGTCGGCTGCGGCTGAATGGAAGGCGGTTTGCCCCTGCCCCGAAACGCCGATGACGAGATCGCCGTACACTATCAGCTCCACGCGCGCCGTATCCGCACCCGCAGTTAGCGCGTCTGGCCCCACCTGCACCTGCGCACCTGCGCGGATATCGAGGTACCCTCCGGGCAAAACGGTCACGTCGCCGACAATCTCAATGTGGTCGCGCCAGATTTCGTCGGTGGCAATCGGGCCGGCGCGACGGCGGTCTTGCAGCTTGAGATCCGCCACCATCTGATCGCCCTCGCGGCGGATGTTAGTCACGCTAATCCCCGTCGTCGATGCCGGGTTGGACGCGGCCCAGAAGTCGGTAAATTGCTCGCCGTCAAACACATCGGTGGCGTCTCCAAGGTTGCCGCCAAAATCCGTGCGATAGCGCGCGTCATGCGCCCAAAAATCGAGATTGTCGCGACCATTAAACGGGGACGACTTGCGGCCCAAGGGGAAGCCCGCATCGCTAAAAAGCCCATCGGCACACACTAAGTCCACTCGTTTGATGGCTTCCATATTATTGCTGTAGCGACTGGGATATATGCGCCAGATCAGCAAGCCCTCGCCGGGCAGATTGCGCTCGTAATAGCTGTGCTGACGGCTGCGGAACTCCACGAGAAAAAAGTGCTCGGCGGGCGCAGGCGCGGGCAGTAAATACACATCGCCACCCGCGTTGACATCGGCAAAAACCACATCGTCTTGGTCCTCGCTCAGCACTTTGAGTTGTTGGTTGTTTACCCCCAGCCAGCCGAGTTGCCCCAAGCTCCACGCGCAGAAGGGATTGGGGCCATCTGTCTCGCCCCAGCCGCGATTGCCGTGCCCCATCAAGCCCCAATAGCCAATGCCCCCTGAGTCGTCTTCCGGCTCGGACCCAAACTCGCGGTCGTACAGGTCGGGCAGGCCCAAAAAGTGTCCAAACTCGTGGGCCGTACTGCCTACGGCCTCGACAAAAGATCGCCCGCGCTGGACAGCACCTTTTTTTGAGTCAACCCGGATGAAACCGCCGCGGAGGGCGCGGTCTTGGCTCACAAAATCGTTGCCCAACCCGAGCTGAGCAACGCCCGTGGCCTCTTCGACGATAAAGCCCGTTGGGGCCGAGGCCGAGATAATAAAAATAAAATCCACGTACCCATCGTCGTCGCCGGAGTTAGGCACCCCGTCGGGGCCGTCGTTGTCGTAGCGGCTAAAGTCCACATCGGCATCAACGGCCTCGATGATCTCGCGGGCAAAGCGACCATAACCGCCCTCCGCGTCTGAGTACACCGCGGCATTGCTGCGGGACGCGTACCAGCGGGGCAGCACCTCGCCGGTGAGTTCAAACTGCCCGCGCGACATCTCGCGGTAGAAGTGGGCTAGGCTGCCCGGCTGGTCGGCAAAAATCCCCGCCGCAAAAGACGGGACCTCGCGGCCCAAACCGCCCTCATCGGCAAAATGCGCGAAGATGGTCAGGGCGTGGATGTGCCCGGTTTGGGGGGCGACGTCTTGCAGAGGGGCCGCGCCGATCTCTGCGGCGATGACCCAAGCGGCGACGAGCGCGTTTTTGGCAGCGGGTTTAAGCATCAAACTCAGGTGGAGACGGTCAAGCGGCCCGTTTCAACTTGGAGCCGATGTATTCGATGACCCCTGGAGAGTTCGCCCGAGAGGGGCATTGCGTCGCGGTTTTACCCATAAGACGCATGGTGCAGTCTTTGTGGGTACGTTGTTTTAAACGTTTGCTGAATTCGGATGGTGCTTTGAGCGTGGGAGGCATATTTCAAATTATCTGCGCTGCAAACGCTTGTCAATATGACCTCGGGTCCAGTCGATCTGGACGCCGCCGTAGTGCCTCAGCCGCTGGTCGCGCTGGATGCGGTAGCGGCTGCTCAGCCGCCAGCCGCGATAGGCGACCTCCACTAGCGCATACCCACGCCAGCCCGTGCCGTAGAGCGGGCGGATGCTCACGGCCCCGGGCAGATCCACCTCGTATTCGTAAATCCGCGTCCAATACGAGTCCGTGCGGAAGCGGCTCGCGTGCAAGGTCAACCAGCGCGTCTTATACCTCACGCTACCCAACAGACCCCACTCGGCGCGAGTGGCGCGGTGCCAGCGCACCAACTCGCCGCGCCAGCGCCAAGCCCCTCGGTCCAAATCCAAACGCCATTTGTGACTGCGCTCTTGCACCAACCGCTCGTCCGCCCAGCGCGGCCGCAGGCGTCTCTGCCACTGCCCACGCATCGCCCAGCGGCTACCCAACCGCCGCCGCAACTCGCCCCCCCAAGTAGCATACGTGGCCGGTACAGGTATGAAGTAGGAGCGCGCGGGCCGGCGGTACACATCCACATAGCCGCGCCAGCCCCGCCCGCTGACTTCAGCGACTCCGCCCTGTTCGTTTTGCATAGCCGAGGTCCCCGGAGCCGCGCCAAAAAAGCTGTGGAATCCCGGCGCGTAATAGCGGCCCAGCGTCCGTAGTCGCAGACCCCCATGCCGCATCCGCAGTTCCCCAACTATCCCCCAGTGCCCCACCCCATCGCCAGCCACTTCCAACGCCGCTCGGCCTCGATCCCAATCTACGCGCACGTCCACAGCCCCCATGCGCTGCTCGCCGCCGACAAAACCCCAAGGCGTCCGCCCATTCCGGCGCAAGTCGATGTAATGTGAAAAGTCCAAGGCCAGCAGGGTCGTGCCCCACTGCCAATGCTCGCCCCGCCAGTGCAGCCGACCGCCGCCAGCGCGGATGCCCAGCAGATCGCGGCCAGCTATCTCGGTCGCGGTCACGTGATAGCCGCTCTCGGGCAGCGACCGCACCTGCCCCTGTTCGTCCAAGCGCCCATCCCGATGCGCCCAACCCCCGAGCAGCATCCCACTCCACGCCCGACCCTCGTAACGCCACGCCGCGCCACGCAGGGCGTGGTTCTCCCCGCTAGAGCGATAGCCCAAGCGCCGACTGTCTCCCGCCGACATCCTCGGCGCGATGCTTCCGCGTCGGTTGCGCCCAAACACCAAGCCCGCACCCGTGCCGGGCCGCAGGTCGCCGACGACCCATTCAGATCGCTGCTTCTGCACTGCGTAGTAAAACGTCCTAAAATCGCTCCACCCGGACTCGCCTCGGTCGCGCTCGGCCAAGCCAAAAAACGCCTGTCCGCTGACCGGCACGACCTCCACCCGCTGATACAACTGCCACCGCTCCCGAGCCGCTTCAGCCCCGCGCACCCGCCACCGCACAGCCGCCCCATCCAGCCGCCCTAAATCGTCCAACCGCTGCTCCAAATAGCCCGCGTCTTCCTCACCCAAATCCCCCTCGGCCCACACCGGGCCGACCAATGCCAACACCCACAGTCGCCACATAGTCCTTCCTCCTTTTTGCCAACTCATGCAAGGATCGTGCCATGAGGCGCGTCAGTGGAGTGGGTAATTGCTGGTGTATCCTTTATTCCCTATTCTGTTTTCTTTGCGCTACATCTTACCCAGTCCGTTATTTTATTTGAGACTTGGAGGATTGCGATGAAAGAAATAGGTATTTCCGAATTTAAGGCGAAGTGCATCGATGAATTGAAGAAGGTGCAACGGACAGGAGAACCTCTCCTCGTGACCTTGAACAAACGGCCCATAGCCACGGTCAACCCATACCGCGAAGAAAGCCACTCAAACAGAGAGCTAGGCAAACTGCGCGGTCGGATGACCATCCACGGCGACATCGTTCATACTGATTAGCTTATCCCCATCTACCCTCGCTCGACGCACGCAGTTGAGAAATCCTAACCCAGAGATCGCAATCCTCGCCCTCGTTTTTGCTGCCTCAGTGACCGCCAAAATGGCGCAGGTTATCTCTAAGCCCAACCCCCACAAGGAGCACCCCACATGAAACTCACCACCTGCAACGAGTACTTCACTGACTGGCCCATCGAAGAGGTCTTCTCCTACGCCGCCGACCTCGGATACGAAGCCGTCGAAATCGCCCCCTTCACTCTCGCCGATAGCGTCGAAGACATCCCCGCGTCGCGCCGCGCCCAAATCCGCGCTGCCGCCGAACGCGCTGGCGTGGAAATCGCCGGCCTGCACTGGCTCTTGGCCAGTCCTGACGGGCTATACATCACCCATCCCGACCCAGCCATCTACCAACGCACCTGCGCGTACTTCAAAGAGCTAGTCCAATTCTGCGGCGACCTCGGCGGACAAGTGATGATCATCGGCTCGCCCATGCAGCGCAACGTGCAGGAAGGATGGGATTACCAAGAGTGCTGGAACCGCATGCGCGGGGCATTTGAAGACAGCTTGGAGTTGGCCCAACAGCACGGCGTTTATCTCTGCATAGAGTCCCTGAGCAAAGAGCAAACGAACATCATCACTACCTGCGCGGAAGCACGCAAAATGATCGCCGAGATCGACCACCCACACTTCCAGACCATGGTCGATGTGTGCTCCAGCTCGACCGAGGAAATTCCCGTCGCCCAGCTTTTGCGCGACTCCGGCGAGCACCTCTACCACGTCCACGTCAACGACGCCAACAAGCGCGGTCCCGGCTTTGGCAACACTGACTTCGCCAGCGTCATGCGAACGCTCAAGGAGCTGGACTACCAGCGCTACGTCTCAGTGGAAGTGTTCGATTTTAACCCGGACCCGCGCACCATTGCCGCCGGCAGTTTGCACTACCTCAAGGGCATTGCCGCCGCACTGTGACGCAAGCCCACCTCCCTTGACAGTAGCGCCCTTTTTGCGAACTTTCGGGCGCTCACAAAGAAAGGATTCCACATGCCCAGCTACACCCTCAACCACGTCCACCACGAAGCCGTTGACGTCCACGCCGCAGTTGACTGGTACAAAAAGCTCTTCGGCGCCACCAGCGATCCGCCCTTTGAGCGCGGCGGTGCAACTTGGGTTCCAGTCCACATCGGCGCAGTGCAAATCACCGTCACGGACCGCGAGTTTGCCCCGATGGAATTGGGGCGCTACCAAGGCTACGACCACATTGCTCTCACCTCCGACGACTTCGACCAAACCCTCGCCGACATCGCCGAGCACGGCGTCGAGATCTGGATGGGGCCGGTCGCGCTCGACGACGGCAACCGCATCGTCTTCATCAACGGCCCAGACCACGTCAAGATCGAACTGATGGAGCAAAGCTGAGTGGAAATCCGCCCCTTCGGCCTGTGGCCCAGCCCCCTCTCGCCCGACGAGTTGGCCAGCTCCACGCGCCTCCGCGATGTGGCGTGGGATGCCGACGGCCGCACCCTCGTCTGGCTGGAGGGCCGAGGACCGCGAGGCGTGCTCGTCTGCCAAGAACCGGGCGCTGCTCCGCGCGACCTCAACACCGCGCTCTCGGTGCGCGCCCAAGTCGGCTACGGCGGCGGCGACTTTGCCGTATCCCGCTGCCACGCGTACTTCGCCGAGCACGGCGGCCGCCTCTACCGCCAGCCGCTAGCCGGCGGCCCAGCCCAGCCAATCACTCCCGAGTTTGGCCATGCCGCGTCTCCTGCGCCTGCGCCAACAGGGCGTCATCTCATATACGTCCACACGTACGAGGACCGCGACACATTAGCCATCGTCGATGTCGCCGGGCGCTTTTGGCCGCAAATCCTCGCGGAGGGGGCCGACTTCTACATGCAGCCAACTTGGCACCCCAGAGGCGACCGCTTGGCCTGGATCGAGTGGGATCATCCGCAGATGCCTTGGGACGGCACCCGCCTAGTGCTGGGCCAGCTTGCGCGCAGCCGCCACGGGCTGCCCAGCCTGCGCACAACCGAGGTGCTCGCCGGCGACGCAGACACCGCCATTGCCCAGCCTTGCTTTTCACCCGACGGCCGCTATCTGGTCTATGCCTCGGACGAGCGCGGCTACAGCAACCTCTGGTGCCGCGACCTCGCCAGCGGGGACACGCGCTGCCTATACGAGGACGCCAACGATGTCGCCACTCCCGCCTGGGCGCAGGGCATGCGGGCGTTTTCGTGGGCCGCCGATAGCCGCACTTTGTATTTCGTGCGCAGCGAAAACTCCCAGCGCTTAGCATACGCGCTCGACTTCGCCAGTGGAGCAGTCGCCAAGGTCGAGGCTCTATCCGCCTACACCCACATCGAACAACTCGCGGCGGCCCCGCGCGGCAAGGGCTTGGCCTGCATTGCCACAGCCAGCGCAATCCCCGCCCGCATCGTCGCTGGTACTACCACCCAAGTAACAATCCGCGCCCGCTCTGCCAGCGAGTCGCTTGCCCCAGCCGATCTGTCCACGCCCGAGCCAGTTTCCTGGGCCACCGAAGACGCCACGCAAGTCCACGGACTGTACTATCCTCCGGCTAGCCACCGCTTTGCCGGCCAAGGCCGACCGCCGCTGATCGTGGCCATCCACGGCGGCCCCACCGGTCAGATAGAGACCGGCTTTGAAGGCAGCCACCAATACTTTGCCACGCGCGGCTGGGCCGTTCTCGACGTGGATTATCGGGGCAGCACGGGCCACGGGCGCGCCTACATGACCGCCCTGCGCGCCCAGTGGGGCCTCCTC
>JAGWBY010000185.1 GCA_021295675.1 Candidatus Latescibacterota bacterium | reverse complement strand
TGGATGGGCAGGCGGGGGTGCCGCTGGGCGGGGCGAGTGTGGCGGCGGTGTCGATGGTAGAGGGATCGCGGGAGGCGTACTCGTGCGAGATCACCGCGTGCGCGTAGGCGACGCACGCCTGTAGGTCGGCTTCTTCGAGTTCGGGATAATCGGCTAAAATGGCCTCTGGCTTTACCCCTTGGGCCAACAAGCTCAGGATGAGTTCCACCGAGATACGCATATCGCGAATAATGGGCTTGCCATCGAAAATATCCGGACGCACCGTGATGCGCTTGAGGAGTTCGGGATGGGTCATATTTGCACTCCGAGGTTGGTTGATTCCGTTCATACGCGCCATCGGGCTTTTGGCCGATCCGCCTTTAGGAGACCAAGCGATCATAAGTAAAAGTAAGATAGTATAGGGGAATTTCGCAGTTAGAAAAATTTTTGCTACTTTGAGGAGAGTCGCCGTCGGGTCGCAAATAGTTACGGCAACGGCCTAGTCACTATCGTCCAACAGGCCGCCTCGTCAGGAGAACATTTCATGGCTACAATTCGCTGGGGTATCATTGGCTGCGGCGACGTCACCGAAGTAAAGAGTGGCCCCGCTCTGTACAAGACGCCCGATTCCGGACTGGTGGCGGTCATGCGCCGCAGCGCGGACAAGGCCCGCGACTATGCCGCGCGCCACGGCGTGCCCAAGTGGTACGACCAAGCCGACGCACTCATCGCCGACCCAGACGTCGATGCGGTTTATATCGCAACGCCCCCCGACACCCACGCTCACTACACGGCCCAAGTCGCCCGAGCCGGCAAACCTGTTTACGTCGAAAAGCCAATGGCGCGCAATCCCGGCGAGTGCCTAGCGATGATCGACGCTTGCCGTCGGGCCGGAGTGCCGCTTTTCGTCGCTTACTACCGCCGCGCCCTGCCCGCTTTCCTCAAGGTCCAGTCGCTGGTCGAGGAAGGGGTCATCGGCGCAGTGCGCTTCGCCTCCATCGCGCTCTGCCAACCCGCGTCAGAGAATTCCGACGACCTGCCCTGGCGCGTCGTCCCAGAGATTGCGGGCGGCGGCTATTTCTTCGATCTAGCCTCGCATCAGTTCGACTTCCTCGACTTTCTGCTCGGCCCCATCGCCCACGCCTCGGGCCACGCAACCAACCAAGCTGGTCTCTACCAAGCCGAAGATGCCGTTACCGCCAGCTTTGCCTTCGAGTCCGGCGCACTCGGTGTAGGTGTCTGGAACTTCGCCGCGGATCAGCGCTGCGACCGGATCGAAATCGTCGGCGACAAGGGCCGGATCGCCTTTTCCACCTTCGCCTTCACCCCGGTCGAACTGACCACCAACGCCGGGACCCAAACCTTTGCCATCGACCCACCCCAACACGTCCAGCAGCCCCTGATCCAGATGGTAGTCGATGCCCTGTTGGGCCGAGGCGAATGCCCCAGCACCGGTGTAAGCGCCGCTCGCACTAGCCGAGTCATAGACCAAATTGTTCACAGTCATGCCACCTAAAAATCACGTCCTCGAAACATCGACGGTCTTGCCCCTCGGGCGCGAAGAGGTCTTCGCCTTCTTCGCCGAGGCGCAAAACCTCGAGCGCATTACCCCACCCGAATTGAGATTCCGCATCATCAGCCCGGCTCCCATCGCAATTTCCGCCGGCACCCTCATCAACTATCGCCTCAGCCTCTTTGGTCTGTCCTTCATTTGGCGTTCGCAGATCTCGCACTGGGACCCACCCCACTCCTTTGCGGACGAGCAACTCAAGGGCCCCTATAGCTTTTGGCACCATACCCATACCTTCACTGAAAGCAGCGAAGGGACCGAAATCGGCGACCGCGTCCTCTACCGTCTGCCGCTATGGCCGTTGAGCGCAATCGGTTTGCCTTTAGTCAAACTCCAGCTCAAACGCATTTTTGCCTATCGGCAGCAAGCGATTCGCAAAATATTACTCCACTAATGCCGTACCTTTTGCTGCAAAAATTACACCCCTTTCCCGCCATTTTTGTCGTCCCAACCTGACAACTTTGCGATCAACGCTTGGGCAACGGCCCAATTTTTCTTATTTATATAAACTTACTCCTGCACGCATTCCACCTAGCTCGCATCTAAAAGGGGGTTCAACATGCTGGTTCGCGGAAAGTGGGGCCTCCTCGCCCTGCTGGCTCTTATTTCTTTCGCAGTTCCCAAAACTGCCTTCGCCCAATGGATTCTGATTTCCACCGGCTTGGTTCTCTTTATGATGATCCCCGGCTTGGCCATGTTTTACGCCGGTCTGGTCCGCACGCGCAACGTGCTCTCGGTCTTTATGCACTGCTTTGGGATTGCGGCCCTGATCACGGTCTTGTGGACCATTTTCGGTTATAGCTTGGCCTTTACGGCTAGCAACCCCTTCATCGGCAACCTGTCCAAGTCCTTTCTCAGCGGCGTCACCGTCGATAGCCTCTCGGGCACCATTCCGGAATTGCTGTTCTTCGTCTTCCAGATGACGTTTGCCATCATCACCCCTGGGCTTTTTGTCGGTGCCTTTGCCGAGCGCATGAAATTTTCGGCCGTGCTGTGGTTCAGTGGGCTGTGGTGCGTTTTGGTCTATCTGCCCATCACGCACATGGTCTGGGGAGAGGGCGGCTACTTGGGCGCAATGGGCGTCTTTGACTTTGCCGGCGGCATCGTCGTCCATATCACCGCTGGGGCGGCCGCGTTGGTCGCCGCGATCCTCGTCGGCAAGCGCACCGGCTATCCCGAGCATCCCATGCCCCCGCACAACATGACCATGAACCTCGTCGGCACGGCCATGCTGTGGGTGGGGTGGTTCGGCTTCAACGGCGGCAGTGCCTTGGCAGCTAATGGGCAAGCGGCTATGGCGGTCGTGGTCACCCAAATCTCGCCCAGCGTCGCGGCGCTGACGTGGATCTTTATCGAATGGATCAAAAACGGCAAACCCAGTGCGCTCGGTTTTGCCACCGGCGCCATCGCCGGGCTAGCGGCCATTACCCCGGCCTCGGGCATTGCCATCGGCCTGTGCTCCGGTGTCGTCGCCTATTGGGCCGCCACTTGGCTCAAGCGCACCTGCGGGTACGACGACGCGCTCGACGTAGTAGGGGTTCACGGCTTCGGCGGCTTGGTCGGAGTTTTGCTGGTGTCCTTCTTTGCCTCGACCTCCTTGGGCGGTACTGTCGAGGGCCTCAACATGGGCAAGCAGTTCGGCATCCAAGCCTTCGCCGCGGTCGGCGCAGCCGTTTACACCCTAATCGTCTCGTTTATCATCCTCAAGGTCATCGACAAAGTAAGCGGCCTGCGCGTAGATGAAGAGACCGAGACCGACGGACTCGACGTGAGTGAGCACGGCGAAGCAGGATACGACTTGTAGTTCGCGGCCCAATAGCTCGCCGCTTATGGGGCTTCCATGGATGCTTCTTGCTTGCAGTACGCGTTGACCGAGGCTGAACGCCTAGAGTTCTCTCAGCGCGGCTACCTCGTCTTCGACGAGATGCTGCCTCCCGACGTAGTTGACGCACTTGTGGAAGTCTCTGACCGGATTGACGCGGAGGGCCCCTACGACCGGCTGACCGTCCGCGACATGGTTTGGCGCGACGAGCGCTACCTAGACTTGGTCGATTGGCCCCGAGCACTGCCCAAAATCTGGGGAACGCTCGGCTGGAATATCCAAATCTACCACACCGTCCTCGCCTACAGCCCAGCCGCCGAGCCTAACAACGGCCAAGTCAAGATGCAGGGCTGGCACCAAGACTCGGACCGCGTCAACCACGAGATCGAGTCCAGCCCCCGGCCGCGGATTTCGGTCAAGATGGCCTATTTCCTCAGCGACTGTTCGGCGGCCGGCCGCGCCAATTTTTGGGTCGTGCCCGGCAGCCATTTGCTGGACGCGTATGACATCCCCGACGACGGCTCCTTGCCCCGCAACGCCGTCCCCGTGCTGGTACCGCAGGGCGGGGCCGTGCTCTTTGACCGCCGGATCTGGCACTCGGCCAGCTCCAATGCCTCCGCTGTTGCCCGCAAGGCGCTCTTCTACGGGTACTCCTATCGCTGGCTTCGCCCCCGCGACGACCAGACCGTCGAACACCTTTTTGAGCGCTCTGATCCGATCCGCCGCCAGCTACTAGGATACGCGCCGACCGGCGGCTACGGCTACACCTCGCCCACGGATGAGGACGTTCCACTGCGCGTCTTTCTGCGCCAACATCTCGGGGCTGAAGCCGCCGCCTAATGCGGGCTTTGGTCACCGGCGGCACCGGCTTTGTCGGCGGTGCTTTGGTCCGCGCCCTCATCGCTAGCGGCACGCAAGTCCGGGTGCTGGCGCGGCCCACTAGTCAGACCGAAACACTGGAGGCCCTAGGCGTCGAAATCGTCCGCGGCGACATCTTCGTTCGCACGAGCATCGAAGCCGCGCTCGCAGGTTGCGATACCCTCTTCCACGCCGCAGCGCTCTACGACTTGTGGGGCTTGGACGAGGCCGAACTCTTGGCCACTGAAACCGAAGGGACCCGCAACGCCATGGAGGCGGCCTTGGCGGTCGGCGTCGCCAAGGTCGTCTATACCAGTACCGCCGCCTGCATTGGCGAGGCCAAAGGCCAAATCGCCACCGAGACAACGGTTCATCGCGGCTACTTTCTCTCGCGTTATGAAAAGGCCAAACGCGCAGCCGAGCAGGTGGCGTTCGCGTATGCAGACAAAGGAGTGCCGCTCATCTGCGTCCAGCCCGCTGCCATCTACGGTCCGGGCGACCGCAAACCCTCCGAGCGCTTTATTATTAACCTGCTCAACGGTTGGGTGCCCGCGCTCTTTCCCAACTGGATGAGCTTGGTGTACATTGACGACGCGGCTCGGGGGCACGTGCTGGCGGCTGAAAATGGCCGGATCGGGGAGCGCTATATACTCGCGGGCACGGTCGGCAAATTGACCGAACTCGGCCGGCTGATCTGTCGGTTAGCCGGGCGCTGGTCGCCACCGACCATTCCCGCTCCACTGGCCGCGCCCTACGCGTGTCGCGCCTGACCCGCAGACCGCCGGTCCTGTCGTGGGAAACCTACCGCCTCACCGCACACGGTTTCCGCGCCGACGGCAGCCGTGCCACCGCTGAGTTGGGCCTAACCTACACGGACCAAGAGGAAGGATTGACGCGAACGATCAACTGGTACTGGGAACAAGGCTTGCTTAGACGCCGACCGGCCTGTTTCCGCGATTCGCAATTTGCCGATAGATGAAAGCTGAATTGCCCATACCGCTCCCGCGGATCACTTGGCGGGGCGTCGACTCTGAATCGTGGAGGAGAACAAATGACCGATTCGTGTAAGCCGGTATTTCGGAAGCCAGTTCCGAACGGGGTTGTCGAACATCTCGGTGTCGGTGCCGGGAGCGCGACGGCTGTGGTGGAGGTCGAGGATGGGCTGATGATGATCGCGGGACGCCGCTGCTATCGATCCGGAGATGGGGGGCGGACCTGGCGCGAATCCGAGGCTCTGGACTGGACGATCTTGGGAGAACCGACCTCTCTGTCGTGCATCCGCTTGCAGTCCGGCAGTCTGGCGCTGGCGCATCTGGGCAGGAATAACCGGGATCCTGGCACGGAGATGTTCAATTGGAATCCGTTCTTTCTCTCGGTGTCGATGGATGATGGACGGAGTTGGACCGGGGAATGGCCGATGAATCTGCTGGGCGGGCCGTACTATGACGCGATGATCCAGATGCCGAACGGGCGCATGGTCATGCCGAGCCGGATCTGCCACAGCAACAATCATCATCTGGGGATGGAGTACAAGCGGGTGAGCAGCTACGGCTATTGGAAGGGATTGCGCCTCCAGGTCAGCGGGCACTATCACTATCCGGAGGTGGATATTGCGGCGGCGAGTTATTCGGATGACGAGGGGCGGACCTGGCGGATGTGCAGGGGGCAGTTGATGGGCTGGTTCGATGCGGACGGCATTCCCAACGGGCGCGGCGGGATTACGGCAGTGGACGAACCGAGTGTTGCAGTGTGTTCGGATGGACGCTTGATGATGATGGCGAGGTCCACCGTGGGGCGCTTGGTGCAGACCTATAGCGAAGACGGCGGGGAAACCTGGACGCCGGTGCTGCCAAGCGATCTCGCGGCTTCGTATTCTCCGCCGCGGCTGCGGCGGATCCCCAGAACCGGAGACCTGTTGTGCGTGTGGAACCAGACGTCGCGGGAGGAGATCTTGAGGGGATATCGACGGGGCCGCTTGTCTGCGGCGATTTCAACGGACTGCGGGGCGAGCTGGTCGCATTTCAAGACGATCGAGGTCAGCGGGGGAATGGAGGACGTGGATCGGGTCCCGCCGCAGTATCCCGTCAGTCCCGTGATCGCGCTGCCGGAATTGGGAAGTTTGCCCGAGGACTTCGCCACGTTTGACTATGCAAATGCGTGGTTCCACGGAGATCGCGTTCTGCTGATGTATCATCGAAGCTGGGTCGAGGCCGACGAACATTCCGCAGAGGCGGTGACGTTGGGGGAGCGGAAGAGCACAGCCC
>JAGWBY010000184.1:4404-7701 GCA_021295675.1 Candidatus Latescibacterota bacterium | reverse complement strand
GACAAGCCGGGTGGAGGAAGCGGTTTATAGGATCGCGGCGTTTGACTTTCTGCGCGAAAATATCTTGAATACCGGATTGACCTCAGCGCACTAGGTGCTCTGCGGACAATGGGTAGCCTGCGTGGTTACCCAACATCTATGAACTGTCGCATTAAAAAAGCTAGCTCAGAAAAGGAGGATTAAATCCGTGAGCGAGTCCAAGAGCGATGCAACATATACGATGGGACGCACCCAAGAGGAAGAGGAGCGTCTGATTCAGCAGTCGCAATTATACGACGCTGTGACGCGGCGCTTTTTCAGAGAGGCGGGCATCAGCAGCGGGATGAAGGTGCTCGACATTGGCAGCGGTGCCGGGGACGTGGCCATGACCGCCGCCGAGTTGGTCGGGCCAGAGGGGGCTGTCGTGGGCGTGGATGTAAATCCGGCGATTCTCGAAACGGCGCAGGCACGGGCGCAGGCGGCCGGGTTTACCAACGTCGAATTCGTCGCGGGGGACGCCCGGACTTTAGACATAGGAAACGACTTCGACGCCGTGACCGGCCGGCTGGTCCTTATGTACATGGCCGATCCCGCCGACGCCTTGAAGCAGCTAGCGACCCGCCTAGGTCCGGGGGGGATCGTGGCCTTTCAGGAGGCTGATTTCACCCCCTATCAGCAGATGCCTCATTCTCCAGATACGCCCATAGCAAACGAGCTGATCGGCTGGATCCTCGAAGTATTCGAGCGTTCTGGGGCGCATATCGACATGGGCTTCGGCCTGTACCGCGCTTTCGTCGAGGCGGGCCTGCCCGAGCCGTACATGCATTGCGAGTATCCGGTCGGCGGGCCGGAAAACTGGGCCGGATACTCATACGCTGCCAACAGCTTGCGCAGCGTACTCCCACTCCTCGAACAGTACGGAATCACCACCGCGGAAGAGCTTGACGTGGATACCCTAGCCGAGCGGGTTCGGCAAGAAGTGGCGACGTCGAAGCGCCCGATACGCTTAGCGCCCCATGTAACCGCTTGGGCACAGCTTGCGGAAAATCGCCGGGATCAACTTCGACCATCTGCACATGGGCGACAATTTGCGCATGGCCTTTGAGCACGCAGACGTCGAAATCGTCGGCATCTGCGACGAACAGCCCGAGCGCATGAAGCAGGCGTGCGCGGATTTTGCCATTCCAGCCGACCGGGTTTTCACCGACTACCGGGCGTGTCTGGAAAAGACCCAGCCCGACATCGTCCTGTTGTGCCCGGCCACCGCCGAACACGGGGAGTGGACCGAAAAGGTCGCGCCCTTTGGCGTGCACATCATCATGGAAAAACCCTTCGCCGCTACCCTCGCCGAGGCGGACCAGATGCAGCGGGCCATGGAGGGGACGGGCAAGCTGTTGGCGATCAACTGGCCGCTGGCTTGGTATCCACCGCACCGCACGGCGCAACGGCTCATTGCCGCAGGCGAGATCGGCGAGGTGATCGAAGTCCACTACTACGACGGCAACCGAGGGCCGCTGTGGCACCTCGCCGACAAAGTGGAGCGCACGGCCGATGTCGTCGAGCGCGAAAAGCCCACGAGTTGGTTTTACAAAAAGGCCGCGGGCGGCGGCTCTTTGCTGGACTACCTAGGCTACGGCACCACCTTGGGCACCTGGTACATGGACGGCCGGGTACCAATTGAAGTGACGGCCACCGTAGATCAGCCCCAAGGGCTCGAAGTAGATGAACACTGCATTGCGGTGGCGCGCTACGAGCGGGGCCTGTCGAAATTCGACCCTGGACCCTGCAACCCCAGCCCAAGTGCGGCTTCGCGATCGTCGGCAGCGAGGGCACGATCAGTTCCTACGACTACGAGGAGGTAATCCGCGTGCAGACGCGGGCGCAGCCAGCAACTGAGGAACGGCCAGTGGATGTGCTCGAACCGCCGTTTCAGAATCCCGTCCAGTACGTGATTCACTGCATCGAAGAGGACCAACCCATTGAGGGGCCGCTCTCGCATCGTCGATACGGCCTACCAAAGCGCCGCACAGAAGCGCACGTTACCGCTGATTCAATAGCTATGGCAGAAAGCCAAGATAGCGGCTACGGCCGCGGCAAGACCGGATCGGAGGCCGCAGTAGCAGCCCCGGACTTGCCCTATCAGCCGCGCGATCCAGCGACCTATCGTCCGCAGATCGGCCTAATCGGCTGCGGCGGCATCTCCGAGATGCACTTGCGGGCCTATAAAAACGCCGGCTATGAGATCGCGGCCCTGTGCAGCCGCGATCAGGGGCGCGTCGAGCAGCGGCAGCGGGAGTTCTACCCCGAGGCCGACACATACCTCGACTATCGTGACCTGCTCGCCCGCGACGATATCGAGGTGGTGGACATCACGCCCCATCCGCAAGAGCGGCTGCCGATTCTCGAAGCGGCCATTGACGCTGGTAAACACGTCCTCAGCCAGAAGCCTTTTGTGCTCGACTTGGATGTGGGCGAGGCGCTCATTGCGCGGGCCGAGCGGCGCGGCGTGCAACTGGCCGTCAACCAGAATGGCCGCTGGGCACCGCATTTTAGCTACATGCGCCACGCTGTAGCCGCTAACTTGGTCGGCCAAGTACAGAGCGTCGAGTTCGCCGTGCATTGGGATCACAACTGGATCGCCGGCTCTGCCTTTGACGCGGTGGAAGATTTGGTGCTCTACGATTTTGGGATGCACTGGTTCGATATGGCGACGGTACTCTTAGGTAACGAAAAGCCGCAACGGGTCCACGCTTCCGCTCGGCACGCAGCCGGCCAGGACGCCAAACCGCCGCTTTTGGCTCAAGCGGCGATTGAGTGCGCGGACGCGCAGGCGACGATCTTCTTTAACGGCAACACGCGCCAAGGGCAACAAGATCGCACGTATCTCGTCGGCACGGAGGGCACCATAGGGGCCAGCGGCGTGGATCTGACGGAGCAAGAAGTCGTCTTGTACACCGCAGCAGGAGTGGCCCGGGCGCAGCTTGTGGGGACGTGGTTTGAGCAGGGTTTTCACGGGACCATGGCCGAGTTGCTCTGCGCCGTCGAAGAGGGCCGCGAACCCAACAACAGCGCCAGTGCCAATCTCGCCAGCTTGGCACTGTGTTTTGCTGCTGTAGCAAGCGCTCACCGTGGCGAGCCCGTGGAGCTGGGGGCGGTGCGGCGATTGCCAGGTCATTATTGAGCGATGTTACGCATGGGCATTGAGGTATAGATGCTTCGACTCCGCTTCGCTCCGCTCCGCATGACCCGATGAAGCAGCAAACCAGCACTTGTCATGCTGAGCGAAGCGAAGCATCCCATACCTAGGAGCCTGTGAGT
>JAGWBY010000184.1:0-4360 GCA_021295675.1 Candidatus Latescibacterota bacterium | reverse complement strand
TGCAATATGCGTTGACCGAGGAGGAGCGCCGCCAATTTGACGAGGACGGCTTCTTCATCGTCCGCGATGTGCTGCCCTTGGATTTGGTAGATAAGCTCATCCCCATCGTCGATCGCCTCGATGCCGAGTCCCGGCGGCAAAAGGGGTTGGAAAAGCACCAGATGCACAACTTTTTCGACTTTATCGGCAAAGACGAACTCTTTCTGGAGTTGCTCGACTGGCCCAAGACGTTTGCCAAGGTATTTGGGATTTTGGGCTGGCACATTCAGCTCTACCACTCGCACTTGATCGTTACTCCGCCTTTAGACGGCGTCGTGCCCCAGCGCAAGCGACTGGGCTGGCACCAAGACAGCGGGCGGCTCAACATCGACATGGAGACTGAGCCCCGGCCGAGAGTTTCGCTCAAGGTGGCGTACTTTCTCACAGACTGCACCGAGACCAATCGCGGCAACTTCCACGCGGTACCCGGTTCACACCTAAAAAACAAGCTGGAAATGCCCGCAGACGAGGACTTAGATCCAGTGGGCGCAACGCCGATCCAAGTGGCAGCGGGTGACGCGGTGTTTTTCGACCGGCGGATTTGGCATGCAGCCGGTCACAATTTTTCGCCCAACGCACGCAGAGCGCTGTTTTACGGCTATAGCTACCGCTGGTTGCGGCCGCGCGACGACATGACGGTGGAGCACCTGATGGACCGCTGCGATCCGATTCGTCAGCAGCTATTAGGTGCCGGTCCGAGCGGCGGACACGGCTACACCTCGCCGCAAGAAGAAGACGTGCCGCTGAGAGCGTGGATTCGCGAGCATCTCGGTGACGAAGCGGTGGTGCAATAAATTGCCGAAACTCAGTCCGCCGTCAGGCCCGCAAAGAGCCGACTGAATAGACTAGTCAGCGGCTCGACCTCGCCGCGCTCGGCCGCCCTAGCAAAGACTACACCCGGCTGCGCAGCCCTAGCAGCCCGGCCCAAAACGTGGTAATCGGCACGGACGGACTGTTGGGCCGCTTCCCTCGCCTCGCTCCAGCCCTCGTTGGTGGCAGCCAGCCCCCATAGGGCACGCGGTGCCCGCACCTTGGCCTCCTCCACCGACAGGCCGTCGCGCCAACAACCGCGCTGGGCGAATAGACTACCATCTTCCCGATAGATTAACCCGCCGCCCACGTATTGGATCAACTGTTGTTGGTTGCCCCGCGCCCCCGACAGCGACAACAGGGCCAAAGGCCCCAAGTCGTTGTCGTCGAAATCGGCCTGCTGGTAGAAAGCCGCCACTAACTCGTCGCCATACATCTGCCACTCGTCCCAATCGGCCTCCTCGGGTTGCTCGGGCCACTCCTTGCTCGAACCCAAGAAGGGATTGAAGGAGGCCCCCGACTGCTTGCAGACCTCAAAGCCGCGCCGCGTCAACTGGTCGAGAACCTCTAACGCTCGCTGCAAACCCTCGTGCTGTAGCACCTGCGCTAGCAAGCGGTTGAGGTCGTGCTTGGAAAACAGCCGGCTGCCATCTACGACCGCTCCGGTCAGTCGCTCCACTTCGGCGCGGCCTTCCTCCGTGCGGCACAACTGCGCCAGTTGTCGGCCACGTAGCGCCATATATCCGCATCGCGCTGTATGTGCCCGGCCACCGACAGCGCAGTCTCGGCTTCGGCCTGGGCTTCCTCAGTGAGGGGCAAAAACACCTCGATCTGATCGCCGTCGAAATCTAGTTCCATCAGTCGGCAAACGCGCGGATGGACGCGCACGGCAGCTCCGGCCAAACGCCGCGGACGAAAGGCCATCACCGCGGTGGACGCCGGGCCATCGTCAACCAGTACTCGCTGAGCGCTGTACAGCAGCACCCACGAGCGCTCCATGATCGCGTCCAGAACCTCAGCCGCTCGGGGCGAACGCTGCGCCACTTCCTCGGCGCGACCTATCTCCCGCTCTACTTGAGGCCCGAACAAAGCCCAGGCCATTTCCTCGGGCAGGCCCACTTGGTCGAGATTCAATTCAGACTCCGAGACGAGCGCAGCCCGACCGCTAAACAGCGGTCTAGCTCGGAAATGGAGGTGCTCCGGGCGCAACAGTGCGATAAAAAAATCCTCCACCCGTTGGGTCACCTGCGCCACTGCTGGCCCGACCAGAGCCTCAGGAGCCTCGCTATCGACGATGCGCTGCAAACGCGTATTAGCTTCGACCAAATCCTCGTAGCAGTCTCGGATCGGCTCGAACTCGGTCTCCGCAGGCAAAGCGCCGGGATCTCCCACCGTCCCCACTTGGCGTCCCGAGGCCCACGGGTGCGACACGGGGCGAGCCAAGGTCAGTCCCTCCGGCTCGGCAAAGGAAAAGCGCAACTCCCCACTCGCTAACTCGGCCCGTATCCCGGCCATACCCAACAACTGCTGCAACAAAGCAAAGCGCGGTGCTGGAGGCGGGGACGCGGACATCGGGCCGGTGGTTAGGCGCTGGCCTAGCCCATTGGCGTCGGGTCGCTCAGCCGCGGCCGTGTTGAACAAAGCGTGGATATTGGCTACAGCCCCGGCCTCGCTCAAAGCTCCATAGGCCATCATGTCGAGCTCTGGTCCGCCGACTCCTGCCACCGCAGTTTCCAAACGCTCGGCTGCGGTGTGGGCCGCCAGAAGGCCCCAGTACACCCAACCCACAGTACTGCGGTAAGGCAGCTTTGCGCCTTTGAGGGTCAGTTGCTCCATGCCGTCTTCGGGCAGTTCCGCCGCCGTCAGACGCGCTTTTAACATCTCTTCGCCGGGTGCTTGGAAAGGCGGCACCACTGCCGGAGTCCCTTCGGCTTGCGCGAGGCGGCCCATGACTGCCTCGCGCTGCTGGCCAAAATTGAGCCGCGAGACCATGCTGGTGGGGCTGAAGATGAGTTCTATCGGCGTACCATCGGGCAACTGCGGCATGTCGGCGTCGGGCAGGATGCGCGTCACCACCGCTTTGGCACCGTGGCGGTTGCTTATGCGGTCGCCCACCCCCACTGCGGTGGGAAAATCCATCCGCGCCGCAGCCGATTCGCTGATGACCAAGCCATCCTCAAATGTGTCCCCGTCCCACATGATGAAGGCGGTCAACAGATTGTAGCCACCCCAAAAATCGGCGGCCTCGGGCTCGTATCCCGTCTGCACTAGGGCCGGCTCGGGTTTGTGTCCCTTGGAGGCCAAGCGCTGGTCGTGCTGCTGGCGGAACCAACCCGTGGCGTGGACCGGTGCCGCGGTATCGGCGGCGCTCGTCCACTGGCGCATCATATTGATGCCCATCAGAGCGCGATTGGTATCGTCGTGTTCTAAGAAGGGCACCATGGAAGCCGAAAAACCCAAGATGCTGTCGGGATCTTCGTCGATCCGTTCGAGCTTGCCATCGCGGATGCGGGCACCGCGAGCCACTTCCAGTATTCGGCCGATATTGGGGCCCTCGGGGATGCAGTAGGGGCACACTAGACCGTATTGGCTGTAGGGGAAAACGTCTTGGCCGACAAAAGGCTCGCCAACGATGGGGATCAAAGTCAGCCGCCGCAGATGGGTATAGCGGTCAAGCCAGTTGGTCGCCTGTAGATACTGCGAAGTTTCCTCCAAGTGGAAGTCGCGCAGCCAAGCGTCTAGCGGCAGCCAACTCCGCACTAAGTCGCCATCCCAAGCCAACTGCTCGGGGGCCGCCTCCAATCTTTGGTCGATGAAGTCGTAGAGCTGCTCGCCCACGCACAGAATTCGCGCTTGATCGAGTTCGCGCCGGTCGGGATAGGGAACCACGACCCGATAGTTGCCTTCAATGTGGAAAAGACCATCGCGGCGGTACTCAACCTCGACCGAGGCATCGCCGAGTCCCAAGCTCAGTTTAATGGAAAAAGTATAGGAGTCCTGTTGTTCGACCTGATAGTCGGCCAGCGGCAAGCGCTCGCCCAAAAGCCGGGGCAGTCGCTGGTAGATGAAAAGGTCAAAAGACTCCCTATGCCAAGGTACGTCGAGATTCAATGTCATTGATGTTCCTCCGGGTTATGGATGGCCTGCCAGGCCCGTGAGAGCTGGCGGCGACCGTGGTGCAGCCGCGACTTTACGGTGCCTTCGGGAATGCCCAAGCGGTCGGCGGCGTCCCGCACTTCGACTTGGGCGTCGTAGATAAGGTGGAAAACTTCGCGCTTGTCCTCGGACAATTCTTGTACCTGTCGCCGCAGCCAGCGCTGCTGGTCGGCCCGTTCCACTTGGGCGTCGGGGCGTTCGGACGCCGCCTCAATCATCCATTCGGGCACTTGCTGCGTCTCCTGCTCCACGGTTTCAGACAGCATTTCCAGCCGCTGCTCTCGCCGCCTTCGCACGGTGCGCAGGTGAGTCAGAGAGAGATGAGTGGCAATGCGGAACAGCCAAGCAGCCGCAG
>JAGWBY010000183.1:2725-3062 GCA_021295675.1 Candidatus Latescibacterota bacterium | reverse complement strand
CCTGGTGGCGTCCCCTGCTAAAGAAAATCCAAGTCCGCGAAGAAGGCTGGTAGGGGCTTTCTCTGAATTACTGACGCTGCGCATGAGCACCTAGGTATGGGATCGCTACGCTCAGCATGACAGGGCTGGCACGCAGACAGGACGATGCGTAAGATCAGTGAATTAGTAAACCATAAACGAGGCAGCATGAGTACTGATTCCTTTGCAGAAATCGTCGGCGAGACCGATGATGAAATCTACCAAGTCCGCACCCGCGCTCCCGGCCCCAGCGGCAAGTTGCCGCTGACCATAGAGCAAGTAGTAGAAGCGCCGAGTGGCCACATCTTTGGCTACAGCC
>JAGWBY010000183.1:0-2685 GCA_021295675.1 Candidatus Latescibacterota bacterium | reverse complement strand
CACGCAGGGCGGCATCCGCGCCCCGGATGGCCGGCCAATCGCGCTGGGCTACCACACCGGCCACTGGGAAATCGGCCTGTTGATGGAGGCCGCGGCCGAGGAAATCCACCGCCGGGGTGGTATTCCTTTTGCCGCTTATTGCTCAGACCCGTGCGATGGCCGCACGCAGGGCACGACGGGCATGTTCGATAGCCTGCCGTATCGCAACGACGCAGCCGTGATCCTGCGCCGCTTGATCCGCTCGTTGCCAACGCGGCGCGGCGTGATGGGCGTGGGCACCTGCGACAAGGGATTGCCGGCGGTCCTCATCGCCTTAGCGGGTACGCCGGACTTGCCAGTCATTGTCGTGCCCGGCGGAGTGACCCTGCCGCCGGAAGAAGGCGAGGACGCGGGTAAGATCCAGTCGGCGGGGTCGCGGCTGGCGCAGGGCGAGATGGACATCGACGACTTTCAGGAGCTTGGCTGCCGCGCCTGCGCCACGCCGGGGGGCGGCTGCCAGTTTTTGGGGACTGCGGCCACGACCCAAGTTGTGGGTGAGGCGATGGGGTTGTCGCTGCCGCATTCGGCGCTGGCCCCTTCGGGTGAAGCGGTTTGGCGCGATATGGCCGTGCGCTCGGCGCGGGCGCTGATGGTGCTGGAGGCCGCGGGCATTCGCTCGCAGGAGTTGGTCACTGATCAGGCGCTGCACAACGCCATGGTAGTTCACGCGGCCTTTGGCGGTTCGACGAACTTGATCCTGCACGTGCCGGCTATTGCCCATGCGGCTGGGCGGAAGCGGCCAGAGGTTGAGGATTGGGACCGGATCAATCGCGAGGTGCCGCGCTTGGTCGATGTGCTACCCAACGGCCCGGAGTTCCACGTTACTGTGCGCGCCTTTTTGGCCGGTGGGGTGCCGGAGGTCATGTTGCACCTGCGCCGCTTGGGGCTGTTGGAGGAGGGGGTAATGACGGTTACGGGTCGCACGCTAGGCGAAAATCTCGACTGGTGGGAGAATGCACCGCGCCGCCACCGCTTCCGCGAGGAACTGCAAAGGCTAGACGGGGTGGATCCAGACGACGTAATTATGGACGCCGACCGCGCTCGCTCTAAGGGTTTGACTAGCACCATCTGCTTCCCGGTCGGCAACATCTCGCCCGAGGGTGCGGTCGTCAAAAGCACGGCCATCGACGCTTCGCTGCTGGACGCGCAAGGAGTCTATCGGCACACGGGGCCGGCGAAGGTTTTTACCACTGAACGCGACACCATCGCCGCGATCAAGGACGGCAAGATTTCGCCGGGCGACGTGCTGGTGATGATTAGCTGCGGGCCGATGGGCACGGGAATGGAGGAAGTGGCGCAAGTTACGATCGCGCTCAAGTACACGGATATTGGCAAGCGCGTGGCCCTGCTTACGGACGCGCGGTTTTCGGGATTCTCCTCTGGTCCTTGCGTTGGACACATCGGCCCGGAGGCCTTGGCTGGCGGGCCAATCGGCAAGCTGCGGGACGGCGACTTGATCGCCATTGAAATCGACTGCCACAATCTGCGCGGACGCATCGACTTGGTCGGTTGTGCAGGCGAGGAATTCGGCGCGGAGGAAGGCCAACGGGTGCTGGCCAAACGCACCTTGCGCCCTGACCTTGCACCCGAAGCGGAACTGCCCGACGACACGAAGCTGTGGGCGGCGCTGCAAAACGTCGGCGGCGGCACTTGGGGCGGTTGCGTCTATGACGTGGATGCGATTGTCGCCACGCTCGAAGCGGGTCGCGAAGCGCTAAAGGAGACGTCGTGAGCGGCAAGCAGATCGTCGTCGGCATCACTGGGGCCAGTGGCGCGCTCTACGCGGGCCGCCTGCTGCGCGCCCTGCTGATCGGTGGACACCAAGTGCATTTGGTTCTATCCAAATACGGGCGTTACTTGCTCGTTGAAGAGCTGGGATTCCGTCCCGATAAGGAGAGCTTGCAGGCGTTTATAACGCGGTGCTACGGGGAGGAGACCCAAGCTGGCGAACTGCACGAGTACAATGCCAGCGATCTAGCGGCTCCCATCGCCAGTGGCTCGGTGGCTATCGACGGCATGGTGGTAGTGCCTTGTTCGGTTAAGACGCTGTCGAGCATTGCCCGAGGAGCGTCTGCGAGCCTGATTGAGCGCGCGGCCGATGTCAGCCTCAAGGAGCGGCGACCGCTGGTGCTGGTGGTGCGCGAGACCCCGCTCAACTTGATTCAGTTGCGCAATATGACGGCAGCGGCCGAGGCCGGGGCCGTCATTCTGCCGGCCATGCCAGCCTTCTACCAAAAGCCGCAGACTTTTGACGATTTGGGCGATTTTATCGCTGGCCGCGTCTGCAATATACTGCGGATCGAACACCAACTCTTCCCACCTTCCTATATCAGCGACGCTAGCTGGGCGCGGAACAACGCGCGCGGCAGCATGCTTTCGATTAGGCGGCCTTCCTCTTTGGCAATGGCGCGACAGACGGTCCACGGCCCAAAGCGGCAGAAAATTTCGCCTTTGAGGCCCGTGGATGGGTCGCAGTAGATTGGATTCCCCTCGAACAGGTCTTGTAGTTGAGTCCAGTTCAACTCGATGCTGGGTCCCTGCATGAGATGCCCCCACAGGGCGACAGTTTGCTGGGACAGGTAGTGGTACCCTTTGTGGGGGCGGGCCACCTTCATGCCGCCGCGGACGAAGTGGGGCAGATGCTCT
>JAGWBY010000034.1 GCA_021295675.1 Candidatus Latescibacterota bacterium | reverse complement strand
CTCTTGCGCCATTTGACCGGATGGGCCACGCGCTGGGTGTCGCAGACGTTGACGCGGTCGGCCCAAGCTGAATCGTCTGCGCCGCGCAGCAGCGGCACTAGGCTCTGGCCGTGGAAGGTGCGGCTGGCTGGGATTTCGACGCCGCACAAGTCTAGCAGGGTCGGCATGAAATCCACGTAGCTGGTCAGCGCGTCGATGTCGCGGCCGCCGGCAATGTGCCCGTTGGGGTAGCGGATGAGGAAGGGGACGCGGTGGCCGCCTTCGTACTGGGAGCCTTTTTTGCCGCGCATTCCGGCGTTGTAACTGCCCGGTCCTTCTTGGGGGAACTGATCGGCGTCTAGCTCGACGCCGGTGGCCGTGCCGTTGTCGGTCATAAAGATGAGGATGGCGTCGAGCGTGGCCTGCAACTGGCCGAAGTTTTCGTCGATGTTGGTGATCATGCCGTAGAAGCGGGCGCGGTCTTCGTGCGGGGTGGCGTCGCGGTATTGCTCGACGTAGTGCGGTTCGACGTTGAGCGGTCCGTGCGGCGCATTGGTGGCGATGTAACAGAAGAAGGGCCGGTCGGCGTTTTCTGCGATAAAGCGCCGGCCCTCGCTGAAGAACACGTCCGTGCAGTAGCCCTCGTACGGGGTGGGGATGCCGTTTTTGAAATAGGTATCGTCAAAGTAGTCGTTGCCCCAGGGGTCGCCCGTGTTGCCGATGCCGCCACCGGCGTGGTAGATGCATTCGGCGAAACCGCGCTCGTGCGGTCGGTAGGGTGGGCTGTCGCCGAGGTGCCACTTGCCGAAGTGGCCAGTGCGGTAGCCTGCACTAGTGAGCGCGTCGGCGAGGGTCCACTCGTCGGCACGCAACAGCGAGCGGCCACCGATGGTGTGCCAGACGCCGGCGCTGTTGCAGTAGTGGCCGGTGAGCAGGCCGGCGCGGGTGGGGGCGCAGGTGGAGCCGACGTGGTAGTCGGTGAAGCGCACGGCGTCTTGGTGGAAGCGGTCGAGGCAAGGCGTGCGGATCGCGCTGTTGCCATGACAGCCCAAGTCGCCGTAGCCTTGGTCGTCGGTGAGGACGAAGACGATGTTGGGGCGTGAAGTCATGGGCTATTGCTCCTGCTCAGCGCGCCATGCTTCGTATCTTCGCTGAGCGGGTAGTACTTGCGCAGGTGGCCGCCCTCGGCCAGCTTCATGCGGCTGAAGTCCTCCCACTCGGCGTGCGCTTGGGCCTTTTCGGTTAGTTCGGGAGCGAGTTGGGCTGGGACGACGGTGGCACCGTCGTCGTCGGCGACGATGATGTCGCCGGGCATGACGAGGGTGTTGCCGCAGGCAATGGGCACATTGACCGCGAAGGGGAAGATGTTGGTTTGGGTGTGGAAGTTGGGGGTTGTGCCGCGCAGCCAAAGCCCGATGTCGAGGTCTTTGAGCACTCAGCCGTCGATGACCGCGCCGATGCCGCCGCGCCCCATGAAGAAGGTGAGCATCATCTCGCCGAAGACGCCGCTGTGCAGGTCGCCGCGTGCATCGACGACGATGATGTCGCCGGGCTGGGTGTGGTAGAGGGCGTGGCGGTGGAGCTGTTTTTCTGGATCGGCGTATTCATCGACTGCATACAGGTCTTCGCGCTTAGGCATGAACTGCAAGGTCAGGGCTGGGCCGACGACGTGCTTGCCCGGAGTGCGGGCGACGGGGCCTTGGATATGGGGATCGCGGATGCCCAAGCGGGCCAGTTCGCCGGCTGCGGTCGCGCTGGATATGGGAGCGAGGGCATCGACGAGGTCTTTGGAAGGGCGTTGAATGTCGTTAGTTTCGACCATGATATCTCCTATCTTTAGGTGTGAGTAATTCATTTAAGCTAAGAATGAGGTGTCGGTAGGGCCAATGCCGAATGAGTAGCAGGAGCTTAAGCGGTTGGCTATTATTGGATATCTGTATAGTGAGCGTTCGTGGACGAACCGAGAGAGGTAAGCCCTCCCAATGAGGTGATGACCTATGTTGACCCGACTAAAAGTCTCTAACTTCAAAAATTTGGTGGATGTGGATTTGTACCTCGGTCCGTTTACCTGTGTAGTCGGGCCGAATGGGGTGGGTAAGTCGAATCTGTTCGACGCGATTCGATTTCTGAGCGCACTGGCTAATCACACGCTCATGGAGGCCGCCGCCGCCGTGCGCGACCAAGACAGCCGCACAGCACACGTGCGTGACCTTTTTCACCGCGTGGGAGATCACTATGCCGAGCGTATAACCTTTGAGGCAGAGATGATCGTGCCACGGCGAGCCATCGACGACTTGGGGCAGGAGGCTGAGGCTAGTATTACATCTTTGCGCTATTCTCTAGAGCTTGCCTACCGAGAGACGGACGATAGCTTAGTGCGAGGTGCTCTCGCTATTGTCAAAGAAGAATTGGTCCCCATCGCCCAACGCGACGCCTCCCAACACCTTTTATTTCCTCACAGTGCAAAGGATTGGCGCAAATCCGCAGTGTGCGGTAAGCGCCATGCTCCCTTCATTTCAACCGCCGATGAGGGTGAGAATAGAGTCATAAAACTACATCAGGATGGCGGCAGCAGTGGTCGTCCTTTGCCCCGATCTGCCGACAACCTGCCGCGCACGGTGCTTTCCATAGCCAATGCGGCGGAAAGCCCCACGGTGTTAGTCGCTCGCCGAGAGATGGAATCCTGGCAGATGCTACAACTGGAACCTTCGGCACTAAGAAGGCCCGATGAATTTGTTTCTCCTACTCATTTAGGAGCGGATGGCCGCTATCTGGCGGCTACGTTGTATCGCTTGGCTCGCCATGATGGGCAACAAGTAAGAGGTGCCATATATAGCCAGATCGCCAACCGCCTGGCCGAGCTTATTGACGATGTGAATGATATCGATATAGAACGAGATGAGAAGCGGGAGCTACTGACTTTATATATAAAAAACGGGGAGGGGACCCAGCACCCTGCACGCGCCCTGTCGGATGGTACCTTGCGTTTCCTCGCGCTGGCCGTCTTAGAGATCGATCCACAGATGCAGGGAGTACTCTGTTTGGAAGAGCCGGAAAACGGCATTCATCCAGCGCGAATTCCGGCCATACTGCAGCTACTCAGTGATATTGCGGTGGATACCCAAAAGCCTATTGGGGAGGATAATCCCTTGCGCCAAGTGATTGTCAATACCCACTCGCCTGTAGTATTTCAGCAAGTCCCTGATGAGAGTGTTGTATTCGTAAAAGCAAAAGAAGCCAAAGACAGAGAGGGACGCCTCTGCAAAAAGGCCCATTTTCTTTGCCTGTCCGATACTTGGCGAGCCAACGTGAGCGAAGACGCCGTTCGCGGCGATCTGCTTGCCTATCTGAATCCGGTGATTCCTAAGAAGTACGCAGAGGCAGCAAGAAAGAAGCGGGTAGTCGATAGGGAAGATATGCAGCAACTCCTTCTGTCTCCTTCTTGGTAAATCTGGCGTCAGATGCAGCGATTGCGCTATACTCTGGTGGCGGATGGATCTTCTGACCGCGCTCTTCTACCGATTCTCACTTGGCTGTTGCGCCAGTGCTGTGGTGCTATTCCCATCCAGGCGGAGTTTGCCGACCTGCGTCGCCTATCTCCTTCTCCTAGGAAACTTTCTGAACGCATTGACAGAAGCGTTGAGCTGTATCCTTGCGATCTGCTTTTTGTGCATCGGGACGCAGAGAGTGCCCTAATCGAAGAGCGCGAGGCAGAGATTCGCAAAGCCTCAGAGGAAAGTTCAGTGGAAGGTTCGGTGCGCGTTGTCTGCGTGGTACCTGTGCGGATGCAGGAAGCTTGGCTGCTCATTGACGAGGCTGCGTTGAGGAGGGCTGCGGGCAATCCCAACGGCACTCAGCCGCTAGCTATGCCGGATGTGCAAAGACTCGAAGAGTTGACAGATCCCAAACAACTCACCCGCGAGCTCCTGCGTCAGGCAAGCGAACTCCAAGGGCGTCGCTTAGAGCGTTTCAATTGGCGGTCGAGCGCCCATCGCGTGGCTGAAATAATCAGCGATTTTAGCGTTCTGTACAGATTAGCCGCATTCCAACGGCTGGCAGCGGAGGTTGAACGAGTCGTAACCGCAGAGGAATGGCGTTAGAGGCAAATCTTAAAACCTAGGAGGAAGCACATGACAGTGGAAGATCGCGGCTCGGCCATTCGGGTCGAGCGCCTGACGAGGGCTACGTGAAGGTGGAGACGAATATGGGGGTGGTCGGCTGGGGTGAGATCAACAACATGGAGACCAAGGTCGCCTGCGCCTTGGCCGAGTCGCTGGGCTCGCTCATCGTCGGCGAAAACCCGACGCGCATTGAGCACCACTGGCAGCGGCTGTTCCGCGCTCATCGCAACCTGCGCGGCGGCGGGCTGATGGTACACGTGATTTCGGCCATTGACATGGCGCTGTGGGACATTGCCGGCAAGCTCTATCAAGTGCCGGTGTATCGCCTGTTGGGTGGCCCCTGCCGCGACAAGGTGTGGATGTATCCCAGCCCCAAAGCGATTAAGGTTGGACCTGGGGGTGCGCAGTATCACGCGGGGACGCCGGCTGAGGTGGCGGAGTTGGTGCAGCGGGTGGCCGACGCGCGCGCCAAAGTGGGGCCGACAGCATGTTGCCGCTGCCGCTGGTCAAGCAGTTTGCCGGTTATCTCAAGCCGGACGATTTGCTCTTTTTGGAAGAGGCGTGGGTGCCGGGCAACATTGAGGCCATGCACAAGCTGCGCGAGGCCGTGCCCGTGCCGTTGGCGACTGGCGAGCGCGACCGCACCATTTGGGAGGTGCGCGAGATTTTGGAGGCCCAGGTCGTCGATATCCTGCAGCCCGACTGCGGTCACGGCGGTGGTATCAGCCAGATGCAGAAGGTCGCTGCGCTGTGCGAGGCGCATCACGTGCCGATTGCCCCGCATTGCACCATGTCGTTTTTGGGCCTGACGGCGAGCTTACACGTGGCGGCATCGGTGGCGTTTTTCCTCATCCACGAGGGATACGAGCACCAATTGCCCGAAGGCGTGGCGCACAAGACTTGGACTTTAGATGCGGAGGGATATGCGTCATTGCCGGAAGGGCCGGGGTTAGGAGTGGAGATCGACGAGGAAAAGGCCATTGCCGTGGGGCAGGAGAGCGGTCGGCAGTTTAAGTGGCCGGATAATCGACTGCGGGATGGGTCGGTGGCGGATTATTAGAAGAGGAGCCTTTATCTGCAAAAGAAATCGCAGATAAAGGCTCCACAACTTATAGCGGGAATTGAGAAGCGGTTTTGAAATTCCCGCGTTTTAATGGGTGTAGGAGGCTATTCTTCTACTACTTCCTCTTCTAAAAATTCCCCTGGCACCACTACTATATCAAGGATTTGAATACCTTGGAGCAATAGATCTACGTCTTGCTGCGTAGAAATAGGCCCAGGGGGCGGGGGAGGAGGACCGGGAGGAAAAGCTCCGGGAGGTGGAGACTCATCAAGGCCACCTTCGGGTTCGCCGCCTTCACCGTCTTCGCCTTCACTCTCTTCACCGTCTTCGCCTTCGCCTTCACCGCCTTCATCTCCTTCGCCTTCGCCTTCGGGTTCACCTTCACCTTCACCTTCACCTTCACCTTCACCGTCTTCACCTTCACTCTCTTCACCTTCGCCTTCACCGTTTTCGCCTTCATCCCCTTCATCTCCGTCCCCTTCGCCTTCACCTTCACCCTCAGGCGGCAGTTCAGGCGGAAGCTCAGGCGGCGGTGGCGGGGGAGGGAATGGCGCGACAAACGCCAAGCGAGCTTTTAAGAGGACGTTCTCGTCGGGTTTATTCAGGCGGGCAAAAACATCATCGAGCGATTCCTCAGCGGGCGAACAGTAGCTCATCGGGTCCTAATGTTGCGGCGGATCCCACTTCGAGTTGATAAAAGCCAGGCCACAGCGTATCCGGTACGCTGAGGGCTAGCTCGACTTCTCGGTCCTCAGTCCGCCCTACGCGCAGCGCAGTGGTAATGTTCACCGTACTGCCAAGACCGAAAACCGAATCAGTCATAACCTGCTCCACGGTGGCAAAACGAGTTCCGGGAATCACTTCGACCTGCACCTCGGCCTCGCGCACATATACGGCGTAATCTAACCGCGTCGTAAGTTCCTCGAGTGCGAATGAGACATCACCAGCGGCATTGAAAATTGAAGCCAAGAGCCGTCCGCCTGGCGAGGAGTAGAGCCGGGAACGGGTGAGTGTTGAATCGGTGCCGGTAAAAGAAATATCTGTCGTAACGCGGATGCTGTGCTCTGGATCGTTGTCAACCCGGTTGGACAAGGGATAAAAGAATGCATTGGCGACGAGATCGAGCGAGGCATATGGGCTGATACCGACGGCCATGCTGTGATTAAGTTCGAGTTCGCTTCCTGATGGAAACGTATAGACGCTTTTAATGGGTACTAAGTCTGGTTCCTGATCGAGCACGCCGCGCACTGCGGGCAAGCGGTCTTCGGTCAGAGTCCCCCGCACCGTTGGGTTCAGCGTTGAAAACTTGAACGGGGCGGACAAGTTGGAAATTTCGCCGAGTACTTTTGCTTCGATTATGGGAAGCTCTACCGGACCAGAACTATTCATTGGATGCCCAAACCCATATATCCGATTGCCATCGACGTACGATACGGTTCCCACTGCACCCAGCGTAAGCTCACCGAGCAGCAATCCAATCGCCATGGGTCTGCCGGCCTCAAAGCTCTCTTGCCGCTCTTGGGTTAGACCAGCGGCGCTGGCTCCGCTCAGGAGGGAAGAACGCCCTTCAGGCAGCCGATGCACACCGTTGAGTCCCGTGCTCAGCAAGGGGATATCCAAGGGGGTAATGCGGTTCCCTTCCCACGTGGCCGTGCGTTTGGCTGAGGGTATGAGTCCCCGAGTGCCGATAACCCATTCTATGGGAGTGGCAAAAAAGTAGTACGGCGGGCTGTCCTGGGCAGTAAATCCGTAAGCAATGGCCCCCCAGGTGCCCTGCTCCGTAAAAATGGGCGAACCACTCATGCCCTGAGCAATGCCCCCGAGCTGGATCAAAATGGGATCGGAGGCTTCGAGCATATAGACCGGCATCGGTGCCAAAAAATCATCGACCACTTGGACGAACGTCATTTCGAGGTCAGCCAGTTCGCCGTTGACAAATTCAGTGCGCAGGAATACGGGCGTGCCCGGGGGCATAGCACGAATCTCGTCAACCGAGACAATGGAGGAGAGATCCCAAGACTTTAACTCTCCGGTTGGCCGCAGAATCGCTTCTGGAGCCAGGATGGAACCGGCAGCGGCCAGCATGGAATCCGCAGCGGCCAGCATGGTGTTCGCAGCGGCCAACATAGAAGCAGCATCCGCGGCGATAGTAGAATCCGCGTCCGCGGCAACCATTGCATTGGCGGCGGCGATCATCGAATTCGCGGTAGTCATCATGTCATTAGCAGCGGCCAGCATGGCAGCGGCGTCGGCGGCGATAGTAGAATCCGCGTCCGCGGCGACCATTGCATTGGCGGCGGTGATCATCGAATCCGCAGTGGCCATCATGGTATTTGCAGCGACTAGCATGGAATCCGCGGTGGCGATCATCGAATCCACAGCAGCAGCCGTTGGTGCGGGATCGTCGTCGTCTCCACAACTCCACAGAGCAACGGCGAGGGCGAATAGGGTTAAGCGAATCGGCATGTTACATGCTCTCCTACATAGGTTAGGGTGTACTCGGTGTACGCAGTTCAGTCTTATCTCGTGCCATCAAGAGATGGTCGGCTGAATCCTATCCTGCTTAGGGTAGCGGGTGTGGATCAGGAGGGAGAGCTAAATGTACGCAGAATTTCCGTTTTGTGAAAGGTAGCAACCACAAGGTGAAGAACACCTGTACCGTGAGTGCCGGCTGCTATTCTGCTACGCGGTCAAGGCATCCATCAGGGCTTGGGCGATTACCAAATGTCCGGCTTGGTTGGGGTGGACTGGTTCGGGACAGAAGGTGTCGGCATCGCGGTACTGGAGTTGCCGTTGGAAAACGTCTTGCAAGCGCACTAAGCGAGCGTCAAAGCGCTCGGCTAGTTGCTCCACTACTTCTATGTAGCGCGGCAACAATTCGAGCACTTGGCTGCGGAAGGTTTGGCCGCGGTGGTCGGTGGAAATGTAGAACGGGGTGAGCAAGACGAGGGGACAGCCTAGCTCGTCTTGGGTGATCGCTAGGATGTGTTCATAGACGGCGGCGAAGCGGGCTGGATCGACGCCGTCTTCAGCACCGCGCAAATGGCTGTGCAGGTCGTTGATGCCGATTTTGACCGATAGCCGGTCTGGCCGGTGGTAGAGCACGTCGTCTTGCCAGCGGGCGGCTAGGTCGGTGACGCGGTTGCCGCCGATGCCTTTGTTAATGTAGCGGACTCGCCGCTCGGGGAAGCGGGCCGTGGCCAACTCGGTGAACAGGCGCACGTATCCGTTGCCCAGCGGGGCTTCGGCACCGCGGCGGCCGCAGTCGGTGATGCTGTCGCCGATGAACAGCAACGTTTGTCCGTCTTCAATCCAGTATTGGTCCATGGGTATTCCTCTTGGTTGGGATGTCAAGGTGCTTCGCTCGTGTTGGCCGTCAAGGGTCTAGCGGGTATCTCGTCCTACTCGTCGGCGTCTAGCAGGTTCCTAAAGGCTTCGAGGCTGGGCACCTGTATGGCCGCCCGAAACAACTGCTTGAGACGCGGCACATCGTCAATGGTCGCAATCTGGTCGGCCAAGCGGCGCACGGCCGCCGGCTGAAAGCGCAGTTCCAGCACTTCTTGAATGCTTTCGCGGATGCCTTGCTCAATGCCTTCTTCGCGGGCTTGTTGGGTCAGGTATTGGGCAAACGAGGATTCGCGCATGAGGTCCATGAGATACTCCTTGGAAACAGTGGCCGTGATCGTCTGAGGATTATACACTAAGCCGCTCAAGAGCGTCAAGCCGGTGAGAACATCGGCTTTGACCGACCGCTCCAGCGGCATGTCCCAAGTCTTGGCCACACATTGCTCCAGCCACGCGGCCCCGGCCTGTCCGGCCGGCGGCTGCATCAGGGGCGCAAACGGCAGCAAGCCCACTGACCCGCTGTCGAGCACGGCTTGACCGGGCAGTTGGCTTAACCGGAGCACTTTGTAGCGGATCACGACGGGATAATCGGGATGCTCTTGAAGAATACACGGCCAACATGAACGCGCCGATCAGATACATAGACCGGTATATTTATTGCCTCTAAGTACTCATCAATATTAGTAGCGTTCTCGAGTTTGTCTTTTATAGCAGCATCAGTAAACTGCTTTGGCGGAAAAGGAATTGGATTTCCCATATGATAACATCCGTCCAAAGTAATAGGCCCCCGACCCTTTAATTCTCCTAGAATCCGACAGGAACTATCTTCAGGAAAATCCAAATAACGAGGGCGATGAAGAGCCGTCCAATAAACTAATTCGACCTTATCCTCCTCAATTACTAACCATCCCGAAACCTTGTGATCGGGGGAGCTACAAATCCAGAAATGCCCCTCTAATTTTAATTCGTCTTTTAAAAACTTCATTAAATCCTCCTCGGGATGCAGCAGAACTTGAATCTGTACCTTTCCGGTTGTCGTCGGAGGAAAGGTTAGGAGCTTTTGGGGGGAGACGATAGAGGATATGCGAGGCGAGGCGCTGTCTTCGTCTCTCGCCAGAAGCTCTCTCATAAATCCCAGCCCGTAGAGCAGACAACCACGGAGAGCATCTCCACAACACCGATTCCCAATCACTCCCCCTCGGGGAGGTCATCACACCAAAGCAAAAGTCTAGCGGTGAGCCGATGGGAGTCGATGCAGGCGCTATGAAGATAGCTTCTATACAAAAACTTCGGCGTCCGGTTGACCCGCAGCAAGGGCGTTCACATAGGCGAGGCAGAGGTCGCAGGAGCGGTATTTGCCGTAGGCAGCGATTTCTTAGCGTCTGACGATGGGGAAGGTCGAGTAGATGTAGCGGATGTCGTCGCGGTCGGTAACGCCGTAGAGGTGGAAGAATACGGCGTCGAGTTTGGCGCGGAGCAGCAAGCGGCGGTCGTCGTTCCAGACGAAGGGGTCGCCAGCGTAGCCTAAGTCGCGGGCGAAAGGGGCCATATCGTGGAGAGGTAAGTTACTGGAAGCTATCCGACAAAGACTCGTCCCCGCCACATTCCCTTCGCGTCGTCTCCTTGTCCGTCTTCAACCCAGTATTGGCTCATGGATATTTCTCTTGGTTAGAGGAGATGGCTCAGACGCAGCCAGCGTGTTCTTGTCCTCGCAGCAGGGGATAGTCGGGTTTGTCTTGGGGATTACCCGTCCAACGCGAGCGGGCGCTCATGTAGTGGGTGGCCATGCCGCGTCGTCGCGTCACTGTCTGGTTGGGGCCGGAGCGGTGTAGCAGCAGGCTGTGGTGGAAGGAGCAGTCGCCCGCTTGCAGCAGAATGGGCTGTTCGCGCCGGCGGTCGATGGCTGCGTCGGGAACTGTCTTGTCTTGCCGCTCGCCGACCATCCACACCTCGCTGTGGTCCACTAGCCCCTCGCGGTGGCTGCCGGACACGACCCATAGGCAGCCATTTTCAAGGGTTACATCGTCTAAGGCGACCCAGGCGGTGGCGAGGTCCATCGGCTCGATGTAGAAGTACGCGGAGTCTTGGTGATAGGTCTTTTCTATGCCGCCCGGCCCTTTGATAAAAACTTGGTCGCCGTAGAGCTTGAGGTCTGGACCGAGCAAGTCGGCGGCTGCGGTGAGGAGGGGCTCCCGCACTGCGTGGTCGCGGAAGAATGGATCGCATTCGGACGGGCCGTTGATCTTGCGCAAATGATCGATGTGGCGTTGTTGGGGCGCGTTGGGATCGAACTCGATGCTCTCCTCCGGGAAGGGCAGGTCACCCGAGGCGATTCCTTCGATGTGGGTGCGGAGCGCGTGCAGGTCTTCTTCGGAGAGGGCATTGCGCAAGATGGTGTACCCGTCTTGCTGGTACTGGGCGATTTGTTCGGGGCTGAGTACGGACATGGTTTGTTCCCTGTTAGGCTATCTCCGCCAGCGCGTTCCCCACCGCGGCGACTAAGCCGTCGACGTGCCCGGGGTCCATGGGCGCGGAAAGCGCGCACATGCCCAGCCCTGGGCCGAGGAAATACCCCTGTTCGATGAGCGAGAGAAAGAGCGGCTGAATGAGGGTTTTGTCGGTGGCGGCGAGTTCGCGGTAGTTGGCGATGGGGCCGCGGGCGAAGTGGATGCTGAAGACCGACCCCGTGCAGACCGCTTGGGCGGCGATTGCGCGGTCGGCAAAGAGTGCGTTGAGTTGGTCCTTTAAGTGCGCTCCGAGTGCGTTCAAATGGTCGATGGTTTGCGGCGTCAGCTCGCTCAGGGTCGCCAAGCCAGCGGCCATGGCCACGGGATGTGCGCTAAAGGTGCCGCTCTGAAAGAGGCCGGTGGATTGCTGCGAGTTGTCGAACAGGTCCATCAGGTCGGCCCGGCCGCCAAAGGCTCCCACCGGAAAGCCGCCGCCGATGATTTTGCCAAAGGCCGTATAGACCCTGTAAGCCGCCTGTGCCTGTGCGGAACCCAACGATTTCGTCGAAGATGAGCAAGACTCCGTGGCGGCGGGTGATGTCGCGCACAGCACGGGCAAAATCCGGCTGTATGTCTAGGATGCCAGCCTTGGGGTCGAAGAGGACGCAGGCGAGTTCGTTGGCGTGCGCGGCGACGAGCCGTTCGACGGCCGCTGGATCATTGTAGGGGAGGATGACGGCTTCGGACGCGGCTGACGGGGACATGCCGCCGGCTGTTGGCACTGCGATGGGTGCGTCGGCGGGGCCGGCTTGGTCTAAGGACGGGGCCACGCTGACTTCCACGGCGTCGTGGCTGCCGTGGTAGCCGCCCTCGAATTTGGCGATTTTACCGCGCTTAGTGTAGCCCCGCGCCAAGCGAATCGCATGCAGCGTGGCCTCGGTGCCGGAGTTGACAAAGCGAATCCGCTCCAGCGCATCCACTCGGCTGCACATCGCGCGGGCGATTTCGCTTTCGATGCCGGTGGGTGCGCCCAAGGCAATGCCCTTTTGCATCTGCTCGC
Organism: Candidatus Latescibacterota bacterium; assembly: GCA_021295675.1. Next base: position 26,654 of record JAGWBY010000034.1, on the reverse strand, counting down.
GCACGGCTGCTTCCACGCGCTCGTTCCCGTGCCCGAGGGCTTGGGCTGTGTGGTGGTTGGCGCAATCGACGTAGCGCCGGCCATCGACATCCCACAGGTAGCAGCCTTGGCCGCGAGCCATGGTGAGTGGATGGGGCGGGTAGTAATACGCGCCTTTGGCCGCACCGGCCGTGTAGGCGCGGCCCTGCTCAAAAAGGGCGCGGGAGCGCGGGCTAGCATGGCAATAGCGCGCTTCGAGGTCGGCAAGTGATGTAGGCATAAAGGGATATTATACTACGAAACAAGGTCGGTGCCCAACCCCCGAGGATACGAAGAGTTGACGCAGCCTATGTTCGCACCCATTCTTCTAGAAACCATTCACCCTTCACCGCCAAATTACTACCATGTCCCAAACCGAATACGCCGTCCAAGTCGCGACCTCGACTGCCTTTTCGCTGATCGATTGCGACGTCCACAACTACCCGAATTCCATCGACGACCTCATGCCCTATTTGTCGGCGCGCTGGCAGGCGTATGTGCGGCAATCCGGGTTTAGCGGCCCGCCTGGGCCGACCTATCCCAAGGGGTTTGCCCAAGCTGCGCGGCGCGATGCTTGGCCGCCTTCGGGCCTGCGGCCGGGAGGCGACCCGGATTTTGCCCGCACCCAATTGCTCGATGCTTGGGGTATTGACGTGGCCGTGCTCAATCCACTCTACGGCATGACGTCCCTGCACAACCTCGACTTTGCCAACGCACTGATGCGCGCGGTCAACGAGTGGACCGCGCACGCTTGGCTCGACTGCGATCCGCGCTGGCGCGGATCGATTGTGGTCAATGCCAACGACCCGGCGGAGGCGGCCGCGGAAATCAAACGGGTCGCGGCTGATCCGCGCTTTGTGCAGGCGCTGCTGTTGGTGCGGTCGAGCGCGCCGTATGGCAAGCGGCAGTTCCGGCCGATTTTTGCCGCGGCCTGCGAGGTCGGCCTGCCGGTGGGTATCCACTTCGGCGGCAGTGGTCAGCCCATCACGGCCTGCGGTTGGCCTTCCTATTACATCGAAGATCACACGGCCATGTCGCAAGCCTTTGAGGCGCAGGTCATCAGCCTTGTTTGCGAAGGGGTGTTCTGCGAGTTCCCGGAGTTGCGCGTCGCGCTGGTTGAGGGGGGATTTGCGTGGTTGCCTGGGCTGATGTGGCGGCTGGACAAAAACTACCGGGGCTTGCGCAGCGAGGTGCCGTGGCTGAAGAAGCGCCCCAGCGAATACATCCGCGAGCACTTCCGCTCCACGACCCAACCCATGGAAGAGCCGGACGACCCCCAGCACTTGTTGCACATCATCGACATGATCGGCGGCGAGGATTTCTTGATGTTCGCCACGGATTATCCGCATTGGGACTTTGACTCGCCGGCCCGCGCCCTGCCGCCGGCGATTGACGGCGCGATGCGCCGGAGGATCATGGTCGATAATGCCGAGGCATTTTATGGCTTTGCGGCGCGTTGACGTGGGGGCAGTCGATGCCTTTGCCGACGGCGAGGTCCGCCGGGTCGAGGTCGAGGGGCGGGGCTTGGCCATCGTGCGGCAGGGGAATGCCTGGTACGCACTCCGCGATGTTTGTCCACATCAAGGGGCACGGCTGTCGGACGGCCGGGTTGGGGGCACGGCGCTGGCGCGGAACCCGGGGGACGAGATCGTCTTGGGACGCGCGGGCGAGATCCTGAGCTGCCCGTGGCACGGCTGGGAATACGACGTGCGCACGGGCCGCTCGCTTTGTGAGCCTGAAAAGGTGCGGGTGCGGACTTATTCGGTGCGCGTGGAGGATGGTCGGGTGGTGGTGGAGTTGGATTAGGCGAGCTGACTACGCGACAGTCATCCAATGGACGTTACGCATAAGCATCTGGTATAAGATGCTTCGACTCCGCTGCGCTCCGCTCAGCATGACAGAGGCTGCCGCGCTCCTGCCTTGTCATGCTGAGCGCAAGCGAAGCATCCCATACCTAAGAAGTCCGTGCGTAACAGCAGTTATTACCTCGGCACTGGGATGGGCACCGGCACATTGCCCTTCTTTTGCGATTCTAAAAACCCGATAATCAGCTCTACTACAGTGTGCCCGGCTCGGCCCGGCGACACGGACTCGACTCCTTGATCCATGGCGGCGATCAGCTCGTGGATGCCGGCGGGAATGCCCTCGACCGGCCATGTGGGCGGCGCGAGGGGTTCTGGCTCTTCGCCGCGATACAGAGTGCCGCCGTCGCTGACCATAACTAGTCGTCCGGTGGTGCCCACTACTTCGAGTTGCTGCTTGGGCGCTGGCGTAGTCTTGGAGCCGCCGATGTAGAAGCCCCGCACACCCCCAGAAAAGTGAATGTATCCGTTGGCCCCCGGCTCGGTGGCTGGTACGTGGCCGCCGTCGCCGCGGTACTCGGCGTAGTCCTCGTACCCTTCTTCCAACTCGGCCACTACCCACTCGGGCTGTGCATCCGCGTAGTAGCAGATAGCGTCAAGCGTGTGGGTGCCGTTGCGGAAGAGCATGGCGCGGGGGCCGGAGAGCGTGCCGATGACGTATTGCACCGGGCCGATGACGCCTTGATCGACGATATCTTCTTTGGCGTGCCGCCACAGGGGGATGAAGCGCCGGGTGTGATCGACCGACAGGGTGGTGTTGTTGGCGTCGCAAGCGGCGATCATGCGGTCGGCGTCTGCGAGGCTGGTGGCCAGCGGCTTTTCGCAGAAGATGCCCTTGGCCCCGGCGTTGGCCGCATCTACTACTAAGTCGGCATGGCGGTGATCCGAGGTGGCGACGGTGACGATGTCCAGCGCTTCGCGGGCGAGCATCTCGCGGTGATCGCGGTACAGGGTGGGGTTTTCGTCTGGCCAGCGTTGCTCGAACTCGCGAAGAGTTGCTTCGTCGAGGTCGCAAGCCGCCGCGAGGCTGGCGCGGTCTGAACTGATGATGCCGGTGGCGTGGGCCACACCAATGCCGCGGCAGCCAATGACTCCAGCTTTATACATGTCGTGCTCCTTTGGTTGGGGTTTCGCTTCTCATCCAGTGTAGGGAACGGTGCCTCGGGCATCTACTTGGTAGCCCCAGCGTTCGAGGTAGGCTGGGCCGGGGAGGAAGGGGTCGTCGGCTGCGGCGAGGCGGCGCGTGAGGGCCGCGTCTAATTCGTCTAGCAGGTCCTGTTGGCCGGGCTGTCCGACGAGGTTGTCGTGTTGGAAGGGGTCGGCTTCGTTGTCGTAGAGCAGCCACGGTCCCTCTAAGGCGCGGACGTACGTGTGGCGGCGGGTGCGCAGGCCCCGGTAGGACCGGCCGCCGACGCCGGTCCACCACTGCCCAAAGGGATGGGGGCACTGCAAGAGTGCGGTGCCGTCCGAGGGATCTGAGCCGCCTTGTAGGTACTCGGAAAAGTCGATTCCCTCCACGGTGGTAGGAATCGGTAGGCCGCACAGGCCCAGCAAGGTAGGCATGATGTCGGGCAGGTCGATCAGCGCGTCGAGCTCGGCGGCGTCCATCCCCGGATAGCGCAGCAGGAACGGCACGCGGATGGACTCTTCATAGGGCTTTTGCTTTTTGTCCATGCCCTGCGAGCCGAGCATGTCGCCGTGATCCGAGAAAAACAGAAAGATCGTCTCTTGTTCCAATCCCTCCTCTTGTAAGGTCTGGAGCAACATGGCGACGTAGTCGTCTAAGGCCGTGCAATGGGCGTAGTACCCGGCGAGCCACTCCCTCGCGCTCTCGGCCCAGTCGGGTGGGACGTTGGGCCGCAGGGCGATAGCGGCTGGATCGTACAGGGCTTGGTACTCTTCCGGGGCCGTGTGATAGGGGGCGTGCGGCGGCCCCCACGACAGGACTAGTAAGAAGGGTTTGTCTCCGCGATCGCGCAGGTACGCTTGGGCGTCGCGGGTCTGGGCGAAGGCGTCGTAGTCCTCCCACACGAGCTGTTCGTCCGAGTCGCCGGCATAGTACGCGGAGTGGTTGTAGTCGTGGGTGCATTCGAGGACCTTCCAGTACTCGAAGCCCCGCCGGCGCTCGGGCGGGATATAGCTGGAGCGGCCGCGGCCATTGACGTGCCACTTGCCGATATAGGCCGTGTCGTAGCCGCCCGCGCTGAAAGCCTGCGCGATGCTCGTGGCGTTTTGGCCTAGCTCTACGTCATTGACGAAGACGCCGTGTGTGAGGGGGTATTGACCAGTCAGGAACGAGGCCCGCGCCGGTGAGCATACCGAGCAGCCAGACACCGCGTGGGTGCAGTTGACGCTGCGACTCGCTAGCGCGTCCAGGTTGGGGGTTTGCACATTAGGGTCGCCGGCGTACCCGAAAGCTTGGGCACGCCATTGGTCGGCGAAGACGAGGACTACATTCGGTTTTTCGTTGGGCACTGTGCGTCTCCTAGTTTGGAATGAACAGCCCCCAATATCTTCGCGCCGGGGGGCGGCTGTCAATGTTGACCGGGTTCAACGTGCGCGGTACTTTGGCCGGTCTGAAGGAATAGAAGTCGGATCCTCTATCTGGAGTAACGTACGCCATGATCAAACTCAGACTGCCCATTGGCATTCAGACCTTCCGCAAAATTAGGGAGGAGGACTGCTACTACGTCGATAAAACGGCCCACATACGCCGGCTGCTTGACGAGGGTACGCACTATTTCCTGTCGCGTCCGCGCCGCTTTGGCAAGAGCCTGTTGTTGGATACGCTGAAAGAGCTGTTCGAGGGCAACGAGTCGCTGTTTGAGGGGCTATACATCCACGACCACTGGGATTGGTCACGGCGGTATCCGGTTGTGCGGCTGGACTTCAGCGGCGGTAGTTACTACGAGCGGGGCGGTCTGCACGAAGACGCGATGGCGCAACTACAAGATTTGGCAGCAGAGGCCGGGGTTACGACCCGTTACGAGAGCGCCTCGGCGTGCTTTCGCCATCTGCTTGGGGCACTGAGTCGGCAGGCTGGGCAGCGCGTTGTAGTGCTGGTAGATGAGTATGACAAGCCGATTTTGGATGCGCTGGAGGTGCCGGACGTCGCCCGCTCTAACCGCGACTTTCTGCGCGATCTGTACGCGATGATCAAATCCAGCGATGCACACATCCGCTTCGCCTTCATTACGGGGGTGAGCAAATATTCCAAGGTCAGCTTGTTTTCTGGACTCAACAACCTCAAGGACATCACCATTGATCCGCGCTACTCCGCTATTTGTGGCTACACCGAGGTAGATCTCGACACGGTGTTCGCACCGGAACTACCGGGCTTGGACCGGGATCAGATCCGCGACTGGTACAACGGCTACAGTTGGCTCGGCGACGAGAAGGTGTACAACCCCTTCGACATCCTGCTGCTGTTCGACAGCCGCAAGTTCGGTGCCTATTGGTTTGAGACCGGCACGCCGACGTTCTTGGTTGAAACCCTGTGCAAGCGCCACGTCAGTTCCTTGGAGTTGGGCAGTATGGAGGGCGGCAGCGCCCTGTTGTCCACCTTCGACGTGGACGACATGGCGACCGAGGCGCTGCTGTTCCAGACGGGCTACCTGACGATTGCTGAGGAGCGAGACCTCGGCGGCGAGCCTGTCTATCGGCTAGGCTATCCCAACCGAGAAGTGCGGCAGAGCTTGAACCGCAGCCTGCTGCGCTACTTGGTGCAGGATGCCACGCGGCAGATGACCAACAGCGTACGGCTGTATCGGCTGTTAGAAGCCAATGACTTCGCCGGCTTGGAGACACTATTCCACGCTTTTTTCGCCAGCATTCCCTACGAGTGGTACACTAACAATGACATTGCGAATTACGAGGGGTACTACGCGAGCGTATTCTATTCCTATTTCGCTGGCTTGGGACTGGATATTCGGGTGGAGGACAGCAGTAGCCGTGGGCGCTTGGATATGGCCGTTCTGTTCAACGGCAACGTCTATCTATTCGAGTTCAAGGTGGTCGAGCTGGCGTCTGCGGGTGCGGCGATGGCGCAGTTGCAGGAGCGGCGCTACGCGGATAAGTATCGCGCCTTGGGGCAGCCGATTTATCTGATTGGCGTGGAATTTAGTAAGGATGAACGCAATTTGGCGGCGTTTGACGTCGAGCGAGCATGAAGCGGGGGTAGGCTAGCTTTGAGCCGATGGATGGACCGTTTCCAACATCTTCGCGCCGGGAGTGGCTGTCAACATTGACCGGGTTCGATGCACGCGGTACAATCGAATTTTGCCGGATTGAACTCACCCACAGGAGGAAAACCATGACAGGTCGCAGCATTGCCGCAGCAGTAGTGGTAGCAGGAATCACCGTCGGCGTTAGCTCTATCGCCGACGCCCATGAAGAGCACGCCAATGATCACGGGTCCACGGCGTTCACTGCGATGACGCCGATCCTGAACGTCGCAAGCGTCGAGGCGAGCATTGAGCACTACACCTCGGTGCTCGGTTTCAACAAGGATTGGGATTGGCCCGCCGAGGAGGATGACAAGACCTTTGCCTCCATATCCAATGGCGAGGTGCACGTCTTTCTCGCCGAGAATTCGCAGGGTGCCCGACCTGTGTGGATTTACTACAACGTCGGCGATGTGGACAAGCTGCACGAGGAGTATGCGGCGGCGGGGGCGACTATCAAAAAGGAGCCGGTTGACGAGCCTTGGGGTGCGCGGGAGATGCTAGTGGAGGATTTGGATGGGCATGTTTTGCGGATTGGCGGGCCGCCTAGCGAGGGAGAGGGCGATGAGAGTGAGGAAGGAGGCGATGAAGCGAAAGAAGATGGATAAGGTCAACGACACAGAGCAGCCTTCAGAGAGCAAGGACGAGAATACTGGGGTCACTCCTTCGGCGGCCGAACTCCAGCGGCTAATAGGCCCCTCGCCCGCCCCTCGGATGCTGACGCCGTATGAAATCGAGTTGCTGCGGAAATGTGCAGAGGAGACTGCTGAAGTGGTGCGCGAAGTCCTTGCGAGGAAACGAGATACATAAACGCTATATGAACCCGATACTGGACATTCTGTTTCGCGTCATCGGCACGGAAGTGCCCAGCGATCATGGGTACGCGCTGTATGGTGCGCTTTCCCGCATGCTGGAGACCGAGGAAGATCAATGGATGCACGGCAATCCGCATATTGGTTTGCACACCGTTCGCGGCACGCCCCTAGGAAATGGTAGGCGGCTGATTGGTCCCAACGCCCGCCTTGGTCTGCGCCTGCCATCTGACCTGTTGCCGCGCTCTCTGAGACTAGCCGGAAAAAGCCTCGATTTGGACGGATGCAAGCTGCGCGTCGGCGTCAGCGAGACGCGGGCACTGGTTCCGGCGGCTACATTGCACTGCCGGATTGTCACCACCAAGAATGGCAACGATGCGACCCTCTTTGATGCCGAAAGGCGTTGAGCACATCCATGAGGTCGGGCAAAAGGCTTTCTGGGCCTATGTGCGACCCTCTTTGATGCCGAAAGGTGTTGAGCACTGGAATCTACAGACGGTATCTCCGGCACTAGAACTGAGGACTCCGTGCAGGCCGGACGTAGATGCCATCCCTCGTACATTTTGCGAAACCGCTCGTCTTGGAGCTTCTCTTTGAGAGGAACTGCAAAGATCTGCATCAGAAACACTCTCTCAGTTGGCGTTCATAGAATCAATGTAGAACAGGATTGTATCGCTTCCGAGAAAAGATTATCTTAAGTTAAACTTGAAGGGAGCGTGACTATGCCAGAGGTGATCAGCGCCAAAGAACTCCGCGAGCGCCTACAGGATGTCGTTAAGAAAGTGCGACACGGGGAGCGATTTACCGTTCTATATCGCAGTCGTCCGGCTTTCGACATCGTCCCGGTTGGCAGTCCACCGCTCGAAAACGCGCCACTGGAATCGGATCCGCTGTACCAGGCCCCACCCGTTGGGGCATCCGAATCGGGGGACGCTGCCGCACGGCATGACGAGGTGCTGTACCGGTGAGGCAAATGTTCGTGGATACGGCCGCATGGGTTGCAGCCGCGGATAGCAGTGATACGGCGGGTTCGGCTGTACGAGAAGCTCGGGATCAATGGCTGTCGTCAGGAGGTATACTGACGACGACCGACTATGTGATCGACGAGACTCTGACCACCGTCCGGTTCCGCCTTGGTCTTAATGCTGCTGAAGCTTGGTGGCAGCAAATCGACGGCTCGGTTCGACTGCGGATTGAGTCTATTGACGAACCGCGAAGAGAACGGGCGCGGGCGCTCTTCTTCGGCTATCGGGATAAGGAATTCTCCTTTACCGACTGCTGCAGCTTTGTTCTCATGCGAGAACTGCGAATCCGTCGAGCATTGACGTTGGACCACCACTTTCGACAGATGGGATTTGAAGTTATCCCGTAAACGCGGCAGGTTTTGACAAGCCGTGTGGAGTCTGTCGCGATTTCCAGGGAGTCAACGCCCCGGCCTCATTGAAGCCTCTGCTTTGAAAGCTGACTACTTCGCATATATTCGGCGTTGTTGCATGAATATCTATAAATCGTTGTTTTACAGTAAGTTATCGTTTTGGTGTCAAATTTCGTAAATTGTTGTTTTCTAACTTGTTATCAAAGCTATCTTCAACAAGGACCGCCTCGGTGCTCAGCGAACCTTTGGCCTGATACGTCACCTGCGGTCCAAGTTGGCGGAGGTGGGTACGGAAGGCGACCTTGAAACCCTCCGATCTTATTGAAAGGAGTAGGTGCGGTCGGATTTCTTGGGTGTTGTCGCTCCAGCCTCATGAAGCAACAAGATGTAGCAAGATGAGATGCTATCCGGCGGGTTCCAATTCCTTTGACTCTTCTAGTTCCAGTTTTAAGCCCAGTGCTTTGCACACTTTGAGGAGAGTAGTAACATTGCAGCTTGCACCGTTTTCTAACTTGGACAGTTGCTGCTGAGTTACTTGGGCTTGTTGCGCTACCTCTTTTTGCGATTTACCTGACTTATTTCGGGCGACTACAAGTTGCAGGGACAGTTCAGCCAACTGCCTCTCCTCCTCATACATTTTGCGAAACCGCTCGTCTTGGAGTTTCTCTTTGAGATGGGCTGCAAAGGTCTGCATCAGAAATACTCTCTCAGTTGGCGTTCATTGAACCGATTCAAAAAGTCTATCCGCATTGATCGGGTTTTCCGAATTTCTGCTTTGGGCACTTGGCCCGTCGTCTTCACAAACGCATGGGTAAGAACAATAAAATCCCGATAACAAAAGAAATATAGACAGCGTATTTGATCGCCGGATAAGGTAACCCTCAGTTCGTGAATCCCGTCCTCCAAGAGGTCGGCGTGAGGGCGAGGCAGGTGAGGACCTTGATCGGCAAGCAGCCCAATCCAACCGAGCAGTTTGGCTTGGTTCCGTTGACTCCGAGCATCGATAAACTCACGCATGGGACATTGTCCATCTGTAGATTCGTAATAGACGATGTGCCAAGGTTGCGACATAGATTACATCATACATCAAAAATGATGTGTATGCAAGCTCGACGGCAACGATTTCTGGGCGTCCCTGCCCATCCTCATTGAAGCACGCCATAGGTCTGGCTATATTGGAGGCCGTTGATACAATTTTCGGGATTTCACCACCCTTGCCTCACTGTAGCCATGAACGACCTCGAGACACTACAATACCTATTCGACGTGCAGGGCTATTTGGTGCTCGAAAACGTCCTCGACGCCGAGGACGTGGCCGCTCTCAACCACTTGCTCGACGCGCACCTGCCGCCGGCAAAGGGCAACCGCTTTGGTGCCGCCCCCGACGGCTCGGGCTTTTTGGACTGGGGCCAGCCCTTCATCGACCTGCTCGACCATTCCCAGATCATGCCCGTACTGCGCTTCCGCTTGGGCGATTGCTTCCGCCTCGACCGGATCTACGGCTTGTGTCTGCGCCACGGCATGACCAGAGGCCTCTTGCACAGCGACTACGGTGCCACGTCGCCTACCTCTGGGGCACAGCCGGGCCAGTACCATCCCCTGCGCGACAATCAGATCCTCAACGGCTTTGTCGTGGCGACTTGGAACTTGACCGACGCCGGCCCAGACTACGGCGGCTTTTGCTGCATCCCCGGCAGCCACAAGAGCAATTTTATCCTGCCGCAACCGATTGCCGACGCGCCCGAACAGGCCTCCTGTGTGATCATCCCCTCGGCTCCGGCTGGCTCTGTTACTTTGTTTTCCGAGGCTCTGACTCACGGGACGGCTGCTTGGCACGGGCACCACCAGCGGCGCGCCTTGCTCTACAAGTACTGCGTCTCGCAAATGGCCTGGACCAACAGGCGCGTGCAACCGCCGGCCGACCTGACCCGGCGGCAGCAAATCCTCTTTGGCGAGCCGGCCGATCCGCATCGCTTTTTTCCGTCGCTTTTTGAAAGCGTTGACGAGGGAACAAGCTCGTGATATCAATGCCTCCCAACCCCTTGCTTGAAGATCAATTGGCCGATCCGCTGTGGGAGCGCTTTATACACTGTTCCACCAGCGATTTGGCTCGGGCGAGTCGGCCGGACTTCCTCGGCGGCGAGCCGACGCCTCTACAATGGACGGCAGAAGACTGGGAGCGTTTGGAGGCCGAGCGCCGCGATATTTTTGACTTGGACAAACTGGAGGCCCAATTCGACCGCGACGCCTATTTGCGCGATGGGTACGCCGTGCTGCGGGGCATTGTGCCCCCGTCCGTCATTGAGACTTGGACTGAGGCGCTGCAGTATGGCCAACGGCGCAACGACGCCCTTTTGCAGGCGGACTGGAGTCAGATAGATTGGCTCACCTTGGGTCGCCGCCCACCCGAGTGCCAACTCAGCGCCGAGGCCATTGCCAGTGCCTTGGGCGGCAGCCAGAAAGCCCCGCAAAAAACCGACGAAGCTGGTGTGCCGACTCTGCGGCGGCACAGCGTTTTCACCGAGTATTTTCCCGCTGGCCACGTCCCGTTCCTCATGGATGTGCTGACCCATCCGCAGATGCTGCACCTACAGAAGCTGTGCTTGGGCACGGAGGCTGTGTATTTCGATCACAACCAGCTTCTGACGCGGCCGCCGGGTTACGCTGGCGGTAGCTGGCACAGCCACAAGATAGGTGCTGGCTACGACCGCGGGCCCGTCCGCGATGTGGCCGAATACCAAGCCCAGCCCAATACCAACCTCACCCTGTGCTATCCCGAGGGTTTTAGCGTCGATGATGATGGCGGTCTAAAGCTCATTCGGGGTAGCCACCTGTTCCGCGACCCAGACAACTGCCGAGCGGCCACCGACGAGGAGATCGAAGCTGGTTGGCTCAAGGGACGCGTCCATCCCATTACCGGAAAGCCGCTGGCTATCGAACATCTCGAATTACCCCCCGGCTCGGTCGTGTGCTGCCTGTCGCACGGAGCACACAGCGTAGCTCCCAAAGGGGAGGATCGGCAGACCCGCTGGTGTAGCCTATACGCGTACAAAAAAGCCGACGATCGCACTGGCTTGGTGCAGCCGCCCCACGCTGTGCCGCCGCTGTGGGCACTCAAAGCGCAGCGAGGCGAGTTGCCGCCCGTTTTAACCGAACTGCTGCGCCCTAGCTTTGACCGCGCCTTGACCGGAGGCCGCACCGAGCCTTATCAAGATTGAAGTACTGATCACACACCTTTCGACGAGGTTTTCGATGACTCCTGAAGAAGCTGTAGAAAAACGCCAACAGTTGTTGCGCGATGGATTCTGCGTGGTCGATAACATTCTCAGCGACGAATTCTTACGGGAATTGCACGACGAGACCGAGCGCATGATGGAGGACTGGGTGCCGCCGCCCGACTTCAAGTACCAGGGCCAGCACGTCACTGCGCGCGGGGAGGACAACCCGACTATCCAGAAGTTGCTCGACTGGCCGCCCACGCGCCGCGCCCTCGGACAAATGGGCCTAGGCGACTTTGCCAGCACGGGCGGCATCATCCTCTTGACCAAAGACCCCGGCGAACCGGCCCTGTACTGGCACCAGGACTGGATGCAGTGGAACGACCCTTTGAGCTGTTCGCCGTGGCCGCAGATCATCTTTGTGTCCTACTACTTGAGCGATACCGCGCCGGAAAACGGCTGCCTCAAAGTCATCCCCGGCACGCACCACAAGCGCATTCCCCTACACGATGAAATGGTGCCAGCTCACGAGCAAGGGGCGCGTTTCATAGAAGAAAATCACCCGACCATGTTCAGCGACCATCCCGATCAAGTCGATGTCCGCGTCAAGGCCGGCGACTTGGTGCTGGCCGATGCCCGCGTGCTGCATTCGGCGTATCGCAATCAGACCGACGAACGCCGCACATTGGTGTTGGCTTGGCACCGGCGTCCGGATACCGTTCCCGCCTATTGGACCGACGAGGTGCCGGCCATCGAATATCCCGGCTCGCGCATCCCCGGCGAGTTGCTGCAATAGGAATCTTGCGTTGCCGTTTTGACGATCTGAGCGTCCAATGACCCCCTAGATACAAAAACCTTTTACGCAGACGGATGTAGGTTATGACCAGCTTTCAATACATTGGGAGTTTGAGGTTCGCAACTGTCCTCTGTCTTTTGTCGCTACCGGATCAATCGATAGGTGTAGAGGGAGACTATAATGTAGTGGATCGTTCAGAGGTGCTGGAGGCGATGCGGCAGCATTATGGTGATTATGAACTAACAGCGGCGACCCATGGCGCGTGGTTGGCGGAGGTAGTGTTTTATCTTGTGCGGCAAGCTAGGGAACGCGATCCGGACGGCCCGCCCCTGTTTATCGGGCACGAGGAGTGGTTCCGGTCGTTTTTGGAGGTGACTGGGCAGACGGAGCATACGGCACCGCGGTACGCCCTGCTGAACTATCGCTACGAACAGAATATGGAAGTGGACTATCGGCTAGATCGGGTCATCCGCGAGGTGGTGGAAGGGCCGATGCCGAAACTGGCCGTAAATGTGCGGGTCAGATGGAAGGACGGGCCGGGCAGACCAGGCCGGTATTCGTACATAGATACGCTTTCGACGCCGAATGTTAGGGTGACTAATCATCAGGTGATTACCTATCGCTTGCTGGATTTTGGGGATTGGGTCGTTTACGACGAGATTGAGGGGATTACAGCGCGTCCAGAGTCTGGCGTATTAGCTCTTCTTCTTCAGCTCATTGGCGAGGGACATATGACACATTCTCGCATAGCCATTGCACAGGACGGCATTCAGGTGTCGTGGACGCGGGCAGAGAAGGCGTATATGAAAGTGAGGGACTATAGATATGGATGTGCCGGACGGCCGACCAGATCTGCTGGAACTGGAAGAGCGGCTCAAGCAGCCGATGGAAATTGATTATGTGGAACTTCCGGGTGATCGATAGTGTCCCAAGAAGCATAGACTCGTTGAGAGAGTCGTCAATATGAGTGAATCCGTCAAACGTTTTTACGACGATCTGGCTGCTAATTATCATCACGTTTACGCAGATTGGGAATCGGCAATCGAACGGCAGTCGTCCGTGCTATATCAGTTGATTCGATGTGAGTCTTCAGCGAGTGCATCAGTTGTCCTAGACTGTTCCTGCGGAATCGGCACTCAGGCAATTGGCTTGGCGCAGCGAGGATACGAAGTTTTTGCGTCCGATCTTAGCTCGGAGGCGGTCGTAAGGGCGCAATTAGAAGCTGACAAGCGAGGGCTCAATATGCGATTCGCGGTTGCCGATGTGCGCGAGTTAAAATGCGCGTTTGATCAGAAATTCGACGTAGTGATTAGCTGTGACAATTCCCTGCCGCACCTTTTGACTGACGAAGATTTAGCTCTTGCTCTGCGAAATATCCGGCACGTACTGACGGACAAAGGATTGTTCGTTGCCAGTATCCGCGATTACGATCGGTTGCTCGCCGAAAAACCATCGTTTATAGCTATGAATCCCGGCGGTACACGTGAGGAAGAAGTAATAGTGTTTCAGATCTGGGACTGGTCCAAGAAATCAGATACCTATCTACTGCGGCTTTTTATTATGAATCAGGTAACAGATGAATGGCGGGTGAAGGAGATCAGGACTCGCTACAGAGCGATGAGACGCAGCGAGCTTACTGCGGCCTTGGAGTCAGCCGGATTTGCCAAAATCACTTGGCACGAGCCTGAGCAGTCTGGCTATTTTCAACCCATTGTGACGGCACTTCGACAAGGAGTCGGTTGATAACTATGGTTGACATTGTGACGGTGCAGGTCTAGTATCGAAATCGCAAACGAGTAGAAATTCTTAAACTTCGATAAAGAATTGAGAGGCAAATTATGGTTGACAAATCAATTCTGCAGGAACAAGTCGCCTATTATCGGGCGCGCGCTGACGAGTATGACGAGTGGCATTCGCGCCAGGGGCGATACGACCGGGGCGACGAGCACAAATTACAGTGGCATGCAGAGTTGGACGCTGTGCGATCGGCACTGGAGCGAGAGCGGCCGTTCGGCAAATGTCTTGAGCTTGCTTGCGGCACGGGATTGTGGACAACATGTTTGGTGCAGGGTGCCGCTGACTTGACGGCCATAGATGCTTCTCCCGAGACGATTGAGATCAATCGCACCAAGATCGGTGATGCTCCGGTGCAGTACGTGGTGGCGGATCTTTTTGAGTGGTGGCCGACCGAAAAGTATGATTTTGTCTTTTTTGGTTTCTGGCTGTCGCACGTTCCGGCACAGCAATTCAATCGATTATGGGAGATGGTTCGCGCTGCCCTAAAACCGGGGGGTAGAGCTTTCTTTGTCGATGGTCTGGCAACTCAGGAATCAACTGCACGGGATCACGCTGCAATCGACGATTCTGGCGTAATGGAACGGAAGCTGAACGATGGCCAGACGTTTAACATCGTAAAAGTATTCCACGACCCGACTCAGTTGGAACGGCAATTGCGCGATCTTGGCTGGAAAGGTTCAGTTGGAACAACCGGAGAGTTCTTTTACTACGGTTGCATGGTGCCGGTAGAAACTGGCTAATTGCCTTCGCAAATAAGCACAAGACAGATGAATCTTCTATTTGATACGATCGCAAGCATAGCTTCTGATGGTATCCCTTCCCTCTTCAGGCGAAATCTGCCTAAATCCATTCATCGGCTGCGGCTAGCGGCATGGATCGTCGTGATTGTCGTCGTGGTATCGTTTTTTTTGACGGAAGTGCCGTCGTTAGAGATGTATAGACAGTTGCTCAAAATGGCTGTCCTTGGCGGCCTAGTCATCCTTGTTGTGGTCTTGGTCGCCATGACGCTAGTGTTAAAAAGTCAGAAAGAGTCCTAGCTAAAAATGGTTTTAGAAGTCGCAATACTAGACGTTAAGCCCGGTCGTGAGAAGGAGTTTGAGGCTGCTTTTGGCAAGGCGCAAAAGATTATATCAAGTATGAACGGCTACATTTCCCATCAGCTCCAGAACTGTATTGAGAAAGGTAACCGTTATATCCTACTGGTGAACTGGCAAACGCTTGAAGATCATACTGTTGGTTTTAGGGGATCTGAACAGTACCAAGAGTGGCGCAAGATGTTACATCACTTTTACGACCCATTTCCCGAAGTGGAACACTATGTGAGCGTTTATGACTAGCGCAGTGATTTCCTATAGCGATACGCGCAATATTTCGCTGGAAGCCATACGGGAACTGTATGTAGCGAATGATTGGTCCGCGGCCAAGAAGCCGACTGCGCTTCGCAACGGCTTACTAAACTCACATTCGCTATGGACTGCTTGGGATGGAGATCGTTTGATAGGATTAGGAAATGCGATCTCCGATGGTCATTTAGTTGTGTACTATCCCCATTTGCTGATTCATCCAGACTATCAACGACGGGGAATTGGATCGGCATTAATGAGAAGACTCATGTCGATGTACGAAGGCTTTCATCAGCACATACTGGTTGCGGATGGCGAGGCGATCAACTTCTACAGTAAGCTCGGTTTTGAACGGGCTGGTAGAACTCAATCTATGTGGATTTACTCGGGCGACGATCACTGATTTTCGATTCTACTGTCGCGCACTATATCAGATTGCCTTCGACGTGGACGGGCCGGAAGAGCGTGCGGCGCTTGGGCGGCATGGCTTCTAGCGCCTCGGGATGGGGTTGCCACTTGTGCCATTTGCTATCGACGTAATTGTAGCGGCTGAAGATGGCGCAGCGCTCGTGATTGGAGTTGCCCCATGGAGAAGCGGTATGGGTGGTGCTCTCGGCGAAAATGAGTAGGGAGCCGGCCGGACACGTGTAGCGAGTCCAAAGGTCTGAATCGAGGCTTTGCGCTCCAGCGGGTAAAGGGAAGGCGGCCTTGTGGCTGCCGCTGATGAACAGGGTGCCGCCGCCACTGGCCTCGACCTCGTTCAATTCCCACACCACGCAGGTCAAGCTGCTGCGCGCCTTGCCGGGCACGCAACGGTAGTTGTGTCCGTCGCCGGGCAAGCGCCACAGGCCATTGCCGTTGTGGGGCCCAAAGCCTCCTTCCCCGGTCTGGCGCATAGCTAGGCTGGTCGATTCCATGCGAAAACCGTAGCAGTCCTGGCTCGACAGGTCGGGATGGGCGAGAAATTCGTTCATAAAACCGACGATAAAGGGGTGGTCGGTCAGTTCTTCCAAAGGGCCGCCAATAGGGCTACGCTGCGACTCTGGTAGCGATTCCGGATCTTGGTGCAAGCGGTAGCAAAAGGCCCGCATCTCCTCCACTTCGTCTTCGCTGAGCAGACCGGGTATCAACAACCAACCCTGGGTGTCGAACAAGTACCTCTGTTCTGGGGTAGGATCAATCACGGGCTTGCCGGCGGCGTTGGTCCGGGGTAGGTCAATCTCGTCTATATCGACGTAGCCGACGCGGCTTTGTTGAAAGAGGAGGGGCTTGGCGGTGCTGGGGTCAGGTGCGGACATAGCTATTCCTTTCAGTTGGCCCTACGAAGATAAGGCAATAAGGTTAGCGGCGCATGGAACGGAATCCTGTATCAGCTAGCGGCGATCACTTCGCGCAAATGGGCCACGGCCAAGCGCATGCATTCCGCATGGCTACAACTGTTGAACTCGCCCAGTTCGAATACCAAGCCGATCGTGCCGTTGAAATTTACCCCGCGCAGAATTTCTAACACGCGTCTGTAGTCGATAAACTCCTCAACGCCACTGTCGATCTTGTAGATCTTGGCCCGCACGTACGTGGCAAACGGAGCAGTCGGCTCCAGATAGTCTTTGTACAAATCGACATTCGGATCGAACTCGCCGCGCGGATGCGAGCCAATAGCTCCCAGCCACTGCCCAGTATCCAACAGGAAGCTGAAATTGTCGCGCTCGGTCTCGCGCAGAATGCGCAGCACTTGGTCTGCGGTCATGGCGAAACTGCCGTTGTCGTGGTTTTGCAAGGCGACCATGACCCCGCGTTGGGCCGCGTAGCCGGCAATCGCCTGGAAATCCTCGATCATCGGACGCCACAGGGCTTCTTGTTCCTCGACGGTGTTCGGCCACTTGTGGCGCGCGAAAACGCGCAGCACCTGTGCTCCTAGCAAAGCCGCGGCATCGACGTCGGAGCGGCCCTGCTCCATCCGCTTGGCCCGGTCCTCGGGCGGCCCCACAAAGCTGCCGGCTCCAGCGTAGCCAATGTTTAAGCCGCTCTTGAGACAGAGACGCTTGACGTGGTTGATGTACTGGGTGCTGCGGTCCATGCCCGACAAATGGAAATCGACGCCGTCCAACTGCAACTGGCGGGCCTGCTCGACGACCTGATCAATGGTGGCAGTGGGCGTCTCGCGGGCCATTGTGCTCAATTTGATCACAGCTTATTCCTCCTCGGGCCGCCAGTCCGATTTATCCTGCGGATAGTAGCCAATGGCGCGCCGTCCGTGGTCGAGGTCGTAGCGCGGCCAAGTGCTGTCCGACACTCCATACACGATTTCGTAGCGCACTCCGGGGTGTACCACGGCCTGCTCAAAGACCCGCACGGCATCGCCGTGGCTGAGCTGGTGCGGGTGCTCGGGCTGATCGCGCTTGAGGCTGAAATTGCCTATGCGCACTGCGACGAACTCTAGGTCGTGTCTATGGGCGTAGGAATAGCCCATGTGTTCGCCGAATAGCTTGCTGACCGTATAGTAGCCGAGGGGCTGGGGAGGCATATTAACGCGGCGCATAACGTCCTCGGGCAAGGGGCCGTGTACCCCGGCGCGACTGGCGTACGCCACCCGGCGCACGCCTTGGATGCGGGCTGCCTCCAGCATATTGTACGTGCCGATGAAATTGTTGGGCAGGGCCTTTTCCCACTCGCCATCGACGCCCGTCAAATGGATGATGGCCTCCATGCCCTCGGCGGCTGCCAACAAAGCTTCATAATCGGCCACATCGCCCACCAAGCTATCTTCTAAGTCGGGCATTTCCACGCGGTCAAAACCGCGCAATTGGTGGCGCTGTCCCATCCCCTTGACGAGCGTGGAGCCGATCTGTCCGGCGGCACCGGTAATGAGTATTTTCATGGCTTTCTCTTCTGTTGTCGCGCTATTTGACGAGCTGATCCCGGTCGTCTCGCAGGCGTACGCAGAGGCGGGCTGTCCAGAGCGCTTTGAGGTTCGCCAGCCAAAGGGGAACCACGCCTTCCTCGTCGAGTACTTTGAATGGATGGCCGATTGGTTCCGCTTGGCTAGCTGATCTTGACTTATTCTGCGTTGGCCTCGATCAATACCTGAATTTTTACTTCGTCTCCGAGTACGGCACTGAAGCGTTCCCAGCTATTGACTCCGTAATCAGAACAGAGGATGGTAAAATTAGTTTCTAGGCCGATCTGCGCCTTGCCACCCCTCGGATTGATGCCAGTGCCGAGGATCTCGATGGGCAGGGTGACCTCTTTGGTGGTGCCGTGCATGGTCAGCTTGCCCTTGAGGTTGAGGGTGTTTTCGCCCGTGCTGGTCACCTCGGTAGATTCGAAGGTGATGGTGGGGTAGGTCTCTGCTCCGAAAAAGTCGTCGCTTTGCAGGTGGCCATCGCGGCGCTCGTTGCCGGTGTCGATGCTCTTGACTTGAATGGTGCCGGAGAAGCTGGAGGCTGCGGGCTTGGCAGCGTCGTAGGTAATAGTGCCGCTGAAGTCCCCGAAGCGGCCCTTGGTGCGGCCGACGAGGTGGCGAATGCTAAAATCGACTGAAGAGTGCGAAGCATCGACCACGTAGGTTTCCGCCAAAGTCGCCTCGGCGGTAAGAGCGAATGCCAAAGCGGCAACCCAGGCGAAACGGAGCGCATTGGGACGAGTCATGGAAATCTCCTTGGCTATTGATGTGAGAGTGAATCAGGCATTTTGTACTTAAGGATGCCTTGTGCTATACTACAAAATCTGGCGCAGTAAAAGATGCGAACCCATAGCAGCCGGGGCAAGTTCCCCGGCAGGAGACGGTGATGATCAATTTCCCTCGTTCATCCTTTACTTGGGAGGCCCATCCCTGGAAGTCGGACCCTTATTACAAGTGGCCCGGCGGTTTCGTCGGCGAGCACGGTCAGGTCTATCACGTGCGTTTTACCTTGGAGGCTCGTTGCGTTTTGCGGGACAGCGGTGGGGCCGAGCTAGCCGAACTCTTTTTGGGCGCACCCTGCCGCAGCGAATACACCATTGCCAGCGAAAACCTGTTCCAGATCCCCAGCGGTGAGTGGCGGATGGCCTTTAGCCGCTCCTCGATTCCGGCGATTGCCCAGCGGCCGAGTACGGAGCCTGAAGCGGTCAGCGCTCGCTCGCTGGCGGATGCGTACCAGGATTACACCATCGACATTCGTTCCTATCCCGCATCCGAGGCGCTAGAGGAAGCAGACGCCATTGTGGCCTCGACCTTTGCCGGCGATGCGCAAAACGCCCGCTCGGTGTATCAGGACGCGGCGAGTGGCATTGAGGTCGAGCTCGAATATCCGATCAACGTCATGAATCTCAATGCGGCCGATGGTCAGTACCAGATATGTACCGGCCCGGTACTGCTGCCGGATCTGGCGACTTGGGATGGAAGCGACGTGCACCTTCTCGCGCCGCGACCGGGTGGAGTTTATTTTGCGGCGTCCGGTACAAGCCGCGCCCGAGGAGCGGGCATGGCTCGATGTGCCACGGGGCCGCGATCGGCTGGAATTGCTCGATCCCAATAATCCGCCCCCCGATTACCCGCCCACACGGGCCCAGCCGCTGGTGTACAACGAGACTTGGGATCTGGCCGCGCACAACGCAGTGTTGCGGGCCGATTGACTTCGACTATAAAGGAGATTGCTCATGTATCGCGCCGCAGTTATCGGCCTAGGCTGGATGGGCCTGCTCTACGATTTGGCTAGCCGGATCGGGGATCGCTTTGCAATCGACGATATTGACCGGCCCACGCCGCCATTGGACATCCATCGCAAGTTTCACCACTACGACCATCCCGGCGACGAGGGCAACCCCACCTCGTATGCCGAGGCACTGTGGGATCGGCCCGAGGTAGAGACGGTCATTGCCGCCGACCGCGACCTGGCGAGCGCTATGGGATTGAGGTGCTCTATGAGGACGCTGAGGCCATGCTGCAAAAGGAGCGGCCAGATATCGTCGCGGTGTGTACCAACACCAAATACCGCGCGCATTTTACTTGTCTGGCCGTTGAGTGTGGGGCCAAGGGCATCGTCACGGAAAAGCCGATGGTGCATACGTTAGAGGAAGTGGATCGGATGGTGGGTGCCTGCGCTGAGGCCGAGGTGCCCCTGTGTTGCGGGGCGATTACCACGACTCATCCTTCGTTTGCGCGGGCCAAGGCGCTGATTGCCGAAGGAGCGATCGGCGAGTTGGTGTCGATCGAGGCCCCAGGCGCTGGGGCGCAGCATCAGAACTGGTCTTATTTCCTCGACGCGCCTCCAGCTTGGGTGGTCGGTACGGGGGATCAGCCGCGACGGGAGTCGGGCAGCGATGAGTTCGCCGGTCAGGGAATGTTGGTGGCTGCGGATGGGACGGTGGTGCATTTTCGCAAGGGAGCACCGGGCGTGCGGTTGTGCGGTGAGCGCGGGGAGATGGTCTTCGACTACGGCAAGGGATGGCGGTTGTGGCAGCAGGTGGAGGGGCCAGCGGGGTCAGCGGTGGCGGAACTGGATTGGCCGCAGCCGCAGTTCAATGTGCCGTATGGGGCGGTGTATTGCGTGGATGATGTAATGCGGTGTTTGGCCGGGGAGATGGAGGAGCCGAAGAATTCGGGGCGGCGCGTGGGCGTGGCGTTGGAGGTGGAAGTGGCGTTAAAAGTTTCCGCAGCGAAGGGCGGCGAGCGGGTGGAGTTGCCGTTGCAGGATCGGTCGCTGGGATTGAATTACGACTGGTTTCGCTAGCAGAGGCGTTTAATCTGAAAGTCCCGAAAGCGGATCCAGTGCTCGGCGTTTTCAGGGCCGTTGTAGCACTGGATACTGACTTGATCGTCGCCGGGTGGAGGCAACTCGCCTCGATCTGCGGTGTGGAATTGGTCCTCGCCCTCGGGCCGGTACTGGGCCTCCCAAGAGTCGGCGGTGACGATGAGGCGCAGGCGCACGCTCTGGGTGGGCATGGGTTTGCGGCCGGGAATAATGTAGAGATCGCCGTCGATTAGTTCCTTGACTTGCTTGAAGATAGGCTCGCCGTTTTGGTACCAAGTGATGCCGGCCTGCTCGTACTGCTGGATGGGATGGGTGTGGTTGAACACTGTCACTTCTATGGCCCAGGTCCCCGCGCTGCGATCTGGGGCCGGGCGCAAAAGCGCGTTTTGCACGGTAGGGGCCACGCCCGGTTCGACGCGAATCTCTAGGCCGTCTTGCAAGCGCCAAAAGCCGGGATGTTCGCGCAGCCAAGTCCACTCGGGATCGAGGGTGCCGTCGAACGCATCGGAAAAGACGAGTTCTTCGCGTGCAGTAGTCATGTTTACTCCTTCGTTTTTCGTCAGTATAATCGAGAAAATTGGGGGCCGTAACGGCCTTATTATTTATGAGGTCTGACGCGCGGTGTCAATAAGGTTTTAGATGATCCTTGCCCTGGCTGCATCGGCGGGATAGAGTATGGGGAGCAGACTTCACTGCGAGGTATCCCATGACCGACGAAGGGAGATTCCGCTTTGATCGGATTGGTGACCATTGAGATGGTTCTTGGAATAACGAAGAGCCGAGCGAGGTGTTTATGGATACACTGATGGCGAATGCGGCGCGAGTCGAGATCACTCCAGATCGGGATATATCCCTCGCGGGCGAAGTAGGTTGGTTCCGGCCCGGCAAGTACGTGGATTCCCCGTTGTATGCGCGCGCGTTGGTGCTAGCTAGCGGCGACACCAAGCTCTGCTTCATCAGCTTGGATGTTACTATCATTACCGAAACGGTGTCGGCGCGTATCCGGGAGGCGATAGCGCGCGATCAGGGCATTCCACCCGAGGCAGTGATGATACATGCCACACAGGTACACGCGGCTCCTGCGCTTGGCGTCTTCATGTTCGACCGCGACTTCCCGCCGGTGCCGGACGAACTCGAATGGCTGGCGGGGGGCGTGCGTGCCTATGAGGACTACGCTGTAAACAGGATTCTCGCCGCCGTGCGGGAGGCCGCCGCCGGTCTTCAGCCTGCGCGGCTGCGAGCTGGCAGTGGGATTGAGGGGCGCATTCAGTTCAACCGCAGGGCCATTACGGACGATGGCACGGCGCGTATGCCCGGTCCTTCTTGGCCGCAGCCTCTAGGGCCTACCTATATCCGCTATCTCGAAGGCCCCACCGATCCCGAAGTGGGTGTTCTCTGCGTACAGAGTCTCTCCGCACGACCGATCGCGTTGATTCTGCACCACACGGGGCATCCGGTAAACGTGTTTCCACAAGCCGTCATCTCAGCGGACTGGCCCGGCGCTTGGGCGGAGGAAGTGGAGCGGCTGTTCCCGGACTGCGTGGCGCTGGTGGCAAACGGATGCTGTGGCAACATCAATCCCTGGGATCCCTTCGATCCCGATTACCGGCCCGATCATCGCCGCATGGGCCGCATGTTGGCCGAGGTTACTCGGCGCGTGCTGGAGCACAGCGATCTGGATGAGTCGAATGAACTCGATGTGGCGGGGACGCTGTTGCCTATACCTATTCGCGCGGTCGAATCCGAAGCCCTGCAAAAAGCGCAGCAGGTGCTGGCGGAGAATCCGCAACCAGTATGGAACGAAAGTAGGGCCTATCGGGGCTACGAGGGCGGCTCGCCCGTCCCGCCGGGGACGAAAGTAGTGGACAGCGAGTGGATTCAGTCGGCCTCCATCGTCAGCGTTGATCTCCAGCGCCGCCGCGAGCAGGATCTGGGCTATGAGATTCAGGTAATGCGCCTAGGCAGCACCGCTCTGGTGGGACTCGCTGGGGAGCCCTTCGTCGAGGGGCAACTGCAGATTAAGATGGCATCTCCCGCCGCGACGACCTTAGTGGCCCACTGCTGCAACATGTACTGTGGTTACTTGCCGATACCAGACGCCTTTCAGCGCGGGGGGCACGAGGTGGAGACCCGCTACTGGACCAAGCTCGTACCGGAAGCTCTTGGGATGGTGGTTGAGGAGACCGGCCGACTGTTGGATAGGGCCTTTGCAAGACGGCCAAAGACGTCTCAACGATAGGCGTTGTATTCGTTTCCCGCCAAGGAGTAGATTCATGTTGGATATAGGCGACAGGAAGCAGCTTTTTATCGACGAGCGATTTTTTGCCGAGCGCGAGGGGATCGCGTTGCAAATGGGGACGCCGGTGCAGCATCCCGAGCCGGTGTTGTGGCCGGATCGGGTGTGGGAGGAGTGGGGTATTGGGGCGTACAACACGGTGTGGCGAGAGGCGGATGGTCAGTGGCGGATGTGGTACGACGCGACCATGCAAACGGGATTGCCGATGGAGGGGGCGCGGCGGCTGGGTTACGCAGAATCCGCGGATGGGTGGGCCTAGTGGAATTTCGCGGCAGCCGGGACAACAATATCGTCGCGCCGTTGGTCGAGCAGCAGAGCATGCAGGGGGCGACTGTGTTGCGCGACGAGCGGGCGGCAGCCGAGGAGCGCTACAAGTTGTGGACCAAGTTCCAGCCGACCGATGAGGAGCGGGCACAGGGCATTGATCCGGGACTGTGGGCGATGTACTCGGCCGATGGGCTGCACTGGCAGTACTATCCAGACCAGCCGAATCCGCCGCGGACGATGTGCGACACGCAGAATATGTTTTTCTGGGACGACCGGCTTGGACTATACGTGGGCTATACGCGGGTTAGGGAGACTCAGCACTTGTCCGAAGCAGCCGAGGGCAAGGGCTCGTACCGCTGCGTTGGGCGGATAACCTCGCCCGATTTCAGGCATTGGTCCACGAAGAGGATTTGCAGATTCCGGTGCCGTTCCAGCGCGACGATCCCCGGCCCAATATCGACTTTTACACCAGTTGCGCGACCAAGTACGATGCGGCGCAGGACGCCTATTTCATGCTGCCGGCAGCGTACTATCACTGGGGCGAGGACGACTTCCCGGCGACCATGGACGTGCAACTGCTGAGCAGCCGCGATGGGATTAACTGGCAGCGGCAGGGGGAGCGCCGGGCCTTTTTGCGCCAAGGTTGGGACGGCGGCCTGTTGAGCGGGATGCTGTTTGCCAATCCGTGGTTTATTCCGGTGGGCGACGAGTTGTGGCTTTATTACAATGGCACGGCGCGGCGGCACGGTGGTAGGGAGGACCAAGGGAAGGCGCGAGCGAGCGGGATCTTTCGCGCCTCGTTGCGGCTAGATGGGTTTGTGGCGGCGGAGGCTGGTTATGGTGGTGGGGCTTTCACGACGCCGCTGTTGCAGTTTGCCGGCGAGCGGTTGGTGCTGAACTTCGATGGCGGGGCCGGAGGGTGGCTGCGGGTGGAAGTGCTCGATGAAAACGGGCAAGCGGTGCAAGCGTCCGAGGCGGTGATGGGCAATGGGGTGTGCAAGGAGGTGAGTTGGCGTGGGCCTATTGGGAAGTTAGCGGGTACACCGGTGCGGCTGCGCTTTGAGATGCGGGACGCGCGGCTCTACGCATTGCAGTTTTTGCGCTGAGCAGGTTGGCGATTCTCATAGAGGCGATTCATGGCGGAGAAGGACTACCGCGTTCTGAGCGATTTGTCGCAAATCGCGCCGTACGCCGCGCTGGCCGTCGATACGGAGGGCGATTCGCTGAACAAGCTGCGCGCGCGCCTCTCCGGGATTTCGTTTTGCGGCGAGCCACGCCGCGCGTTCTGGCTGCCCGCAGAGGCGATCGACGCGCCGAAGTTGCAGCAGATGCTGCGGCAAAAGCGGCTTGCGTTCCACCACGCGAAGTTCGATTTAACGATCCTCGAACGGCACGGCATTGACCTCGAAGGCGCGGAGATTTTCGACACGCTCATCGCGGCCCACCTGCTCGACGAAAACCGCCCGAAGTCACTCAAACGGCTCGCGCGGGACCTGCTCGACGAGGAAGCCGTTGACTTTGCGGATCTCCATCAACTGACGCTGTTCGGCAAAAATCCCGACCTCGCCGAGTACGCCTGCGCCGACGCGGACTACACGTTCCGCCTGTACGAATTGTTCAAAGCGGAAATCGACGAGTTGCCGACGCTCGCCCATCTATACTACGGATACGAGTTGCCGACGATGCGCATTCTGCGGAAGATGGAACAGACGGGCATTTGCCTCGACATTGACCATCTCAAGCGCATCGGGGACGAATACCGGCTGCGCATCCGCGAACTGGAAGAGGGAATATGGGCGCATGTCGGCAGGAGATTTCACGTCAATTCAACCGTCGAACTCGGCAAAGTGTTGTTCTGCGACCTAGATCTGCCGTCAGACCGCCAAACGCGCAGTGGTCGGCAGTCCGTCAACCAATGGGCGCTCGAATCCCTGCGCCACCGCCACCCCGTCGTCCCGCTCATTCTCGAACACCGCGAACTAACGACTCTGCTGGCGAACTACGTCGATAAACTTCCGCAACTCGTCTTGCCGGAAACGGGTCGCATCCACTGCAACTTCAATCAGACGGGGACGATCACCGGACGTCTTTCCTCCAACGATCCGAACTTGCAAGCAATCCCCCGAGGCGCGACTATCCGCTCGGCTTTCGTCGCCGAGGAGGCCCACGTTCTGATCGATGTGGATTTTTCGCAGGTCGAATTGCGCTGCGCCGCTCATTACGCCCAGGACCCCAAGATGATGGAGGCGTTCCAACAGGACATCGACCTCCATAAAAAGACGATTGCGGACATCTTCAACAAACCGATTGAAGATGTGACTGCCGAGGAACGGGAGCAGGCGAAAGCGCTCAACTTTGGACTGATCTACGGAATGGGCGCGAAGGCGCTGGCGTCTGCGACGAGGCTTTCGCTCACAGAAGCAAAAGCGTTCATTGAAGCCTACTTTACGACCTATAAAAACGTGCGGCAGATCCGCGAGGATGTGCTTGCTTATACGCGCCGGCATGGACATATCGTCAACATGTTCGGCCAGGGGCAACGTTCGAACCGCTTTTAACTCGATGATTCAGGGCACTGCCGCGGATATTTGCCGCGACAAGATGATCGCCTTAGACAACGTGCTCCCGTCAGAAACGCGGATGCTCGTGCAGGTCCATGACGAACTGCTCCTCGAAGCGCCTCGGGACAAGGCTGGCGAATACGTCGATCTCATCGTGTCGGTCATGGAGTCGCCCGTGGAGGACGCAAAGGGTCGGCCGTTTCGCGTTCCGATTCGCGTCGAAGCAGGGGTCGGGCGGAATTGGGGTGAGGCAAAATGAGTTAGTTTTGCTGAGATTGAGGTAGTAACGCAGTAACCACTACGAACGCGAAGTTATCGCTTGGCGATGTCAGAAGATGCGCCGGTGCTGAGAGA
>JAGWBY010000182.1 GCA_021295675.1 Candidatus Latescibacterota bacterium | reverse complement strand
TGACCGGCACCGAGTGGATATGGCCCGGCACTGATTGGCTCGAATTCAACTACACTTGGGATGGCGACGAATTCGGCGAAAGCACCTATTACTACGAAATGGGTCTCACGCCCATAGGCTCGTACCCCGTAGGCCTAGAGGGCGGCTACCAGCCCGACGATTTGGAGGTATGGGATCTGGAAGAAGGTCAGATCATCCACATTTCCATCGTCCAGATCGACAACGACGGCGACTTCAACAACTATCGCACCCCCGGTTGCTGCGGCTACTGGAGCACGCTTGATAATTGCTGTTCGTCTGTCAACGATTGGTTCCTAGCCGAGCCGGATCCGGCCTTTGTCGCTTCTACTGCAGTCGAGGACGATAGCTGGGGCCGCATTAAGTCCCACTTTAAGTAGGTGGCGTCTCCGCTGGAATCACCTCAATCCAGCTAGAGGGCAACTCTCGGAAGCCCGTGTTCCACGCTGGAACACGGGCTTTTTTTTAGTTCTTCGCCAAAGGGGACTGCATGAGAAAACACGGGGTATTATGGCTGGTCGTTGCGCTGGCGAGTCCGGCACCGGGCGATCGGGCCGAATTCGCGCTGGGCGGAGAGGACGGCAATCCCTGGACCATCCCCCTCGCTCTGGAAGGCGAAGAAGGCGGCTTCTACACCGTGTACGGCACCGACGGCCAAGTAGTGCGAACCGAGTCAGTGGGCACGTCCCCCCAGTGGATTGACTACGCCGATGGGGCCATGACTCCGTCTTGGGTTGACCCCAACTTGAACCTGACCCACATCGTCAGTTGGGACCAAAACGGCCAGAGCCAAGTACCCTTTCACGATCTGGGCGGCAATATCCGCGTCACCCAAGGCGAGAATTCGGCCTTCATGGGCATGACTCTGCCCAGTACTCTGCGGGCCTACGACGGCGACCGCACCACGGCCATGTTCCGCATCTTCGTCCAGCGCGTGGGGGCACCTCCAGGGGTGGGGCGCGGCTTCCGCAACAATACCATTACCAATTTCGGCGCTGAAATGCCCATCAACCGCATCCGCTTCTATCCCCGGCTCAGCAAGACCGAAGACGCCCATATCATCGCCGCTATGGCCGAGCCTAAACCCGATCCCGACACATTTGGTGAAGAGAGCTTTGCCGCTAACTTTCTCGAGTGGTACGAAATAGGTATAGCCAATAACAGCGCCCCCATCGCCGACGATGCCTTCGCGGTCCCCAAAGGATTGCGCTGGCACAAAGTCCTTCTCCTCGGCCGGCCTCGGCGGCTATCGGGTGAGCAACGATTCGGCCTATAGCATTCTGCGCAGCGTGCGCGAAAACCTCGATGTGGTGGTCGACTTTCGCTTCCCCCTGCAGCACATCCGCTGGGTCGCCATCCGCGCCTTGGACCCGGTGCGCGACTGGGAAATCGCCGAGGTAGAAATCTACGGACAAGGCTTTGTGCGCAAAGCCCGCTATCTAACCGACATCCTCGACTTTGGCCAACCCATCAACTGGGGCAAAATTCGCTGGAGTGGCCAGCGCCCCCCCGGCACCCAAGTCGAAATCCGCACCCGCACGGGCACCGACCACAACCCCCACATCTACTGGGAACCCAACGCCATTACCGGCGAGGCCGAGGAAATCAGCTTTGACGAGCACTTCAGCCTGCCCGTCCGCGAGCGACGACCGCGACCACTGGAGCTTTTGGTCGCCTCCCTACGACTTTGAGGACGGCTTGCGCGACCACGCTCAGGAGGCGGCCGCTTGGGCCGACGGCACAGTCCTGCAGTCGCCCTCTCCACGGCGCTACATGCAGTTGCAGGTCACCTTGTTTGCCACTGAAACCGAGGCCCCTCGCCTCGACGAGCTACAGTTTCAGCTAGCCCATTCCCTGTCGGCTTCCGCCCTACTGGGCGAGATCTGGCCGATCGAAGTCGACGACGCCCGCTCCCAGCACTTCACGTACGTGGTGCGCCCGGATTTCCAGACCGGCGACACGGGCTTTGACCGACTCGAGATCGGCACCCATACCCAAGTTGACACCGTCTATCACGTCAAAATCGGCGGCGTGGAGGTCAATCTGGCGGCCTTCCCGCCCCAAGTGCTGACCGACCGCTTCATCGTGTCGCTAGACCGCAAGCTGTCAGACCCGGAGACTGATCGCTTCAAGCAAGTGGAGGTCGCCTTCCAAGTGCCGGTCCTGCGCTTCGGCACTGAATTTGCCGGCTGGGTGTACAACAGCGATGATCCCGACCGCATCAAGCAGCGCGTACAGCCGGGCAACGCCACCTTCCGCTACGGTGGCGATGTGCTGGCCGTGCGCACCCGCGTAGGTGGTCGGCTGTTGACGGATGTGCGAGTGCATCCCAACCCTTTTACCCCCAACAACGACCGCGTCAACGATACCATGCAACTTTCCTTTGACGTGCGCGAAGTGGTCGCGCGCCGGCCCCTGCAAGTGGCCCTGTACGACCTATCGGGCCACGAGGTGCAGACCTTGGCTACCACGCAGATCAAAACCGGAGTAGTAGAGTACTCCTGGGACGGCCGCCGATCCGACGGCAGTCTGGTGTCCCCAGGCGTCTATATCTACCGCATTCGGCTAGATACCGACGAAGGTGCAGAAGAACAAGTCGGCACCATTTCGGTCGCCTACTAGGAGCCTGAGCGTGTTGAGAAGCCTACTTGCTCACAGCCTAGCAGCCCTCGTCCTCACGGCCCCGGTCGGAGCCTTGGATACGCTCAGCGTGGGCTTGGACGCCCCTATTGACTGGGATGGCACCGGTGCTGCTATCAGTACGCTGGACCCAGAGTACCGCAGCTTGGTCGATCCCAACGCAGTGCTAATAGGCAACTCCCCAGGCGAACTCATCGACTTTTCCCAGCGAGTCTTAGCGCCTCGGGAACTGCAAGAGGGCGAAAACATCGCTTCGGGTACCCTCGAACGCGGCGGCACTATAGCCGCCCCGACGGTGTTGCGCTTCACCACCGACTTCACCCGCGAGGATCTCACCGAAGCCCTCGCCGAAATCCTCAGCGACCTAGCGGGCGGTGAGACTCAAGCCTTTGAGCGCAAAAGTGGCGACGTGCGCGGCACTCTCATCATCGGCGACTTAGGGGCCCGCTTCGGCGTCAATCGCTTCCGCTTCTATCCGCGCAATACGGTCCATCCCGCGCCCACGGCCGCCTTTCAGAACGACTTTTTGCGCGCGTTTGAGCTATTTGTCAACGACGGACTCAACCTCACGGCCGATGGTTTTCCCGTGTGGGGCGCACCCATAGTGGAAGAAGCCCAAAACACCAAACCCGTCGTTGACATCGAATTCGACCCGCCCCGCTATATCCGCTCTTTCCGCCTGCGCTCGGCCACGCCCATCCCCTTTGAAATAGACGAGGTCGAAATCTACGGCACCGGCTTTTTGCCCGCGGCTTCGTACTTCTCGGATATTTTCGCCACGGGCCTTGCGGCTTGGGTGGAAAAAGCCGTGGGGGACTCGGCCCAGTCCAGCCTGCTGATTTCCACGCGCAGCGGCAATGACGACACGCCTTTTGTTTTTCACCGCCAGCGCACGGACAAGCGCACCGACCCCGAGATTCCCTTCTCCATTGCCGAGCCCACCGAGCCCATGCGCCTAGACGAGTACGAACGGCTCCCCTTAGTAGATGATAA
Source organism: Candidatus Latescibacterota bacterium (assembly GCA_021295675.1). The sequence goes on along the minus strand of JAGWBY010000182.1, from coordinate 6,152 downwards.
TGGCGTCACGTGGTCCAAAGGCTCGATCAAGGACGATCTGGAAAATTGGAGCCCCTGGAGCCCTCCTTATCCGCTCGACGAGGGCACGTCCCCCCAAGGCACTCCGATCATCTCCCCTTCGCCGCGGCACTTCCTCCAGTTCCGCGTCAGCGCTCAGAGCAATGATATCCAATCGGCGCGCCGCCTCGAACATATTTCCCTTTCGTATCTGACTCCACCACTGGCCGACGAATTCGTCGCCGAGATTTTCCCTCGCCAAGTAGAGGCTTCAACCTCTACGTCCTTTACCTATGCCGTGCGGATGCGCATGGATTCGCCAGACCTACTGGGATTCGATACTTTTGCGATAACTACCCCCATTCGAGTGGAACAGGTGGAACAGGTAGAAATTCTCGATGCCCAAGGTCAGCTAGTCGCCTCCCACGCCTTTGCGCAAGGCGATACGGCTGGCGGTTCGGGGCTTGCCATCAACGCCATTGCAGAGGACTACTTCAGCGTGCGCTTTCCGCCTATCCAAGCCGATGGCAGCCTACTGAAAATCCGGTTTCGCGCATCTGTGCTGGCCTTCAGCACCGAATTTCGCGGACAGGCTTCGCTGTCGAGCGAACCCGGTTCGTTTCAAAACGCCACCTCGGGCAATAGCGCCGATTTGGAGAACGAGGACCAAACCACCCGCTCCGGCACCACGGTGCTCAGTCCCTCGATAATCCGCAGCGAACGGCTAATTGATGCCCTCGAACTGACGCCCAATCCCTTTACGCCCAACGGCGATGGGATCAACGACCAAGTCGCTATCGCCTACAACATCCTAGCGCTGACCAAGGCCGGTGCCGTTGCGGTGCGCCTGTACGACCTGTCGGGCCGGCTGGTACACGCCCTACAGCAGACGGCGCTCAGCAACGGTCGCTACGCCCTTACCTGGGATGGACGAGTCGCTGACGGCCAGCTCGTCCCCCCAGGCGTGTATTTGTTGGGCATAACCGTGGCCGGGGACCTGGGCGACGACCTGCAGGCACACCCTCTATACATAGCCTACTAACATGAACAGAGTACGCATCGCTACTATAACTTGCGCCCTGATCGGAGCCTTCTTGTGGGGCTGTGGTGAGCAGGCCCCCCCCACCGTGGTTCAGATCGGTACCCGCGCCATCACCGCCGAGGATCTTCGATCCTACGTCCTAGGGCTGAACGAAAGCCAGCGGAGCGCGAGTACCTCCAACCTCTCATCGACTACCACCTCATGTGGCTGGAAGCCCAAGCCCTCGGTTTGGACACCGCGGCCGCAGCTCAGCGCCAACTAGAGCGCAGAATCCGTCGGCACTTAGTCGCCCTCTATCTCAAACGCAAACCCGTGCAACCGCCCCTCGTTGAAGAGGATGAGATCAAACAGCGCTTCGAACGCAAGGATCTTCACCGCACGATCGAACGGATGACGTGGGGCATTATGGCCAAGGCGCGCCCGGAACTAGAACAAGCCGTAGCTGCGTTGGCCGCCGGCACTCCGTTTGGCGAAGTGGCCGCCCGCTACTCCATTACACCCGACGCAGTCAACGGAGGCGAACTAGGCTGGCTCCGGGTGGAATCCATCCGCCGCATGGGCCTCCCAGATTCGCTGTTCTACGATTTGCCATTAGGGGTCTTATCGCCCGTACTGCCCCACTCGGCAGGCTTTTGCGTCGTGCGCTTTACCGAGGAACGGCCGGTATCCTATCCAAGAACTCCAAGAGGAAAGGCTCGGCGAAGCGCGGGTGGCCCGGGCCGAGCAATTGGCCGACAAATACGACTGGAACCTCCAAGAGCCGGGATTGCGCCTCTTGCTGGAAAAAGGCCAGCCGTTGACGGCCTTGGAACTGACACCAGAGGAAGAACGGACGCCTTTGTTCAAGTTTGCGGGCGGCCAAGTACCCCTAGGTGAGCTGCTCGACCAGCTCAAAAACCGCAACATCAACGCCCTAGCCGACAGCGCCGCCTTGGTCCAACTCGCCGAACGCTTTCTGCTCCAGCCCTACATATTTGCCGCCGCGGTCCGCCACGAGGATTTGATTGACCGAGAGACCCTCGAAGCGGTGCGGCAGAGCCTGCGCGAAGAGGTCGTCCTCAGCCAACTGCGCCAGCAAAGAGTAGTGGCATCCATCACCATCGCTCCAGAGGCCGTGCGCCGCTACTACGACGAGCAGACCGAGCGCTTCCGTCGCCGGGACCAGATCGACGTTGCCGAAGTGCTGGTGGAGACCGAAGAAGAAGCGCTAGCCGTGCGGCGGCAAATCGAAGCAGGGGCCGACATCGTCGCCCTAGCCCAAGAGCGCAGCAAACGCCGAGGAGCGCGGGCGCGGAGTGGCATCTTTCCCATGGAGAAAACTTCGGACTTGGTGCCCCATATCCTAGCCGCGCAGCCGGGCGAGTTGGTCGGGCCGGTGCAAGTCCACGATGGCTTCTCCGTATTCGAGATCGTCCGTCGCCAGCCGGGGGAACGCATGCCTTTTGCCCAAGTCCGTCGGCAGATTAGCGACATGCTGCGCCGGGCCGAGGAGCGGGAGCGGTTTCAAGCCTATATAGAAACCCTGCGCCAGCAATACGCCGATCAGATTCAAGTGGACCAACAGCAATTAGCTGCGGCCCTACCCGACGATTTGCTCGCCGCTTTTTGAACGGCTACACAACTTGGAGGAACTCCATGAGCCACAAGCGATACAGCCGTTGGAGCCAAGCTTGGGCCTTAGCCTTTGGGTGTTTGGCTCTCCAGCAAGTCAGTGCCCAAGCGCCCTTAGGCCACCGTCTGCAGGACGACCGCATCATCGTCGATAGGGCTTCCTACTGGCGACATTGGACCGGGCCTTCCCACGTGGTCGATGTGCATCCAGACGGGATCGTCAAGCCCCATTTCTTTCGCCACGTGTACAACATCATCGCCGAAGACCGCGCGGTATTTGCCAAACCCGTGGACCAACCGGGCATCCGCAAGGCAGACCGGGCGATTATGAATCTTCAACGCACCCCGATTTTGGAAGCGGACGGCAGTTTTACCCTCGGCAAGACCGAGCAACTGATCAAATTCCTCGACCGAGATTTCGAACGCTTCCCCGGCAACGACAGCCAGATCCCCATCAACGGCCGACTCCTAACCATCGTCGATACCACCCTCAGCGGCGACGGCAAAACCGTGAGCCTGAGCCTGCGCGACGAACGCACGGGGGTAGAATCAACGCGCGAATTTGGCGCTAAAGACAAAATCGCATTCCCGGTGTACGACTATATCCAGCGCGTCGGCGTCAGCCGGGTAGGTTCCAACGAGGCCCTCGCCCCCCATATCGTCGACGGCGACCGCGACACCTTTTGGGAACCAGACTTAGCGGCCACTCCAGACAAGTGGTGGATCGAGATCGACTTGGGTCGCGCGGTCGTGGTCGAGAAGATAGTGAGACCTTGGGCGACCCCTTCCGCCAGTTCCGCGTCATGCTAGCCCCCCAGCAGAAGCTCATTCAAGCCCAAAGCCGCGTGCTCCAGTTCAAGGTGGTTGGCCAAACCCGAGCTCCCAATACGGACCAGCGGACGATGGCGTTTTCTTCCGCGGATACGCCCGGCTTTTCCGAAGACGACGACGGCCGCACCGAGTGGACCGGTCGCATGGCCCAAACCGTGCGCATTCTCATCGGCGACAGCAAGCTGGGGCGGGCACACCAAATCGACCAATCAGCGTGGGAGGCGATATACTCTACTACATCCGCGACGACGTCGGCTTTGAGGAGCCGGTGGAGCAGGCCATTTACGAGAGCCTCCCCCAAGAACAGCAGGGCCGCAAAGAGTACTACATCCGCGAGCGGCCCCGCCTAGCCGAAGTCGAGGTCTGGGGCTGGGGCGACAACCTCTCTCCTAAGCTAATTGACGGAGGCGGTAGCGTTAGCTTTACCGGGCCGGAAGTTCCGGCTGGGGGGTTTGACGGCGACTGGAACACCACCTTCCGCATGCCGGCGTGGTTTAGTACCAATCCCACCGCTGGCATTCTCACCGTCGATATTGGTGCCCGCGTCTGGCTCGACGCCATGCGCTTGGCCGTTCCCTTCATCCCCGGCTACATCACCGAGGTAGCCGACGGCAGCCGCGATCCCAACGGCCGGCTCCGGTGGCGACAGGTCAGCCTACCCGACCGCATGGAAGGGGGATTCACCCGTGCCGCCGACCTCTTTGACCCACCCCTAGATATCCGCTTCCTCAACCTGCGCCTGCCGGGCATCGCGCGGACTTCGGGCTTTTTCTATGACCTGACCGAAGTCCTGCTCTACACCGAGGGGTTTGTCAGCCAAGCCTCGCTGGTGTCCGATATCATCCGCCTGCCGGGACCGCGCAACTTCGGGGCCATCCGCTGGGATCCACCCCCCGGCACTCACCCCCCCGGCACGATGGCGGAAGTGCGCACGCGCACCGGTGATCTGCTGGTGCAGCAAATTCGCCATTTCGACGTCAACGGCAACGAGAAGACCAAAGAAGAATGGGACAAGCTGATCAGCAGTTGGAAGGGGCCTATTGACACCACCTTTGCCCTCGGCAGCGGTTGGAGTCCTTGGAGCCAGCAGTACCTACAGCCAGGCGACCGGGTCCGTTCCCCCGGGCTGCGCAATTACATGCAGCTACAGGTGCGCTTTACCAGCCAAGACCGCCTGCAAGCCGCCTCCATTAGGTCGATCGAAGTAGAGCTAGCCCCTCCTGTGGCCCGCGCCCTCACCGCCGAAGTATGGCCCACGCAGGCCGCGGTCGGCCAGTTAGACACATTCGACCTGTATCTGCGCCCGGTATTCATAGACGAACCAGCGACCGCCCGCACCCCAGGCTTTGACGAAATCCTGTTGCAGGCTCCTCCTGGGCTCGCGCTGCACCTGTTGAGCCTAAGCACGGGGACCGAGGAAGAGCTAGGTCGCGGAAGCCCCTCGCAGACGTTTACCCTAGCGGCCGACGGCCACCTGACCGACGCCTCTGGAGCCATCGCCCAAGTGCGGCGCAACCACGCCGACTCCATCTGGGTCCTACTGCCCCAACTACATCAGACCCTACCGGCAGAGCAGGCGGTTCAGACCTATCACCGCATCACCCCCCAAGGGGCCGAAGTCATGGTCGGCGAGGACGGCGACCCAATCACCGAGGCGGCCTATGGCCTGCTCAACGAGTCCGAGCGCGGAGCTATCCTCTTTTTGCGACAGACCGCCGACGGCGTGGAAGCAGTCTCTGGCCGCGCTGAGTACGATGACTTGCCTCCAGCCGAACAAGGGCCGATTCGCTATTTCCGCAAACTGCGCGGCGGCGGGGCCCAATCGCCCTTTGACGCCTTGGGCGACTCCCTGACGAGCACATCCTACCGCGCGTTGCCAAGAGCCGAACGCGGTGCCATCTTGGGGCAAGGCCCCCTGCTCCAATTGCGCTTTGCCGCTGCCATCTTTCGCAACGGAACCACCTTTAAGCCTTTTGTCCGTCGCGCTGCCGCTGGCACCGACGGCAACTTGTGGCAGCAAGTAGAACCAGGCGATGCCACCGCGCTAACGGATAGCCGCCAACTGACGCTGAGCGTCCCCGTGGGAGGGCAAGTCCTCGGCGACCTGAGCTTAGCTCCCAACCCATTTACGCCCAACAGCGACGGAGTCAACGACGAACTGATCGTCGCGTTTTCCATCTTCCAAGTGACCCAAGCGCGCCAAGCGCGTCTGCGCCTCTACTCATTGGACGGGCGCCTGATATGGGAAAACAGTACCCAAGTGGCAGGAGGCCCTCAGCAAATTCGCTGGAATGGCCGCGATGCGGCTGACCGCACCGTGCCGCCAGGACTCTATATATGTCGAATTGATTTCGGTGCCGATTCGGAGCGTGCCACCGACACGGCCTTGGCCCGCATCGTGGCCGTAGTCTATTAGTTTACACCAGCTAAGGGGAAAATTATGGAAGCGATAAGGCTGAGAGTCCCTAACCAGCCGCTCGGCGTCGGCCCAAGCGCGAGCGAGCAAGGCCGTGGCCAAGGCACCCGACGGAGGGTAACGCCGGCCACGGTCGGCGCAGCCGCGCGACGCCAGCAGAGCGGCTGGTTAGGGACTCTAAATACCGCGTCTGTCTTGGTCGTCTTGAGTTGCTTGCTAAGCCCGGCCTACAGCCAACCCGACTATGGCACGCGG
>JAGWBY010000181.1:10032-12187 GCA_021295675.1 Candidatus Latescibacterota bacterium | reverse complement strand
ATCTCTATGGCGTAGGGATTGAGCCACACTTTGGGGTAGGCGTAGTTCTTGACCTTGAGCAGAAAGACCGTAAAGCGGGTGGGATGCTCCTCTTCCCAGCCCGGCTTCCAGTCGCCATAGGTGTAGGGGTTGACCGGCGCGAGATAGGGGTTGGGATCGTGGAAGCCCTCCGGTCGCTGCGAGTGGCTGCCTAGCTGCCGGTTGAGCATGGCCACGGTCAGCGGCAACAAGCTCACTTCCAAGCGGTTTTTGACGAAGGTAATACTGTGGTCGTCGCGGACGACAAAATCTGCTCCCGCCAAATTAGTGACCGGCAATATGGGGCCGGCAAAGTGGCGATAGCCCAATTTGTGCCCGCATCCTCCGGCGAGTAGCGCGGCGCACAGCAGACAGCCTATCCATGTTTTCATTGGTTTGACTCTTTCGTTCAATAGATCACGGCCACCGGCTGCAACCTCACCGCTCGCCCCTGATCTGTTTCCACTTCCACCCGCGCTAGGTACACGCCTGGGCGGACCAATTGCCCGGCCGCGTCCCGACCGTCCCACTGGACCGCGTGGCGTCCTGCGCCCTGCACGCTTGGCGGTGCTTGCCACACCGGCCGCCCGTCGAGGGCGTAGAGACCGACTTGCACTTGGGACGATTCCCGCACCCGGAAAAGGGTGTATTGTATGGACAACAGGTCGTTTACGCCATCGCCTTGGGGGGTAAACGCGCCGCTGCCCGCCTCGATGTCTCCCAGCACCCCGTCCTTGGAAGTGGCAGATGCCACGACGAGCAACTGGTTGGAGCCTAGCTCTGCGCTGACGTCCCCTCCTTCGACGCGCTGCAACAAGCTCGGTTCGTGGCGGTTGAAGACCTCGCCGCCAAATTCGCCGGCCTCGCCGTACAGCACGGCTTCGAGGCCGATGCGCAGCCGCTGGTCGCCGCTGGGCTGCAAGGGGCGCGGCAAGAACAGCACAAAGCCGCTTTCTTCGCGCAGCAAGCTATCCGGCTCTACGGCGCTGAGCGGGTCGCCCATCTCTAGGTAGCGAAATGTAGCTTCCGCTGGCGCTGAGATGCGCACGGCGTCGCAGCCGACGCGGTCCGCGCTGGCAAATTCGACGCCTAGGTCGTACGTGAATGGGGTTTTTGTGCCCGTTGGGACGCGTACTTGTCCGCCTTGGGGGTGAGGTTCCGCCGCGAGGACGATCTCGCCGACGACCCGGTCGGCCAGCAGGGGCGCGATCTCGATTTGCAGGGAATCGAGGCGGGCAAATTCCCACAGCCCGTCTGTTGCTAGCTGCACGCGCAATTGGAAGTACCGGCCCCACGGCAGGCGCGGATGCTGGCCCGAGTCCTCCAACGGCAGCGACCAGAAGCTCCAGTTTTCTAGATCCTCGGCCACCGGACCGCGAAAGCCGACCGCTATGGTAGCACCGCGCGTCTCTAGGGGTATCAGTCGATCCCATTGTTTTTTAGTTACCTCTATGTGGGCACCCAGATCGTCAAAGCCGAAATAGGCTGTTGGGCTGTCGTCGCGACCCGTGCGGATTTCCACTTGGGCGCGGGTTGGGCCGTCGGACGGCAGCAGTTGCTCTCCGTCCTTGCGCCATTTGCTCACCGCTAAGCGCACCTGCCCGAAATTGACTTCCCGGCCCAAATCTATGACCTGCGACTCATAGGTCGCCTGCGGAGCGAAACCCCGGCCATAGATTTCCATCTCGGCAAAGGCCGAGCGCGTGACAATGGGATCGCCGTACAGGGTAAAGCCGTCGGGAATGGCGATTAGGCGGAAGAAGCGGAGGTATTGGGTGGGAAACGCGATTTCGGTCACCGCGTCGGCATTGCGCTCCTCGTAGCCGAGGGGAATAGCCAGCGGGCAACACGGCCCATCGCCCCGCCAGACGAACCCGCGCTCCAGTTCCTCTTGCATAATGCCGGTCTCGGCTTTGGCGGCCGTCAGACTATAGGACTTGAGGATGTAATTGGGCCTGAAAGGCTCGTCGCTTTCGGGACTGACGCCTTCGGGAGGAAAAAAGACAAAGCGCTCTACGGGCACTTGGGTGCCCAAGTCTATGGTATAGAAAATGCCATCTAGGTCCCGCCGCTCTATGTATGTGGTTGGATCCCCATCGACGAAGAGAAAACTTTCCGTGGCTTGGTATAGGACGTT
>JAGWBY010000181.1:0-10000 GCA_021295675.1 Candidatus Latescibacterota bacterium | reverse complement strand
AAGCGCCAGCGCTGCCAAGGGCCGAGCTGGGGCAAGACGTTTTCGCTCGGATTGAGTTCAAAGGGCTGGAGGGCGTGGGAAGCGGCTGAGTCGTCTATCATCAGGCTGAAGTCCACCACGTCCGCTGGCGCGACGCCGCCCTGCCCGCCGAGTTGCCACCACTCTTGCGCCGCCCCAGGGCTACAAACACTTATCAGCACAACACAGGCTAATATCGCGCCTCTCATCAGCCAGCCTCTATATGAAAAATGCCCGAGGGGAAGGGCCGCACGCGACCCTTCCCCTCGGGACAGATACTGCTGAATTGCTACTTGAGGCGTTGGGACATGCTATTTTTGATGTGGCCCCAAGTGTCATTTTCCACGTTAGTCTCCGTTGCCGCCAGCGCCCAGAAGTCGGGCATTTGCGAAGCGTCGACGTCCTGCGACTGGCTGCCGTCGTTGATGTACATGGAATGCTTGCGTCCACCGCCGGGGCGGTCGGCGTCGAGCGGGCGATAGCCGAGGTGGATCACGTCGTCTTCGGCGAACGTGTGCCGCGTGCTCTCGGATTCGCTCAGGCCCCAGATGTCCCACAGGGCACCCCGCCACTCATAGGTGTACGTAACCGGGCCAACCGTCAGGTTCTCGGCACCTGCTGGCAGGACAGTCCACGCCGCCTCGAAAAACTCCGGCTCTACTCCCCACAGCAGCTCTTGCGAGTCGATGAACTCTAGCTGGCTATAGAAGAAGCAGGTCTGGTTGGGCAACAGGGATTCGCCAGCCGGCGGGAAGATGCGCACGTGCCAGCGCTGGCCATTGGCGATCTGCTCGAGGTCGGAGCCGAGGATATTGCCGCCGAGGTGATCGGCGTCAACGGTGATCTGCAAGCAGTCGTCTTTCCACCACTCCTTGACGGGCGAATCGTACTTAGCCATACCACTTGTTGTCTGGCTCCGCCGACCAAGCATTGAGGATGGTAAAATCGTAGTCCGACAACTCGACGAAATCACTGGCTCGGTCGAAGAAATCGGGCTGATTGAGGGCGAGAGCCGGGTCGTACCATCCCCAGTCGTCGTCGCTGCCGTCGATGGTGATGGAAGCCGGATCGGGCACCTGGGGGTAAAACACGGTCACGCCTACGTGAGCAAAGGCGGCCGTGCCCAGCAGGCACGTCAGCCCGAAAGACAAAGCGAAAAAGCCAAACTTTCTCATCTGCTACACTCCTTGATTGGAAGAGATGGAATGAAAAAAGGGATGTGGGAATTGCCGTTCAGCACGCTGCACAACCTCCTTTCGGATAAGTGATGCTGCTGAGGTGATTTTACTATATATATAAAAAATCCAGACAAGCGAAACAAATATGCGGCAAGAAAATGCCGTTTTTTGCGGGCGCGCCAGCGCGGTTCTGACTTGGTAGGCAGTGGGAACGGGGCGTATATTGTCAGCCAATGACGCTCACTTTCCCTCATAGGAGATGGATTATGAGGCTGACAACCCTTTGGAGCAGAGGGCCGATCTTGCTGTTGTGGGGCGCTTTGGTACTCGCGGAGTCCACGGCTTTCGCCCAGCTATCGACGGGCTTTCGGCCGGTTGAGGAACCCGGGATTCGCGGGGTGCGCATCCATCCGGGTGCCTTGGCACCCAACCGGCGCAAGTGGTACTTGCCGCAGAACCTGTACTACGAATACCAGTGGCGCGGCTGGGAGTACAGCAACTACGCGCGCGACAACTACGCGCGCTACGTCAACATCCTGCTCGAAGGCACTCGCAACTACAACCTCTTCGGCCAGTACATCAATCGCGGCTGGGTCATTTACGATTGGACCGAAACTAGTCCCCTGCGTCAGGGCAGCGCCCTGTTGAAGGGTACCCGCTTTGGCCGATGGTTCGACAGCCTTGTCATCTCGTCGGCCAGCCACGGTCAGTTCCACACTTCTCTGACAGTGGGCGACGCCATCCGCACGACGCTCACCCCCTTGACTTTTTCCAAGCCCACGTTCAACGGATTGCAGTGGGATTTTCTCGCCGATAAGTACGCGCTGACTCTCCTTGGCTCGCGGCTCAACGCGCCGGGGTTTACCGCGCTCAACGAGGCGGGCGGGGCTTCGGCGATCGAAAACACGACTCGCTTACTCGGCGCGCGCGGCGTGGCCCAGGTGGGCGATTTCGCCAAGCTGGGCCTGACGTGGGTCAATGTGTCCAATACCAGTAGCGAGCTGAGCCTCGGCGACAACTCGCTCAAGGGCCTGCTGACCGGCCCGCAGAACACGGGCAATGTCGAACGGGTCATCATCCGCATTGCCGACGATTCGCCCGAATCCGAGCAAACCGGGGCCTCGTTTTTCGTCGATCAGGTGATCATCGACGGCGAGCTGCACCCGGAGATCGTGCCCTTGGTGCGCGGCGGCGTGCGGCGCGAGGGCATTTTGGAAGTGAGCGGCTCGGACGTAATTGAGCTTATCTACGACATTCGCAACGATTTTAGTCCAACCGAAAAAGTGGGCACCTTCCGCGAGGCCAAGAAGCTCGAATTCGAGCTGGTGGTGTCCAACGATTACCGCATAGAGATCGCCTCCAACCTCCAGACCAATGCCCGGGGCGAGCAGGTCTTCTTGCCGGTAGCCCAGGCCCGCGACGAGATCACCGATGGCTCCAATCAGACCTTTGTGCGCTTTGCCTACGGCCTGCCGACCGGGCACGAGGTGATAGGTATGGATCTGGAACTGATCAACCTCGCCCACTTCGACCTGCGGGCCGAATGGGCCCTCAATCGCCGCTTCCGCCGCTTCCCCAACCAGAACGGCCGAAGCCGGGTACGTGACGGCCTCGTACCAGCGCTACCCCTTCTTTGCGTACGGCGAGGTGTTCACCATAGATCCCGATTACAGCACCACGGCCTTTATCGCCGACCCGGGCGGGGTCATAGACTACGCCAGCGAGACCCAAAACCTCTTTGAGTTTGTCGATGACAACGACGACCAAGACCGCTACACCGACTGGCAGCGCTATCGCCAGAGCCAAGGGTTCGGCGGTCAGGGCGGCTCGCAGGGCCGCGATACTGAGATTTTTCCCGGGCTAGACGAGAACAACGATTTTATCTCTGACTTCAACCAAAACCAGAACAGCCGCCCAGATTACGTCGAGCCTTTCCTGCGCTATCAGGTCGATCCGCCGGAGTTTCTCTTTGGCATGGACATGAACAACAACACGATTATCGACCGCTTTGAGGACGACCGCCTGCCCGACTATCCCTACGAGCGAGACCATCGCGGGTACAATGCGTACGGGGGCTTAAAAATTACCGAGAGCTCCCGACTGACCGTCGGTCGGCTCGCCGAGCACCAACTGAGCAGTGACCGCGAGAGCCGCTCGTTTTACGGGCTGCTGACCGTGGAAAAATCCTATCCCGGGCTAGATATATCCCTTTTTGAACACGCCAAACTAGTGGCCGACAATTTGCCCGAAGACCGCATCGTCTGGCGCGACCCCGTCGGCCTGACGGATTTTGCCGATCCGCTCGACAACCAAGATACCTTTGTCAACGCCCTGTACTTGCGGGCTCGCTACTTTCGCATCCGCAACCTGAACGTCGAGGGCAAGCTGAAGTACGAGCGCTTTCAACAGCTCGGTGAGCAGGCCAGCCTCAAGCGCGACCGCTCGTTTTTGGGCCTGATCAACAAGGCCGACTACGCCATCCGCCCCAGCGACCGCCTCGCTCTCTATCCCAAGTGGAAGAGCATGTACGAGCGAGAAACGCCCACCGCGCTGGCCGGTTTGGAATCCAACGAATTGACGGAGAGCTTTTTCTTTTTAGGCCAGTACGTGCTCCTGCCGAAGACGCTTTTGGACTTCGGCGTTGAATTCAGTCTCTTCGAGAACCTGATCGAGCGTCCAGCCGAGGCGTCGCCGAGCTATGTCGATGACTTCCGCAGCCTCGTGTTTTCGGCCCTGCTGACCAATGTGTCGTCCTATCAGGGGTACGAGTTGACCATGAACGCGGGCTTCCTGCTAGAGCGCCAGTTCTTCGCCGAGCAAACTCAGAAGCAATCGATCGTCTTCGTCCGCATCTTTGCTGCCACTGGCGGGGTATAATCCTTGCGACCCCCAGCGGCCCGAGTTTTCACGCCTAAAGCGCTGATCCTCGGCTGCCTGTTCACGTTTTTCGTGGCCGCGGGCGACTCCTATGGGGTCTTCTTTCTGCGCGGCTCGTACATGACGCTCGGGACCAGCACGGTCGGTGCCCTGTTCTTGCTGTTTTTTCTCGCTGGTTTGATCAACCCGCTGCTCAAGCTGGTCCATCCACGGGCCGGACTGAACCGCGGCGAGCTGCTGCTCATCTACATAATGATGGTCATGGCCTCGCCCCTGCCGGTGTTTTTTGCCGGTCGGTTCATCGGCACGATCCTCACCCCCTTTTACTTTGCCACGCCGGAAAACGACTGGCACACGCTCATCCAACCCCACCTAGCGGACTGGTTTGAGCCGCGCTTTTTACGAGGGCTTGGAGCAGGGCCGGTCCATCCCGTGGGCTGGCTGGCTGCCGATGTTCTTGCGCTGGGCACCGCTCGTGTGGGCCTTGTTCTTGGCGATGATTGCCGCGATGGCGATTCTGCGCAAGCAGTGGAACGACTACGAGCGGCTGACCTATCCGCTGGTCCAGGTGCCGATGGCTCTCACCGAACAGGACGCCGGGGGGGAGCGCATTGCCCCATTCTTCAAAAATCCGGTGATGTGGACCGGCTTTGCCGTGCCAGCCATCTGGGGCACCCTGCACGGGCTACACAACTATTTCCCAGAAACCGTGCCCATTGCCACCAATGTCGATCCCATCCACTTCATCCTGCCCATCTTAATTCAAATTCCGCTTCAACATTTTGGGCTTTTTCTATTTTCTCAAGACCGAAATCGCCTTCAGCCTGTGGTTTTTCAATCTCTTCGCCAACGCCCTGCGCACCACATTTGCCGTCTTAGGCGTCACTAGTTCGGAGATGCTGGGGGGTGGGCACTCGATCATCGATCCGATTCTCGTCCACCAGTCGATGGGCGGCATGTTGGTGCTGTTTCTATTTGGCCTGTTCGCGGCCCGCAAGCACCTGTGGGCAGTCTGCCGCAAGGCCATGTGGGGCGACTCAACGGTGGATGATTCCGGCGAAATTATCTCCTATCGGACGGCTGTGCTCATCTTGCTGGGCAGCAGCGTGGTGATGGTCGCGTGGCTCGCGCTGGCGGGTCTGCCCGTCTGGGTTGCGCTAGCGTTTCTCTTTACCGCTTTCGCGCTTTTTGTCGGGTTTACTCGCCTAATCGCCGAAGGGGGGCTTTCGGACGGTTCGGTACCGGTCGGCTCGGCCGCCATCATCGTCTCCGCTGTTGGCTCGTCGGCTATTGGTGCCCAAGGCTTGGTCGTGCTGGCGACGACCTATTTCTGGACGACTGGCCGCAGTTTTGCCATGACGTCAGCCGCCAACAGTCTCAAGTTAGGTGAGGGGTTCGGCGGTTCCAAACGCCCGCTGTTTTGGACGATGCTCTTGGCTATGGCTGTCGGGATGGTCTCGTCGATGTGGGTGGTAATGGAACTGGGCTATTCGTACGGGGCGCTCAACCTGAAAATTCCCGGGGGACAGCACGGGTTCTACGACTATGCTGCTGGCTTGATTCGCACGCCGAGCGAGCCGCATTTGTGGGGTTGGATCAACACCGGGATTGGGGCCGGCGTGATGCTGCTCTTGATGTTGGCGCGCTGGTACTATGTCTGGTGGCCCCTCCATCCCCTCGGCTACCCCATTGGCCCGACCGGGATTATGGATCACCTGTGGTTCGACATGTTCTTGGCGTGGCTGATCAAGGTGTCGGTACTGCGCTACGGTGGCGTGGCGCTCTATCGCAAGACGCGCCCCTTTTTCATGGGCATGATTGCCGGGCACATCGTGCCGGGGGGCCTTTTCCTGTTCGTCGATCACTTTACCGGCATGGTCGGCAATGTGATTTTCTGGGGTTGAGGTTGTGGGTGAAAACGGGCTATATTTCGCGGTAAAGTGAGGGAATTGTTTTGCGCGCGTTCAAATCGCTGTTTTGTGCTTCTAGGGCGCTGGTCGGAGTCGCGTGGTTGGCGGCGGCAGCAGGGGGCGAGGTGCGGCAGTGGGAGTTAGGCGGTGCGGGCCGCTCTTGGCAGGACGACGAGCTAAATTCCACGGCTATCAGCTTTGATGTAGCCGGAGCCATTCAGTTGGTGGGTTTTAATCCCAACGACAACATCGTCCGGCAGCTCAGATGGACCGAGGGCTTCCCCTTGGACTTCGTCAGTGAGGTGGCCGAGGCGCGGGTGTGGGACAACGTGCCCTTCAAGCAGACCAATATCCCGCTCGTCGATGGCGATGTGCAGACCTCCAGCGAAAATCGCTTCAAGGATTTCGGGGTGCTGCAAGCGGGGCGAGCCTTTTTCTTTGACTTGGGCACGCGCCTCCCCATCAACCGCATCTCGTTTTTTCCGCGCCCGGAAGGGGCCAACAGCCGCGGGCGGCCCTTTGCCGACGACTTCATCCGCGGCTATAAAATTCAGGTCAGCGACGGCGTGAGCTTCACGCCGGAAAACCTGCCGGTGTACAGCCTGCTGACCCAAGTGGATTTCACCACGGAAAGCGTGGCGCAAATTCCCTTCCCCTTGCAATTCGTCCGCTATATCCAGCTCAACGTGACCTCGACCAATCCCTTTGAGATCGCCGAATTCGAGGTGTACGGGTATCGGTCCAAGATCATCGACTTAGGCGAAGTGGCCAACTTCAGCCGCCTGCTGTGGACGACCGAGACCTTGCGCCAGCAAGAAGGCCGCATCGACGTCGAGCCAATGGCCGAGGCGGACGTTTCCATTCGCATGCGCACGGGCCGCGACGATACACCGCAAGTGTTCTACGAAATCGTCAATGTTTTCACCGGCGATGTGCAGGAAGTCTCAGAGAGCGACTACGGTAGGCTGGGTCTGAACGTGCGCGGCCCGGTCGAAGACGACCAAGTCAACTGGAGCGAGTGGTCGCCGCCCTTTGCCGAGTCTGGTCAGCAAATTGAGCTGCCTAGCCCGCGTCGTTTCTTCCAACTCGAAATCGCACTCACCAGCCACTCCATCCTCGACGGCATTCGGGTCAACTCGCTGGTGGTCGAGCACTCCATCCCGCCGTTGGCCCAGCAGCTAATAGGGGAAATCTCCGCGCTGGAAACCCCCCGCCCCTTGGGCAACAAGCCCCGAGTGCCGGCCGGCGAACTCTCGACGTTTGCCTACGACATCCGCGCCGACATCAGCGAGACGGATGTGGGCTTTGACGCGATGGAGATCCTCACGCCCGCTAGGCCGCAGTTTAAGGAAATGTTCATTGGCGATCCGCCCGTCGCCACCGCGCCCGACAGCGTCGTCGAGGGCGAGCGGAGCCTAAAGCTATTCTTTCCCAGCCAACGGCTGACGCACCAATCGCCGAGTGCGTTGCGCGTCGTTTTCGACGCCGAAGTTTTCGTTCAATCCACGTTCTTTCGCGCCCGAGTCTTCGACACTCAAAGCGACGAGTCCCCGCAGCAGGTCCTGCCCGGAGACGCCAATCCCACGGTCCTGACCAATGACTTGCGCGTGCTGACCACGGCCGCTTCGGCGCGCAACCTGCTGCCATTTTTTGCAGTGCAGCCGTCCGTGGTCACGCCCAATGGCGACGGGATCAACGAGCGCGTGCGCATTTCCGGTACTTTGGTCCAGCTTCAGCAACCCGTGCAGTTGACCGTGCGGGTTTTTTCGCTTGGCGGCCAGCGGGTGCGCACCTTGTTTGCCGGCGCGCGCGGCAGCGGCTCTTTTGTTTGGGAATGGGATGGTCTCGACGACAGCGGCAACCCGGTTCCCGTGGGGATCTACCTCGCCGAGGTGACTGCCGACGCCGAGCGCGAGCGCTTCACGCGCCTCGGTGCAATAGGCGTTGCCTACTAAAAAAGGAGAGGCTATGCAGCGCATTCCGTTCCTCCTATTCGCGGGTTTGAGTTTGGCCGCCCTCGTGCTGGCGGCGTACGCCCAGACTCGGAGCGCCGATCTGGAAGTGTACCGAGTGGATCGCAGAGCCGAGTGGCAGCAGTGGACCTTTCCGGCCGGCACCCTCGCAATTTCCCCAACCGGCTCAGTGACTCCCGCCGAATTCAAGGGCCTGCACAACGCCGCGGTCAATGCGGACGAATTCACCCACGAACTGGTGAGTGGCAAAGAGATGCGCGGCGGCGCGTGGAAGGCTGGCACCAACCTCGCGACGGCTGGCCGGGCGATAGACGGTCGCGCTCAGACCTTCTGGCAACCCGACCCGGACGCTCCCTTAGAAGACTGGTGGATCGAGATTAATCTAGGAAGGGCTGTACTCGTATCGGAGATTCGCCTCATTTTCCCCGATCAAGAGGGCGCGCGGCCCTTCCGCGAGTTTCGCGTCTTTGGCTCTGAGGGACGCCGCGTGACGCGCCAAGACATATTCTCTTTTCACCTGATAGGCGGCACCACCAAGCCCATTGACGAGACTGAGGTGATTTACGACGTGAAGCCGCTGGTGAGGGAGGTGACGCGGATGCGGGGCGCGCGCGCGGAGGGCACTGCGGACACTACCTATGACCTGCTGCAATTCATAAGGATTTTGGTAGATGCCAAGACGCCGGACGCTGCGCTTGCCGAGGTAGAAGTGTACACGCTTGGGGAAAATATCGCCTTGCAGACTCTAGAGCGCGGCGGCGCGATTCAGGAGCGCTCGGGCCGGGGCTTTCCCTTCAAGATGGCCGACGGCAACGCCAATACCGATTGGGGAGCACGGCGGGAGCGCGGCCAAGATCCCATCGCTTGGGACTGGGATTTGGGCGCGCTGTTTTGGGTAGATCGGATCGTGATGCGCACTTCGGATTTCCTCCTTCGCACGCTGACGTACGGCTCCAACCTGCCCCAGATCCGCACCCACAGCTTGAGTGTTTCCAACGGTCGCCGCACGCTGACGGGCGAAGTCGATTTCGACCAACTCTTCGTCGGCGATACAGATGCCTTGCTCGCGTCCTCGACCGAGTTCCCCGGCCAATTGACGTATCTTTTTGAGCCGCGTCCTGTGCGCTTTCGGTGGCGGCTCGCAGTCCAGCTTCCAGTACCAGAGCGGCTTTTTGATCGAGACGCTGATGTTTGCGGTGGGCCACGTGGCCCAAGTGGAGATGAATTCGGACTTTATCGACTTGGGGCAAATCGCCGGCGACAACCGGGCGAAGGTGATCAAATCCCTGCGCTGGGAAGCCGACCTGCCACCGGGCGCACGCATTCAGGCGCGCACTCGCTCGGGCAACGAGCTGCAAGAAAATTTTCGCTACTTCCGCAAGGATGGCACCGAGGTAACGGCCGAGCAGTTTGACCAAATGCCGAAGGCGCTGCGGGGCGAGACCCAGAGCTCTATCGGCATTGGCGAGGACTGGAGCGAGTGGAGCAACTTTTATCAGCGATCCGGCGAGCAGTTTCTGTCTCCCAGCCCGCGCCGCTTCGTCCAAGTCCAGCTCATCCTCAGTTCAGACCGCCCGACCACCGCGCCGACTGTACGCGCCTTGGAGATTGAATTTACCGACGCCTTTCTCGCCGGAGTCACCGGCGAGGTGCTGCCGCGCACGGCCGAGGCGGGCATGCGCCAGCTTTTTTCGTTCCACATAACGCCGGAGTTTGCGTCGCGCAACCCCGGGTTTAACCGCATCCTGCTGCAAACCCCGTCGCCCGCCGACCCCGACTCGCTCGCTCTCACTATAGGCGGTGCCGAAGCCGAGCCAGCCGCGGTGCGCGTCACCGGCGATTCGCTGCTGGTGGAACTGCCGCGCACAGTGCGGCGCGAGGAAGTTGCGCTGACATTTAGTACGGTCGTAGAGCGCAACGCCACGCTCTTTCGGGCCTTCATCGGCCACGAGGGGCAGCTAGAGGTATGGCAGCCGGTCGATCCGATGCGCCGCGCCGCTACGACCGTGTATTTGCCCAGCGTCCCGGGCACTGACCAGTTGAT
>JAGWBY010000033.1:35866-37423 GCA_021295675.1 Candidatus Latescibacterota bacterium | reverse complement strand
CTCGGTAGGCCCTAGGGGGTAGTCGCTTGATATAGCCACTGCGCGAGATGGTGACGACCATGTCCTCTTCGGCAATCAAATCCTCAATGTCGAATTCCTCGGCTGAATAGACGATCTCGGTGCGGCGCTCGTCGCCGAAGCGCTCGGTGATCTCGTCAATCTCGTCCTTGATGATCTGCATCTGCCGCTCGCGGCTGGCGAGGATCCCCCTCTGGTCCTCAATCGTCGTCATCAACTCTTTGTATTCGCCCTCAATTTTGCCGCGCTCCAAGCCCGTCAAGCGCTGCAACGGCATGCTTAGGATGGCTTGAACCTGTCGCTCGCTCAACTCAAATTGCACGCCAGCATCTCTCGCAGGGCGGATGACAGCCAGCCGCTCTTGGGCATCGGCTGGACTCGACGAGCGGCGGATGATCTCAATCACTAGATCAATGTGGTCTAAGGCGATGCGCAGGCCCTCTAAGATGTGCGCCCGGGCTTCGGCCCGCTCCAAGTCGTATTGCGTGCGGCGCACGATCATATCGTGGCGGTGATCGATGTAGTGCTGCAGCATCTGCTTGAGATTGAGCGTCTCGGGACGGCCATTGACAATGGCCAACATCATCACCCCGTAGGTAGTCTGCAACATGCTATGGCTATAGAGCTGGTTGAGCACGACTTCGGCCTGGGCTTCCCGCTTGCACTCAAAGACAATGCGCATCCCTTTGCGGCCCGATTCGTCGCGAATATTGGCAAGTCCGTCGATGGTCTTGTCGCGCACCAAGTCAGCTATTTTCTCTAATAGGCTGGCCTTGTTTACCAAGAAGGGGATTTCGGTGACGACGATATTTTCGCGCCCGTTCTTAAGGGTCTCAATATCCGCCCGCGCTCTGATGTAGATCAGCCCCCTCCCGGTTGCGTAGGCCTGCTGTACCCCGTTCATGCCGTAGATGATTCCACCGGTGGGAAAGTCCGGGGCTTTGACGTGCTCAAGCAACTCTGCAATGGAAATCTCGGGACGATCGATCAGCGCCTTGAGGCCACTGGCGACTTCTCGCAGGTTGTGCGGCGGGATCTTGGTCGCCATGCCGACGGCAATGCCCATGGAGCCGTTGCAGATCAGGTTGGGGAACCTAGACGGCAACACCAAAGGCTCTTGCTGCGTCTCATCGTAGTTGCTGGCGAACTCGACCGTGTTCTTGTCGAGATCCGCTAGCAACTCCATTGCCGGCCAACTCAGCCTCGCCTCCGTGTAGCGCATGGCCGCCGGAGGGTAGCCGTCAATAGAACCGAAGTTGCCTTGGCCTTGGACCAGCGGATAGCGCAAGCGAAAGCTCTGCGCCATATGCACTAGCGTCGGATAGACAATGTCTTCGCCATGTGGGTGGTAGTTGCCAGAGGTGTCGCCGGCAATTTTGGCGCATTTGCGGTAGCCGCGGTTGGGAAAAAGGCTTAGGTCGTTCATCGCTACCAAGATGCGGCGCTGAGACGGCTTGAGGCCGTCGCGGACATCGGGTAGGGCACGCGACCGTATGAAGCTCATGGAATAGTCGAGGAAGGAGGTTTTGAGCTCCTCCT
>JAGWBY010000033.1:20922-35813 GCA_021295675.1 Candidatus Latescibacterota bacterium | reverse complement strand
TCTTTACATCTAGCGCGTACTTCTCGATAAATTCGCGGCGCGGCTCCACCTGCTCGCCCATGAGTAGGGTAAAAAGGTGATCCGCCTCAACGGCATAGTCGATAGCCACCTGCAACAGCGTGCGCCGCTCGGGATCCATCGTCGTCTCCCATAGCTGCTCAGGGTTCATTTCGCCCAACCCTTTGTAGCGCTGAATAACTATGCCTCGACCGTCGCCATTGCCGCCGAGTGCGGCGGTGTGTCGATCTCGTTCGGCCTGATGCCCTTCTTCACTTGAAAAAGGGGCGGCTGGGCCAGATAGAGTTTGCCTTTCTCAATCAGGTCGCGCATGTAGCGAAAGAAGAAGGTCATGATTAGCGTGCGGATGTGGCTGCCATCGACGTCGGCATCGGCCATGATAATAACCTTGCCGTAGCGCAGCTTCTCAAAGTTGTAGTCCTCGCCGAGGTTGGTACCCAGCGCCGTTATAAGCGGCAACAACTTGTCGTTGCCCAAGACGCGGTCAATCCGCGCTTTTTCCACGTTGAGCGGCTTGCCGAACATCGGCAGCACGGCTTGGAAGCTCTGGTCGCGTGCCATCGCCGCCGAGCCGCCGGCCGAGTCGCCCTCGACCAAGAAAATCTCGGTCTGCTCCGGGTCGCGGATGGAGCAGTCGGCCAGCTTGCCGGGCAACGCTCCTCCGTCGAGAATCCCCTTGCGCCGGGTCAGTTCGCGAGCCTTGCGCGCTGCCTCGCGAGCGCGGCCGGCCTCCACGATCTTGTCGACGATCCGCTTGGCAATATCCGGGTTTTCTTCGAGATAGGTACTCAGTGCTTCGGAGACAAACGAATCGACGATGCCTTTGACCTCGCTGTTGCCTAGCTTGCCCTTGGTCTGTCCCTCGAATTGCGGCTCGGACACTTTGACGCTGACAACGGCGGCGATGCCCTCGCGCGTATCATCACCCGAGATGTTGAACTTGACGTTCTTGAGCAGATTATTGCGATTCGCGTAGTTGTTGATCGTCCGAGTCAGCGCCGAGCGGAAGCCCACGAGGTGAGTTCCGCCCTCGTCGGTCTTGATGTTGTTGGCGTAGGTAAAAAGAGTCTCTTGGTAGCTGTCGTTATATTGCAGAGCCACCTCTACGACAACTTCGTCGCGCGCTCCCTGAAGGTAGATCGGATCTGGGTGTAACACGCTGCGGCCCTCATTGAGGAAGCGCACGAATTCTTGTACGCCGCCCTCGTAGAAATAGCGGTTGGCGTCTCCGCTGCGCTCGTCCCGCACATTGATCTCCACTCCCTTGGTCAGAAAAGCCAGTTCGCGCAGTCGTACGGCAATAAACTCAAAGCTGAATTCCACGGTTTCAAATATCTCGGCGTCTGGCTTGAATTCTATGACGGTGCCGGTCTGGTCCGTGTCGCCGACGCCACGAGCGTAGCGCTGCAAGTGGACTTTGCCCTTTTGCCAAACTTCGACCGTACACCACTCCGACAACGCGTTGACCACCGAAGCACCCACGCCATGTAGTCCACCAGAGACCTGATAGGCCTTCTTGTCGAATTTGCCGCCGGCGTGAAGCATGGTCATCACCACCTCGACGCCCGATTTATTTTCCTCGACGTGGAAGTCGGTCGGAATGCCCCGCCCGTTATCTTGGACGCGGGCAGTACCTTGGGTGGTGATCGTTACGTCAATGCGCGAACAGCGGTCGGCCATGGCCTCGTCAATGCTGTTGTTGACGATTTCTTTTACTAACTCGTGTAGGCCGACATAGCCGGGCGCTTGCGCACCCCTTCAAGCCCTTTGAGAACCTGTATGGCGTCGGCTGTATATTCCTCCTCCTGCGCTACTTCTGCTTCTTCCCTAGGAAAATTTCTGGCCGGTTCCGTCATCTACTCCTCCTTTTGGTCTCCACACTTTCAGACTGGTTTAGTAGTTTTAGCCCTTCGACGACCTTCTTGCCCAGCAAAGTGTTGATCCGCGTCGTGATGTCCCGCTGCATAAAGTTTAGTTGAGTTCGCCATACGGCAGATGGCACCGCTACTTCCAAAAATCCTTTGGACAGGCGCAATGGACGGGTGTACTGGGCCAAGGCGGGACCTACTGCTTCTTCCCACGCCATCCGCGCCCGACATTCCACTAGCTTCTCATTGATCCCTAGCTCCTCGACTGCGGCGTCGAGCAATCCGTGCAAAACGGTGGGGGGACCAACACCGCGGCTCTTATTTCTGGAGGTCGATCGATTCAAAACGAGCTTCCTGCCTTGCGTTAGGCTCTTGAGGGGTTGTCGCGATGACCTGTTCAAATTCACCCACTATATCCAATAGTTCTCCTATCCGACCTGAATCCAACTCTGAAAAAGCATCGTCTAAGAGCAGTACTGGCTGCTGACCCGTTTGCTCTTCCATGTAACGGGCCTCTGCTAGCTTCCACGATATGAGTACGGTTCTTAGTTGGCCCTCAGAGGCATAGAGTTCGGCTGGTTCTCCGTTCAATATGAACTTCAAATCATCGCGGTGTGGCCCACACAGCGTATAGCCTATTTGGGTCTCCTGCTCTCTGCGGCGACTGAGTGCCTCGCGCAACTCGGCTCTAAGGGCCTCCAAGTCTTGTTCCTTGGCACCTTGATAGATAATAGCTACCTCTTCACCAGCTAGGGCGAAGCGGCCGTAATAACCGAGAAAGGGCGCTCTCAATCTATTCAGCGCCTCTAGGCGATGTAGTCGAAGTTGGGCACCCAAATCCACTAGCTGTGCATCCCATGGTTCCACTGACCGACTGTCGATAAGCCCATGCCCCGACTTCTTTGCGGTACGCAACAAGTGGTTTCGCTGGGCTAACACGCGGTAATAGCGCTGCATGTAGCGCAAGTACGCTGCGCTAGACTGAGCGATAAGTATGTCGAGGAGCCGCCTTCGCTGGGCCGGGAAGCGCAACACCAGCGATACGTCTTCAGGAGAGAAGTGAACGGTGCGGAAGGTGCCCAGTAGTTCCGAGACTCGAGGCAAGAGACTGGCATCGACAAATGCCTTCTTACCTTCCTTTTTACTGTAAAAGACGCGTACTTGCTGGTCGTGGCGACCGTCACTACACAAGGCCCGGACATCAAAGAAGTCTTCGCCGTGCGGCACGACGTGCTGATCCTTGGCCCCGCGCACTGACTTACCGATAGATAAGTAGGAAATCGCTTCTAGAATATTGCTTTTACCGCGGCCGTTTGGGCCAAAAATCAGCATGTGCTCTGCTGCAAGGCCCAAGTGAATCGCGGCAAAATTGCGGAAGGGTCTCAGCGTTAATTCACGGATCCGCACTATTCCTGCTTACCTCATCCTGTTGGCCGCAAAGGCATTAGCAAGCAGAAGTAATCCTCACCTTCCTTTTGTTCTACCGGCCGCAACAAGGCTGCAGTGACGTGGTCGTTGAGCTGGAAACAGACCTCAGACGCGTCCATTTTGCGCAGGATCTCCATCAGATATTGAGCATTGTAGCCAACCTCTATCTCTTCAGAGGCGTATTGGGCCGGCACAACCTCTCTCGCTTCGCCACCGATTTCGGGGCTAGCCGCCGATAGCTCCACCTGGCCACTATTTAGCTTAAAACGCACTTGGCGTGTATAAGAGCTGGAGAGGATGGATACTCGGCGTACGGCCGGCAGCAGATCTCCGCTAGCCATTCTTAGCTCTTTTGTGTTGTTTTGCGGAATGACTTGGGCATAGTTGACATAGGGGCCCTCGATCAGACGCGACAGCAAATGCGTATGTCCTACATCAAACAGGACCTGTGTCTCGCCCAGCGTGACGTTGACTGGCTCTTTATGGCTATCCAGCAATTTGACGATCTGGTTCAACGCTTGGGGGGGGACGATGACCGCGGTCTCTTGGTCGTCCTGTACCTGATTCTGCAAACCTATGGCTGATCTGTAACAAGCTAAGCGCGACCCGTCAGTAGCCACCATCTCCATTCCCTGTGCATCGATGCGCCAGAGCACCCCATTGAACACGGGACGCGTATCATCGCCGGAGACGGCAAAGACCGTCTTGTTGATCATGTCTGCTAGAACATTGGCCTCACCGTCGTCCTCCCCTAAACTCAGGCTTACGCCCTCAAGGGCTGTCGGCATAGGGGGAAACTCGTCAGCCTCTATTCCCGACAGGCTATACGCTCCTTCGCTGCTTTCGGCGTCCCCGAGCTGCCCTGAGAGCTTGAGTCGCTCGTCCTGCACCTCAATACTCACTTCCGCCTCGGGCCATTCTCGGGTGATTTCTGCCAGCTTGCGCGCCGAAACAGTCGTCCTCCCACTCTCCTCTACTATAGCAGGGACTTGAGTCCGGATGGACAAATCTAAATCCGTCGCCGATAGAGATAGGATTTTCTCATCGGCCTCAAGCAGGATATTAGCCAACACCGGTAGGGAGGGTTTTGACGACACGGCTTCTAATACAGTATCAATGCCCCGCCATAATTCACTGCGATCTACTCTTAACTTCATAGCGCTTCTCGGAGAATCCTTCTAATAAAATCGCCCTTTTGATTACTAATATAAACTTAGCTTTTATGCCTACTTACGTCAAGTTCTATATATATAGTGTCCCATTTTTTAACAGGAGTGAACACATGAGTATGTGTGTATAAAAATAGAAAAAGATGTGTATAGTCAAAAAGCACAATCCACATCCATACTTCTAATAGAACTACACTTTTTTGTGTTCTTTTACTTCTTTTTGTTTTAGTTATACTGTGGATATGTGGATAACTGTCTTAAAAAGTTATCTATAAACAACAACAATATATTGTTAATAAGATACTTATGCGATCAAGTTTATAACTTGGCAATAGAAGCTTGACTGTGGATTGTGAGGTGGAAAACTTTGGTTTTTCACACGCAAGAGGTCAAAAACGACGGTTTTCTTTTTTCGCCAGACTTATCCACACCCACATCAATACCTAACGGGGATAGATGTTAATAGTTTTCCACTGCCAAATAGGCACTATAGTTGTGAAAAATACAGACAGAGAGGACTAAAGAGATGGGGGCTAGCGGCTTTGCCGACGGACGGTATCCGACAAATTCTCGACTAGTCTAGCAAAGGAGGGATCGTTTTTATACCTCTTATCAACAGTGTTTACAGCGTGGATGACCGTGCTATGATCGCGGTTGCCGAAGTGCAAGCCGATGGTAGTGAAGTGACTGCCGATGAGATCCCTTATTAAGAACATGGCAATGTGCCGTGCCGTTGCCACGTCTTGCTTGCGTCCTTTTCCAATGAGTTGCTCGCGAGTCAAATTAAAGTGGTTGGCGACCTGCTGTTGGATCGCCTCAATGCTCACTTCCGACGGGCTGGGCCCCTGTTCTTGTATAATATGCCGGGCCGCCTCTAGATCGAGTTCCTTCTTATGGATTGAGCAGTAGGCCATCAGGCTAATCAACGTCCCTTCGAGTTCGCGGACATTTGATCGGATGTGATTGCCCAGCAGAGCGGCCACATCATCGGAAATCCGCATGCCGTTGCGCTCGGCCTTTTTGTGCAGGATGGCAATCCGGGTCTCGAGCTCGGGGGCATCTATGGAGGTGGCCAGTCCCCAGATGAAGCGGGATTTCAGTCTTTCTTCTAATCCATCTAGATGGCCGGGAGGACTGTCGCTGGTCATGACAATCTGCTTCTCGGACTGGTGTAAGGCATTAAAAGTGTGAAAGAACTCATTTTGGGTCTGTTCGCCGCGGATCAAAAACTGGATGTCGTCAACGAGGAGAATGTCCGCGCTGCGATAGAAACTCTGAAATTCACCGATGGACTTGCGGTCTTGAAGCGATTGGACGAAATCCCTCATAAACTTTTCCGAGGGAACGTAAACGATCTTCTCGGCAAGGTTGTGGTTATAGGCGTGATGCCCAATCGCTTGCAGTAGATGCGTTTTACCCAGTCCTACGCCCCCGTAGATCACCAAAGGATTAAACTCCGTCTTACCTGGGGCATTGGCTACGGCTAAGGCCGTTGCATGGGCAAATCGATTGCTATCGCCAATGATGAATTCTTCAAAGGTATAGCGCTTGTTCAGCGATTGGGTAGGAGCTGCTTCTATTTCTTCTTGTACATCTTCTGCGAGGTCTCCTTCGTTTGCAGGTACCCCTTGCTCAACAGGTACCCCTTGATCGCCAACAGATTGGGGGGCTTGTGCAACCACAAAGGAGATATTGGGAGTCAGTGCCGTCTCTTCCCACACTACGGATTGGATCATCTGCAAGTAGTGCTCTTCTATCCAAGCGGCAGAAAATGCGCTGGGAACTTGGATGACCAATAAATCTTGGTCGAAGTGGCTTACTGAAGTCTGCTTAAACCAATTAGTAAAACTCTGGGGGCGAACTTGACGCTCTATGTTGAGCAGACATTGGGCCCAAAGTTCTTGGGGATCTTGTATTTCCAGCGCCATTTATTGAAGCGAAGATCGCAGTTTTTAAGGGGGGGGTTCAACCTATGAAGAAGGCATACGTCAGTCAAGAGTACACCGCGAAGTTTCATTGAATTCGTTAGCGGTTAAAGACTTGAAAGTATTGACACTTAGTAGAATAGCCACTAAATTGGACCGTTTCTGCGTATGCTGCACATAAACCAACGCGAGGTGAGAATTTTATTTTGAAACGCACATTTCAGCCTAGCAACAGGCGCCGCCGCAATAAGCACGGTTTTCGCAAGCGCATGAGCACGCCGGCCGGTCGCAATATCATCAATCGTCGTCGGAGAAAGGGCCGCAAGCAGCTAGCCGTCTAGCGCTTGATGGCTTGGGTTAGAGGCCGCTGTTTTTGGATCCGCTGCGGTCGAGAAGATCGCGGTCAAATTTTTGTCGTCCGACGCAAACTGGGCAATGCTGTAAAGCGCAATCGGCTCAAGCGGCGCCTGCGCAGCATTTGCCGCAGTCGCCCGTACTTTCCTTGTGATCTAGTCGTTTTCTGCCAACCGTCAGCCATCGAAGCTCCCTTTGCTGACTTGGAAAGGGAACTGGACTCCTTGGTGGCCAAACTACCTGTTTTTCTTGGCCCACAATGAAGCAAATCGCCATTTTCGTCGTCCGCGCCTACCGTCTTCTCCTGTCTCCATATCTTCCCCCGTCCTGTCGTTATCTACCTACTTGTTCCCAATATGCCGAAGAAGCACTAGATAAGTACGGACCATTCAAGGGGGGAATGCTTGCGCTAAAGCGGATTGGTCGATGCCATCCTTGGGGAGGGCATGGATGCGATCCTTTGCGCTAGAACATGTTTATAACACATTGTTTATAAAAGGGTAAGTAAAACCTATGGAAGATAAGCGGACCCTGTTGGCCTTTCTCTTTATCGGCCTGATTTTCCTCTTGCTTCCCTATTATAATGAATGGTTTGGGCTAAATCCCAAGCCCCGGCCTCCGTCGCAGGAAGCTGTGCCGCAAGAATCGGTGCCTGAAGTGGCCCCTGTTGCTGACGAGCAATCTGAGGCCGAGCGCGTACGAGATTCCGAGCCTGCGGAACAACTCCACTCAGAAGAGCTATCACCCGTTCAGTCTCAGGCCATTGAAAGAGTCGAATCGGTCGAAAATCCGTCCTTTGTATTAGAAGACAGAGCAGACACAATTGTAGTACAAACGCCGCTTCAGAGATTTGTTGTCTCTACAAAAGGCGGTACTATTACATCATGTAAACTATTAAAATACAGGTACGTAGATGGAAGTATTATCGAACTGCTGCCTCCAACCGGCCGCGGCTTGGGAATTCATCTACAAAGAGCGAACTACAGGGAGGATATCTCCTCGGCGGAGTTTGTCGCCAACCAATCGAGTCTGCAGGTTGGACCCGGGGAAGGGCAATCCCTAATCATGGTAGCCCAACTCGATGGCGGCAGAAGACTGGAAAAGGTCTTGACCTTTAATGGGGACCGCTATGGGTTCGATCTCCAAGTGCGCTACGAAGGGTTTGACGACGATACCGAAGCCATACTCACTTGGGAAAACGGCATAGCGTTTACCGAGCGTGAGCCGGAAATAGACCTA
Organism: Candidatus Latescibacterota bacterium; assembly: GCA_021295675.1. The sequence goes on along the minus strand of JAGWBY010000033.1, from coordinate 27,812 downwards.
CCTGAAGTGCGGGCTTTTGCCTATATCAACGAAGAACGGGTCGAACTCAAGGTGGATGATGGGGAATCGGACGAATTAGAGGACAAAGGGCTGCTAAAATGGGCGGGTATTCGCAACAAGTACTTCTTGATTTCCTACATCCCCGTCGATAGAGAGCAGCGTTCCCGCGTCGTCCTGCAGGGCGATTATCAAGGGTCTCAATTGCTGCCCGACTATTCTTTTCAGGTAGGTCGCCGGCTCGAACGGTCTGGCTCTTGGCACAACACAATTTATCTGGGCCCACTTAACTACGACGAGCTTGTCGGCTATCAGGCTGAACTAGAGCAGGCTATTGATTTCGGATGGCCGATCGTAAGTCAGATAAGCCGCTTTCTACTCATTCTATTTATCGCCACCCATCAATACATCCCCAACTATGGTTGGATCATCGTCTTTTTCGCCGTTGTCATTAAAATTCTCGTCTATCCGCTTACTCACAAAACCTATGAGTCAGCGGCGAAAATGCAGGAACTTCAGCCGAAAATTACGGCGCTACGCGAGAAGTACAAAAACGACAACCAACGCCTGAGCCGAGAGACTATGAAGCTCTATAAGGAAGAAGGCGTCAATCCTCTTAGCGGGTGTCTGCCCCTCTTGTTGCAGATGCCCATTTTCATTGCGCTCTACAATCTTTTTGGCAAAACAATCGAGTTGCGCCAAGCCCCCTTTGTTCTCTGGATACAAGATCTTTCCCTTCCCGACGAGTTGCTTATCGGCGGTTTTGGCCTTCATATTCTGCCATTGTTAATGGCGGTCTCCATGCTTATCCAACAGAAGATGACTATGAAGGATCCTAAGCAGGCCGTTCTGGTTTACATGATGCCGGTACTGATGATCTTTATCTTTTGGAGCATGTCGTCGGGATTAGTGCTCTACTGGACTATCTTCAATGTCCTGACCATCGGTCAACAGCTATTGGTCAATCATTTTAAGAAGAAAGCCGCTCCTTCCAGCACTTGAAATTTCAGCCGGATCTCGACCTTGATACAGCCGGATACTGTTGTCGCTATCTCTACGCCACGAGGGGAGGGGGGTATCGGGATCGTGCGTTTGAGCGGGCCAGAAGCCCTATCGATAGGCCAGCATATTTTTCGGTCTCATCCTCCGCTCGGCAAGCGAATCCGATACGTCGAATACGGACGCATATGGGCTAATGGCCGAGCAATCGACACAGGCGTCGCTTGGGTTTTTGCAGGTCCTCATTCTTATACTGGTGAAGATACCGTCGAGATTAGCTGTCACGGCAGCATGGTCGTATTAGAGTCCGTCGTCGAGGAAGCGCTTCGCTTGGGGGCCGTCGCCGCCGAACCAGGAGAGTTTACTCGTCGAGCTTTTCTCAATGGCCGATTGGACTTATTAGAAGCTGAGGCTGTAATCGACCTCATCCAAGCCAGTTCTAAAGCGCATCTCGACAATGCCTATGGCTTGGCCAGTGGCCGTCTGTCTAAGATGGTGAGAGAGCTTAAGAATCAGTTGGTCAAGATTCTATCACTGCTCGAGATCGGGCTCGATTTCTCCGACGAAGACATCGATAGTATTGGGCGTCAAGAAATACAGACCGCGCTGCGCGAAGTAGTTGAGTCATCTTTGCGGCTCGCTGAAACATTCGAGGGAACAAGGCGGCGCCAAGAAGGGTATTTAGTAGTGCTCGTCGGGCGTCCCAACGTAGGTAAGTCCACGTTGCTCAACGTGTTGCTCGGCGAAGATCGGGCCATAGTTACTCCCTTACCAGGAACGACGCGAGACTTAGTAGAAGGCCGGACTACGTGGGCAGGAGAGACGATACGGCTAGTCGATACGGCTGGGATCAGGCAAAGCCATAACCTGATCGAAAAAGAGGGCATTGGACGAGCGTCGCAGGCGATTGGGGAAGCGGATGTAGTTTTAGCGGTATTTGACAGTTCGACTGAGTCGCATGAGGACGATATGGCTGTGTTGGACCTGCTCTCGCCGGAGAAGAAGTCAATTGGTGTCTTCAATAAAGTTGATTTGCCGAGTGCTAGCACCCGATCTAAGATTGAAGCACGGGTCTCGGTATCTGTTGAAATATCAGCACTTAGGGAATTCGGTATTGAGAAATTAAAGAGAGAAGTGACGGCCCAGTTGCCCCATAGGGCGGAAGTAGATGGGATCGGAATCACTCGCCAGCGCCACCAAGATTGCCTGTTGCGAGTAGCTAAATCTGGCACTATCGCAGAGGAGCTTCTGAAGTTCAGTCAACCCGATGAGTGCGTCGTTGCCGAACTTCAGGACGCCTTGAATGCCTTGGGTGAGATGCTGGGAGAGACCGTAGGAGAGGAAGTTCTCGATTCCATCTTTTCCCAATTTTGCATCGGCAAGTAATGTTCCACGTGAAACATTGAGTCTCGTCTCAATTGCTCCATGAAGCTCTTCTATGCCGTATCGAGCTAGTTAAGTGTTCCACGTGAAACATCTCTTTTGATATGATAATTCAATTGCCCTCTGACATTCAGGAGGACTTTGAGAGATTAAAAAGAAAAAGCGTTCTCTCTGGTTCTTTTGAGGATATCTGGCCTAAGCTGGAAATATATCTATATATCTTGAGTCGGTGGTCGAAAAGAGTCGGCCTTGTCTCTCGGCGAGACCGGTCCGTCCTAGCAACTAAGCACTTGAGGCAGGCATTGACTATGGTTCCGGTCGTAGCAAGTCTCCCTCATCGGCTGGTTATGGATATGGGATCAGGAGCCGGATTTCCGGCGATTCCTCTGAAAATAGCTCTTCCCAATGCATATTTTATGCTCGTCGAAAGCAAGAGGAAACGGGCGCACTTTCTCAAGGAAGTTGTAAGGTCGGTGGGGCTTGACCGAATAGAGGTTGTAAACGAGCGGATAGAGAGTTTGAGTCCAGTATGCGCGGATTTGGTGACGGCGAGAGCCGTGGCTTCGCCAGATAAACTGCTTGCCTTAGTACAAAGACATTTATCTCCTCATGGTTGGATTCTTTCAACGCTTGGAAAAGATGCCGCTCATTCGGAGTTGTTGGCATGGAGGGCTGATCGGGTGGGGAGTGCATTGGGGCTATTCTACTAATTGCTATTGTCGGGCTTCCGAGTGTAGTTTTACACATACTTATCCACACCTAAAAATTAAAAGAATTGTGAGATTTAAGCCTTTTGAGGAACGTATATGTCTAATTTTACCTAATAGATAGGCCATAAATTAGCGAAGTACTGAGTAGAGCCGATGGGGTGTGATGTGGAAAACTTGTTCTTAAGAAAGTGGAAAACTCTGCGGTAAATATTTTGGAAGAAAAGCAAAAAACAAGTATATTTTCAACGCAGTTTCAGAGGACAAGGGTTTTCAATGGCCACTCTCAAGCGTCTGCGAAATAGGTTCTTTTTTGCTAGATAAATATCTGAAAAAGTGGTGTCTGATCATCCTTAGGCCGTTGGCGCATTTATTTATTCGCTTGGGCTTCAGACCCGATTGGCTGACGCTGATGGGGCTAGTTATGAACGTGGGGGCAACTGCGGCGTTTGCCAAGGGTTATTTGCAATGGGGGGCTCTCATTATGATTGTGGCGGGCCTCTGCGATATCTTGGATGGACAAGTTGCAAGAGAGGGCCACAAGGAGACCAAGTTCGGAGCCTTATTGGATTCGACGACAGATCGCTACTCTGAGATATTTATTTATTTTGGAATCGGTGCCTATTTGATCGGCCGCGATGAGTGGATTCCCTCGGGAATCCTCTTTTTTGCAATTACTGGTTCGCTGATGGTTAGTTATGTAAGGGCTCGTGCAGAGGGGTTGGGCGAGGATTGCAAGGTGGGCTTCATGCAGCGCCCAGAGCGTCTAACGGCCTTGGCCGTGGGGAGCCTGATAGGCCATCAAGGTTTGGTTTTCGTGCTGGTTCTATTGGCTGTTACGACCAACTATACGGTTGTTGAGCGCCTCGCTCATATTCGCAACAGGCTGAAATCAGGTCCCAATTCGCCCACCTCTGTCCAGCAGTCCTAATAAGCGTCTCCTTGCCGTCGTGTCTCGGGGTCATTTTATCGCATTTGAAGGAGTCGATGGCAGTGGAACTACAACCCAATCCCACCTGCTAGCCTCGCATTTAAGAGAAGCAGGTCTTCCGGTTACACTGACCAGAGAGCCAGGCGGGACGCCGGTCGCAGAGAAGATTCGCCAGCTTGTTCTCGATCCAAGCCTTGAGGGGGTATCCCCGACGGCGGAACTGTTCCTCTATGCAGCCAGTCGTTCACAGCACGTAGAAGAGGTGATCGCACCGTCGCTCAACCGGGGAGATGTGGTTATTTGCGACCGCTATATTGCCTCATCAATAGCGTATCAGGGGTATGGGCGCGGTTTGGACTTGGAAGTGATCGAACGAGTCAATCGGCTGGCTGTGGGGGAGTATTTACCGGACGCGACAATATATCTGCTCTTGCCCGTAGAAGTGGCTTGGGCCCGCCTGAGACGGCGGGACGTCGCGGATCGGTTGGAGCAAACAGGAATGGCACTACAAGAGAAGGTTTCCCGAGGCTACCAACAGATAGCCCGAAAAGATCCAACAGGCTTGGTTTTTGACGCCCAGCTCGAAATAGAGCGACTAGCTGAAGGAATTCAGGACGCGCTGCGTCGGCAGTGGTCGTGGTTTCCCGAGGAGAAAAAGTAATTATGCGACACCTTTTAATGGGATTGATTTTTTTATTTGCAAGTGCGAACGCAATCCAAGCTGCGCCGACGGAAGATCCGTATGCGGAGGTAAATGCCAGTTGGGAGCGTTTCGGAGCCGTGTATTCGCGCATTCTGGAAAACTATTACGCTCGTCTGGACCAAGGGGAAGTTATGAGCGCAGCCATCAAGGGCATGCTCGGCCAACTGGATCCATACAGCGAGTATTACGACGAGGAAGGTTTGCGTCAGTTGCGCCAAGACACGACGGGCAAGTTCGCGGGATTGGGGATTACGGTTGCCATAAAAGATCGCTTTCCCGTGGTAATTTCCCCTATTGAAGATACTCCGGCCTTTCGGGCGGGGCTGAGGCCAGGCGACTTGATCGTCGCTGTGGAGGGCAAAAGTACCTTGGATATGCAGCTTGAATCTGTGGTCAATGCGCTGCGCGGAGAACCTGGCACAAAGGTCGCAATCTCGGTGGCTCCCCACTTGGGAGCCACGCCGCGCGAAGTCGAAATTCAACGGGAAATAATCACGATCAAGAGCGTTGTGCTAGTAGAGGAACTCCGAGAAAAAATCGGTTATATAAGTATGCGCCAGACGCGTTTTTCCGAGCATACCTCCAGCGAAGTAGAAGAGGCGCTAAAAAGCCTCCCTCGGGTTGAAGGGCTAATTTTAGACCTGCGAGGAAATCCCGGAGGCTTGTTTAGTCAAGCCACCCAAGTTGCCGATTTGTTTTTGCCCCAAGGAGTGCCGATCGTTTCGATTAGGGAACGAGACCGGAGGAGAGAAGAAGTCAAGTATTCCCACCGTCATTCTATTGCGCGCAATGTGCCCTTGGTAGTTCTAATTGACGAGGGGAGTGCCAGTGCGTCCGAAATCGTTGCTGGGGCCATCCAAGACAATGATCGAGGCGTGGTTGTCGGAGCGGCATCATTTGGCAAAGGTTCGGTGCAGACCATTTTCGACCTACGTGAACGCGAAGAGGAAGCTAGTGCCTTAAAGCTGACGACGGCACTCTACTACGCGCCCAGTGGGCGCAGCATTCACCGCGAACAGGACATCGCCAAGCCCGTACATAGCGTTCTGTTCGGCGATAGGGAATTGTCACCTCAGTTGGTGATGGACCTTATTTTGCGTTCAGAGAATAGGGCTAAGGCCCTTTCTGCTCTCCAGTCTCATTTTGATATGGATTCTGAGTCCGCAGAGAGCCTGCTCCTGATCCGTTTGGGCGATTTAGTGGGTAAATCCAAGATGGGGGCGGCTGGATTGCCGGATAGTATGGCAAACCAAACCTATTATACCCAGCGAGGTCGCAAGGTCTTCGGCGGCGGCGGAATTAAGCCCGATATTATCATTGAGTCGGAACCATTCCCTCCCTATGTACAAGAGTTAGTGCGTCGTCGGCTCTTTTTCGACTTTGTCATAGATTGTGTCTCGGCCGACTCGTCTTGGGCCGAGGAACATCCAGGTCTGACCGTCAGCGATGAGATGGTCGCGGGCTTTATGGAGTTCGTCCGCACTAAGGACATAAGTCTAGACCAAGGCCAAAAAGGCTTGAATCAAATAGCGGAACTTGAGGACCTGGCCGAGGAAATGGATTGGGGGATGGCTGCACAGGAGTCGATCCATCAGCTACGAGCAGCAGTGAAGCAGGAGTGGGAGCGTCGGTATAGCAGCGAGTTGGAACCTTATATAAAGGGTGCTTTACGCCGAGAACTTATCTTGCGCTTCAAGGGGAGGAAGGCCCAACTCCTCGCAGGATTGCAAGAGGATGTACAGCTAGCGAAGGCCATAGAGGTGCTCGCAGACCAAGACCGGTATCTGGGGGTATTGGCCGCGGAAGAAGCCAAGTGAACAGCGATAAGCGAGGCTTTTAAATAGCCGATACTAATATTTATGACTACTAAGCGTGAGGACAGATCGTGCAAACAGAAATTTTTATCAACCAAGGCATTCACGAATCCCGTATTGCCATCTTGGAAGATGGGCGTCTAGTTGAAGTCTGGATCGAAAGACCCGAGAATGAGCGGACGGTAGGAGACATATACAAAGGAGTTGTATCGGCCGTTCTGCCCGGGCTACAGGCTGCATTTGTCGAAATTGGCCAAGACCGCACCGCGTTCCTCCAGGTGCGCGATATGATGGAAGCAGACAGAGACGAGACCGATGGAGCGCGCAACGGACGCCGCTCTCGCCATCGCGGTTAT
>JAGWBY010000033.1:0-20882 GCA_021295675.1 Candidatus Latescibacterota bacterium | reverse complement strand
GCACTAAAGGTGCCCGTGTGACAACGCAGCTATCGCTTCCGGGTCGTTTTATGGTGCTGGTTCCGGGCGGCAACTGGGTTGGCGTCTCCCGCAAGATCATCAGTCGGAACGAACGCAAGAGATTGAGAGATCTGGTATTCAAGATCAAGCCCGATGGCTACTCCGTAATCGTGCGCACCGAAGGACAGAATCAGAGCGACCGCGAGTTTAGGCGCGATATGAAGCAGCTAGTAAAAAACCACAGTCGTCTAATCAAGACGAGCAGGAAGGCCGAAGCACCAGCCTTAGTGTATAAGGAAATGGGCATGACCTCCAGCGTAATACGCGACCTGTTCACCGACAATGTGGGGCGGCTAGTCGTCGATAGCAAAGAGTTGTACAAGGAGATCACGGCTTATTTGCGCCAGGTTTCACCTGAATTGCGCCAACGGGTTGAGTTTTACCGGGATCGTCGGCCCATCTTTGATGCCTTCAACATTGAGGAAGATATCGAGAAGGCGACCAACCGCACGGTGTGGCTGCGGCGGGGCGGCGCCTTGGTCATCGACTACGCCGAGGCGGGGACCTTTATTGACGTAAACTCAGCCCGTTACATCGGCTCGGACGATCAGGAGGAGAACAACCTCAATACCAACCTGAAGGCCGCCCGCGAGATAGCCCGCCAGCTCAAGCTCCGCGACATTGGCGGCATTATCGTCATCGACTTTATCGATATGAACGAGGAGCGCAACCGCAAAAAGGTTGTTGACTGCCTGGTCGAGGAGTTCAGAAGGGATCGGGCGAAGGTCTCTATCACCCCGCACATCAGCGAGTTCGGCCTAGTCGAAATGACGCGCCAGCGCGTCCGTCCAAACCTTTTGCACACTCATAGCGAACCTTGCCCCGTTTGCAGCGGCACGGGCCGGATTATGGGGCCAGACACAACTCTGACTTGGATTGAGCGTTGGCTTCAGCGTTCCTATGCTGCCACCCGAGAGCGGCGCTACGTGTTAAAGGTCCATCCCGATGTGGCCACCTATATGCTAGAAAACCGCGAGGAACGGCTTAAGTCGCTACGCAAGGCGACCAAAGCTCGCCTCCAGATTGAGACTGATTCCACTTTGGGCCCCCAAGACTATCGCTTCTTCTCGACCAAGCGCAGCCTAGATGTGACGGCCGAGTTCCGGGTTTGACAGGAAAAATACCGGCCCATATCTTTAAATGTTGCCTAATTGATTGAGAAGCAGTCTTAGCGTAGGAGTGCAATTCATGTATGCAGTTGTCAACATTGCCGGCCATCAAGTCAAAGTCGACAAGGGTCAGCGTCTGCGCGTGCCCCGGCTTCAGGCCGAAGAAGGTAGCACTAAGGAATTTACCGACGTACTACTAGTTGCCGGCGACGACGAGACTAAGGTTGGCAGCCCCACGGTCGAGGGGGCCAGTGTTTCGGCGACGGTCGTCGGCCATGGTCGCGGCGACAAGATTGTCGTTTTCAAGAAGAAACGGCGCAAGAAATACCGGCGGCGCACCGGCCACCGCCAGGATTACACCGAGATTCGGGTCGAGGACATCGTTCTCCCGAACTAAGTGCGAAAGGACTAGGTAATGGCTCATAAAAAGGGTGTCGGCAGTTCTAAAAACGGGCGCGATAGCAATGCGCAGCGCCTAGGCGTTAAGCGCTTTGGCGGAGAGAAGGTCAGCGCCGGCACGATTATCGTGCGGCAGCGCGGTACGCGCATTCATCCGGGCGTCAACGTCAAGAAGGGCGGGGATGACACGCTCTTCGCCATCATTGACGGGCAGGTGAAGTTTGAGTCTTTTGGCAGGAAGGGCAAGCGGGTGAGCGTTTACGCCGCCTAAGAAATGCGTTACTAAATCAAAACGCGAGTAGTCCAATAGTAATTGAAGCAGGCTCCACCGAACGGTTGAGCCTGTTTTTTTGACTTGTGCCTAGGTGGTCCCGTTCAGGAGTTTGCAGTCATTAGGAACATATTATCTGCGTGGGATTCTCACTCCTCCAGCATCAGATGCGATTTAGGCTCCCAGCCCAAAACAGTTCGTGCTTTGGACATGTTCATCTCGCGGTGGTCGGCGTCGCCCGATATGAAGAAGGCGTCGCAGCGGCCATGACCTGTGCAAACGTAGTCCAGAGCGGCTAGATAGGCCCTAGCCAAATCTTCCTCATCGGTAAAGTAAAGACCGCCGGGAGGATAATGTGGTGGATTTTTGGCTTGTTCTATGAATTGCTCTCGAGTGCGCGGACCGGTAATGCGAAGGACCGCCAAGTTCAGGTCAAATTGGCGGGCGAAATAGCGACAAATGCTCTCGACACACTAGGGCTATCGAGCGGTACTTCCTCCTCGGACGGATAATAGGAGCGGGCGCGGTAGTGGGCGCTCATGGTGGAGGTGTGGACGCCTCTTTTGATACCTAGCCTCAAAGCTGTGTACAGGAGCAGGTGTAGTCCCAAGCAGTTGACCGTGTAATTATCGACGATCTGAGCCTCGGTTTGGTCTCTGTCGAGGCCGCCTTGGCCGCTCTTCATGGTCATGTTGATAAAGGCGTCCACTCCGTCTAAGGCACGAGCGAGGGCCTCCGGGTCGGCGATAGAGCCTTCGACGTATTCTACCTCCTGCCGAGGCTTGGCGATGTCCAACACGCGCAGATCGTGATGGCGTCTAAGGTAAGGAGTAGTGCAGGTGCCGACGTGGCCGGCCCCGCCGACTAACAAGATTTTCACGGGCTGCCTCCTCAAAGTCTTTGGATGTGCCTGAATATTACGGGACTTTCCCAACGATCAACAGCCCTAGTTTGGTACTTGTGCAGGTCGCTTCCTAGATCGCCTTGCTGGTAGGGGAAGGTTTTTATACTCTTTTGCGTTCCTTTCACCTAATAGAATAGATACGCTCATGAAAATTCACGAATATCAAGCCAAAGAAATTTTGCGCCAGTACCAAGTCACCGTACTGGGTGGCCACGTGGCTACCACGGCCGGCCAAGCCAAACGCATGGCCGCCGAATTGGGTGGAAAGGTCGTAGTTAAGGCCCAAATCCACGCTGGAGGTCGCGGCAAGGGCGGAGGCGTCAAACTGGCCGCTAACCCCGCAGAGGCTCGCCAAGCGGCCAGCGAGATTCTCGGCATGCAGCTCGTCACCCACCAGACCGGCCCTGAAGGCCAAAAGGTCAAGCAAGTTCTAGTGGAGAAGGCTTCGGATATAGAACGCGAGCTTTATCTGGGCATCACCCTCGACCGAGCCCAGTGCAAGATAGTGGTCATGGCCAGCCAAGAGGGCGGAATAGCGATCGAGGAGGTCGCCGCGGCGACCCCAGAGAAAATTCTCAAGGAAACGGTTGATCCCGCAGTAGGGCTACAGGCATTCCAAGCGACGCGCCTAGCCTTTGGACTTGGCTTTGAGGGCAAGCAGGTGCGCCAAGCAGCCAGTTTTATCCTTAGCCTCTACAAAGCCTATGTCGATGCTGACTGCTCACTGGTCGAGGTCAATCCTTTGGTGGCGACGGCCGATGGTCAGCTTTTGGCGCTAGATGCCAAAATAGACTTGGACGACAACGCACTCTTCCGCCATCCCGACTTAGCGGAAATGCGCGACTTGGAGGAAGAGGAAGAGTTAGAGGTCGAAGCCGCTAAATACGATCTGAACTACATCAAGCTCGACGGCAATATCGGTTGTATGGTCAACGGTGCCGGGCTGGCGATGGCCACCATGGACATTATCAAGCTGTCCGGTGCTGAGCCAGCCAATTTCTTGGATGTAGGTGGGGGTGCCAGTGCTGAAACCGTGGAAAATGGCTTCCGTATTTTGCTTTCCGACCCGAATGTAAAGGCCATTCTCATCAACATCTTCGGCGGCATTGTGCGCTGCGACCGCGTGGCCGCCGGCGTGATTGAGGCGCGCAAAAACATTGAAGTCAACGTGCCGGTCGTCGTGCGGCTGGCTGGGACTAACGCAGATATGGCCGCCGAGATGCTGGAAAACTCCGACATGGACTTTGCCGTTGGGCAGGGGTTGAAAGACGCGGCGGCGATGGTCAAGGCGACTATTCAGTAAGAGGAATACAGGGATGAGCGTTTTAATCGACGAAAACACCAAGGTCTTCGTACAGGCGATTACGGGGTCTGAGGGGTCATTTCACACGCGACAAATGCTGGAGTACGGCACGAAAGTGGTCGGAGGGGCTACACCGGGCAAAGGCGGCCAAGAATTTGAAGGCGTTCCGGTGTTTAACACGGTCGCCGAAGGCGTTGAGGCCTCTGGTGCCAATGCTTCAATCATCTTTGTACCAGCCCCCTTTGCCGCTGACGCCATCATGGAAGCGGCCGATGCCGGTATAGAGCTAGTCATCTGTATCACCGAGAACATCCCCGTGAGTGACATGGTTAAAGCCTACCATTATGTCCAAGCGCGCTCTACTCGGCTGATCGGGCCTAACTGCCCGGGCGTCATCTCGCCGGGGAAGTGCAAAATCGGCATTATGCCCGGTTTTATTCACCAGCCAGGTCGCGTGGGGATTATCTCCCGCAGCGGAACGCTGACCTATGAAGCCGTGGGGCAGCTCACTGAGCGGGGCCTAGGCCAGTCCACAGCCATTGGCATTGGCGGCGACCCAATCATCGGTACGCGCTTTTTGGACGCGCTAGCTCTCTTTAAGGACGACTCCGAGACTGATGCGGTCGTAAAGAGGAAGCGGCCGCCTATATCAAAGAGTGCTACGACAAGCCCGTCATTGGCTTTATCGCGGGGCGCACGGCACCTCCGGGGCGGCGGATGGGACATGCAGGAGCTATTATTTCAGGCGGTAAGGGAGCGGCCGAGGACAAAATGGCGGCGATGCGGGAAGCAGGGATTCACACCTGTGAGAGTCCGGCGGAAATTGGGGAAACGGTAGCGAAGGTACTGAGCTGATTTAATTAGGGAACGTTTTTCTACGTAACTGCCTCTCCCCCAACAGTTCAGTTGTAATTGGGCGGAGCTAATTACCTCCTAGTCAACAGCGGCATAATGGTGGGTTGGCGGCTGAGAATCAGGAGACCGGCAAGCAGAAGTAGGCCGGCGAGCAGGGCCAAAGGCATGGGGAGATGTTGGGAGGGACCGAGGCCATCTAGGCCTAAGTAAGTGCGCAAGTTGACCCCAATTATCGAAGTCAAGTTGTTGACCGCGTGGGCGAGCATGGCAGGATAGATGCTGTGAGTCCAGTAAACTAAAGCGCCGAGGAAGAGCCCAAAGAGGAGGAGCGGGATCATTTGCCAAGGGTTGAAGTGAGAAATGGCAAACAGCAGGGCCGAACCGCCTAGCGCCCAGCGCGGCCCATAATGGGCGCAAAGGCTCGTGAATACAAGTCCGCGGAAGAGGGGCTCTTCGCAAAACACAGGTACTAGCGCTAGTGTTACCAGACCCTTCGGGATCTCCGCTAGTCCGCGGACAATCTGAATCTCCAGCAGGTTTTTCTGAAAAGACAGCGGCATGGACAGGTCTATCAGGCCGAGAAGATAGGCCAGATACAAGTCGAGTTCGGCGATTACGAGGCTACAGCAAATAGTCGCCGGGATTGTCAGCAACAGGGACGCAGTCGGTGTGGCGTTGAACAGAAGCAGGTCTTCGGCAATTAGGCGATGCCGGCGAATATAAAGGGCCACAAACCACAGAAGGGTACATTCGGCGGCAATAATACCAGCATGTAGGGATAAGAGGCCGACGATGGGCCAAACTATGAAGTGGGCCAGCAGGAGCGCCGGTAGAGCGATGCGGAGGACTTGGGAGAAGCGGGGATAGTGCGCATGCATAATATAAGTCGTTATTCTTTATTCGTTTAGAGCGCTCAGATAACCCCGCGTGCGGCTGGACCAGAACAAGTAACTAAAAAACAGATCCGGGACATAGGTTTTCACAAGCCAGCGGGTAATCCAGCGAATTGGGTAGTGAATCGGCGACAATAGAGCTAGCTGGAGGGCGAGCCGCCGAGGCGAAAGAGCAGAGGCCCTAATAAAGTCCAGCCGGAGTATAGCGTCCAGTTCGGGATGTTTGCGTAAAAGGACAGGAATTGACTTGCTGCCGTAGATCTGCATCAGACGGCAAAGCGGCTCCAAGGAACGCAAGTGATAGTGGTAGGACAGAGCTTCGGGGGCATAGTAAAGCGGAATATCCGCCAAATGGAGGCGATACCCTAGTTCTAGATCTTCGCCGCCATAAGCAGTGAGATTCTCGTCGAAAAAACCCACGTGAAGCAGGGATGACCGGCGCACCGAGGAGTTCCCGGTGACAAAGCAGTTGAAAGGTATAGGCTTGTCCTCGTTAACCCTATGGACGCCCCTTCCTTCGAGGTAGCGGGTCAGGGAAGTGGAGGGAATTTCCTTGGCAAAGCGAATATTGCCAACAAAAACGGCTTCCGCATGATTTTGATGCCGTTGGGCATGAGCGCGGAGAAAGTTGGTGCCCACGGTCATGTCGCTGTCGAGAAAGACGACGAGATCGCCGCTGGCGACCCGAAGGGCTGCGTTGCGCGCCCGAGCGCGTCCCTGATTCTGTTCGTTGCGCAGCAGCTGTAACTGTAAAGGTGCCACCGCCGCGTGCAACCGTTCGGCGTCTAGGTGGGGGGAGGCGTCGTCCACTACGATGATTTGCGTCGCCTCATGGGGGTAATCTTGCTGCGACAGGCTCTTAAGCGCCGCTTCGAGGCGCTCAGGCTCGTCATAGGTAGGTATTACAACGCTGAGCGTCGGTGGGGCACTCATGCTAGGGTTGCGTAAAGCTCGATGAGCTGGACGGATTCCCGTTCCCAATTATAGTGCTGTGCCGCCTGCAAACTCGCCTCGGCACACGCCTCTCGCTGCTCTGCATTGTCCAAAAAAGCGACGACCTGCTCTCGAATGGCGGCTACATTACTTGGATCGACCGTAGCGCCGGTGCGCGTTTCGCAGACGATGCGCTGCATTTCGGGAAAATTGCTGGCTAGGACGGGCAACCCGGCCATCATATATTCAAACAGCTTGTTGGGCAGCGAGTAATAGAAGCTCTTGCCCGTGCCTTTGATCAGACACAGTCCCAAGTCAGCCGAGCAAGTATAATCGTGCAGTTGGTGAAAGGGCACTCGAGGAATAAAATAAACTCGGTCCTCTAGCCCCGCAGCGCGGACTTGGTTCCGCAGGGCCTGTTCGCTCGGTCCGTCCCCAATTAAAACGAAAGACGCCTCCAGCCCCGCAGCGGCCTCAATTTGCTCGCGCAAGCCATTTTCGGTGAGAAATCCTCCTTGGTAGAGAACAACGGGGCGATTATCGGGCAAATCCAGCGTTTCGCGTATCAGGTTGCTTTGGATCTTGTGGCGGAATAGCGGCAAATTGCGCAGAACGACGACCTCGTCAAGGCGGTAACGCTCCCTGAGCGATTGGGCGATAGACCCGCTAACGGTTATGACGCGATCTACCCGTCTTATCAGCCGCTGCTCCAGCAAACGCCAGCAAGACCGCATCAGCGGCCGGTTGACCAGTGAGGACTGCTCGGTCCAAAATTCGTGTGCGTCATAGACGATGGGCAGGTCTAGTCGCTGTGCCGCTCGCACTGCTGGCCAGAGTGAATCTAAGTCGTGGGCGTGATAGGCATCCGGCTGGGTCTCGACGAGCAGGGGATAGGCCCGTTGCCAAAATAAAGGGTAGAGGCGGCGCAGAGAACGGCTCCGGTCTAGCGGAATCGGATAGATTTCAAAATCGTCCCATCCCTTGAGAGGGGCTAAGTTGAAAGAGGAGGCGACAATGACGACTTGGTGACCAGCGCGGTGCAGCGAAGTAGCCTCTCGGTAGATGCGGTAGTCGAAATTCAGGTCGGTGAAGGCGACCATACAGATACGCATGGTGTATAGGCGTAAAGGCTAAAAATAAAAAAGCAGCCCATTTTTAGATGGGCTGCTTATAAAATAAAGAGTGTGGCGGCCGGAAGGTGTGATCTTGAAACGCAAATGAGATCCTCAAACGAGGCGGTGTGGGGAGGTAGTTTTGAAGATCTCAACGACCCGAAAAGGGAAATCCGAGCTTCGCGTATCAAGACGTTAGCCACGCTAGCGGACCACCACACTCTATTTAGAAACAAAAATACACACGCTAGATTGTGTTGTCAAGCGGAAAAATGGACCGAAAGAAATGACAACGGAGCCTTGCACACTTACAAGTGTGTGCGTATCTTTAACAGAGATGGTGGTTAAAAATAATTTCAGAGGGATCGCAAATGCAGTTTGCAGAAATGGTCAAGGAGGCCCGGCTACAAGCCCACCTGAGCCAGCAGGGATTGGCCGAACAACTCGTGACGGCGCGAAGGCCCAAGGGCGTATGGGCAACCTATATAGGACAAATTGAGAAAGGGGAGAAGGTCCCTTCCGACGAAGTGTGTCTCAAGTTGGCCGAGGTTTTGGAACTCGACTCTAACACAGTGTTGATTGCTGCTTATGAGGCTAAGGCAAGCTCGGAGGAAGGACGTGCGCTCTATGGCAAGATGATGCGCTCGCTGTCGGACCCAGTCGTCAACAAGCTCCTGTCTAGCGAAGAGCCGTTGGACCCAGCCCTCTTAGGGATACTATCGAAGCCTGAAATCTTGGCTTTGCTCGGGGACCAACCGTGGTTAGAGGCCGTTGCTCGGGCGCGCAAGAAACAGAAGGAGCGCGATGTGTTACGCCTGCTCGCTCTGGTAGAGGCGATGGACGACAAACAGTGGGATATGATAATGGGCATGATAGGGACTTGGAACTTAGAGCCGCCTAGATGAGGAGAGAGTTAACGTCTGATGGGAAGGAGTTAGAACTCGGGTAATTTGTACTCGCCGCGCTCAATGGCTTGCTCTAACTCTTGGTGGAAGGTGCTGTCTAGGTGGGAGGTAATTTTCCAACCATTGGGATCGCGAAGAAAATAAAAAAATGGCGATACGCGCTCATCGCCTAGCGTAGAGGAATCGAAGAGTAAGTAACCAATGCGCTCGTTGATGATACGCTCTTCGGAGATTTCTCGTCGCAGTTGAGCCTTGACCTCGGCTGGCGTCTTTTGCCGCCACCGTTCGACAAAGCTCTGACGATCTTCGCCCTCCACTTGCGAAGAACTGAAACATTCCCAAAGCAGGTCAAAGTCGCCGTTTTCTAGCGCGTACTTGTAGGTCTGGAAGGTCTGGGCCGGGTGTGAGAAGCGTTGATCTATGTCTTCGCTATCGCAGCCGAGGAGCAGGGCGAGACAAACAAATAGTTGTAGGGCCATTGTGTGCAGCGCACGGATTAGTGTCTTGGGCAACTTCAGCTACTTGGTAGGTGTTGCGTCTGCGTCCACCCGGATTGGGGTTCAACGCTTGGTTTTTTTAACTAGCGATTCGATGGCGTCGCGCAGACGAGCAGCTTCTTCGTATTCTTCGCATATGATGGCCTGCTGTAGCCGATGCTGAAGCTGGCTAAGTTCGTCTTTCTCTTCCTTAGGCGGGCGTTGAGCGTCGGCTTCTTCGGCGTTCCGCTTCGGTGAGCGGATCGTGACCGAATCAGCTTCTCCATTGAGCGACGTGGAAATCTGCGCTTCAAACTCGTAGAAGCGGTTCAGGGTGTGTTCAACATCCAAGTCGGTTTCCAAAGGCTCCAAGCCCACCTCGTCGAGCAACGCAGGAGCAACGTAGATCGGCGAATCCGTGCGCAAGGCCAAAGCGATGGCATCGCTGGGACGTGCGTCAATGTCTTTTATCGTGTGATTCTTCTCAATAACGACTCTCGCGTAGTAAATGGAGCGGCGCACGTTGTGGATAACAACTTGGCGCACACGTATCGCCAAGGAGCTAACCATAGAAGCGAGCAAGTCGTAAGAGATTGGGCGTGCAGGTCCATCGTTTTCCAACCGCATCCGAATGGCGGCCGCTTCAAATTCGCCAATGGGAATGGGCAGGAGCCGAGGGTGGTTCCCGTTCTTTTCGCTCAACCATACCAAGGGCCTGTCCTCGCGCAGGTAGGGGCTAACCTTGACCACGGTCATCTCGACTAAAGAGGTAGTACTCATTAGTCATCCCCATTGAGGCGACTAATCTCGTCGCGAAGCCGCGCCGCCTCCTCGTAGATTTCTTCGGCAACCGCTTGGTGCATGCGTCTTTTGAGTTGTTCTAGCTGATTGACGGCTGATGTGGCGATGGTAGAGAGGTCTTCTCGCGGCGCGGCCACGGATTTGGTGATGGCATCAACTTCAGCCATAACCCATTCATCGTCGTCAGAACGAACGCATCCCACGTCTTCAAGTACCTTGACGGCAGCGTAGATCGGTGCGCCAAAGCGCAAAGCTAGGGCAATGGCATCGCTGGGACGTGCGTCGAACGTATGAATTTTGCCCTCGTCGTCAACGAGGTGAATCTCAGCGTAGTACGTTCTTTCGCGTGAGTTAAAGTTCGTAATTTCGACCCGGACTACTTGGGCGTCAACGTGGGCGAGAATCTGATGGGCTAGATCGTAGCTAATGGGGCGCGCGGGTTGCCGCTTGCTGTGGGCTGTGGAAATGGCTGCCGCCTCAAAGCGGCCGATGACAATGCGCAGATAATAGTTGCCTTCGACTTCTTTGAGTACTACTTCAGGATATAAAGATAGAGATTTGCTGCTTAAGACCCCCTTGACTTCCATCAGAACCATAGCGATACACTACAATTTAATAGGCGTTTGCCAATAGATGTGTGAAATATAATACGACGTAAAAGCGGGTGTCAACTAGTTCGCGTCTCTTACCCATCCGGCAAATCACCCTCTTTGTTTTTCAGCCTCAACTCAAGTTCTGCGAGCTGGCGACTCAGCTCCCCAGTGCGCCGATTTAGGTGCGTCAAATAGGCAAAAAGCACGATCCATACGGCCGCGAAGGCAGCAAATAAGTAGTGGAGATTGTCCATAGTCTCTTACGTTTCGTCAATTAGTTTTTGCCGCAGGAGCACCACGGCTTTTTCAATGCGGGCCAGCTCCATGCGTTGCGCGATGAGGCGAAAGAGCAGCAGGAAGAAAGCCGCGTAGCAGATCCACTTGGTGTATTGCATCGTCGGCTCAAGTTCTACGTTGCGCGGCGGGTGTAGCTGTTGGTCGGCGGCCCATAGATCAACGGCATAGTACACCAAAGGAACGTTGGCGAAGGCGAGAATACCCAGTACAGCACTGATGCGCTGTACCGGAGTGGAGTTAGCCCCATATCCCCGCACCATTAGGTAGGCCACGTAGATGGTGAAGGTAATCAGCATGGAGGTCAGGCGCGGCTCCCATCGCCAGTAAACCCCCCAGATGGGCTTGGCCCACAAGGGGCCCGTGATCAGCACGATCAACGCAAAGATCACGCCCAATTCGGCGGAGCATAGCGCTAGGCGATCCCACTTGTCCGCACGAGTGCGCAGATACTGGACGCTGCCGACGAATACCAGAAAAAAGGCCAAGAACGAAGAAAACGCCGCTGGCACGTGAAAGTAGAAGATTCGCTGGACGATTCCCATTTCTTTTTCCGTGGGGACCCACAGAAAAATCGCGCCCAAGGCGACGAGCATGACCACGAAAATCAAACAGGAGCATGGGACCGAACGCATCATTCCTCGATTGCGTATTCAAAAAGCATTAGCGACAGCACCGTGAAAACCACCGCGTACACCCCCAACATTTGCAGGTGCGGGAAGAGTTTTTCGCAACAGTCATTGGCCAGCACTAGCCCCGTCGCCTCCACGCAGGAAATCAATGCCGGCAAGATCATGGGTAAGAGCAAAAGGGGCAGCATTAACTCGCGCAAGCGCATGTTGTTCGACAATGCCGCAAAGAGCGTGCCCACCGACGCCATACAAGCTGATCCCAAGACGAAAACAGCCAGCAGGGGGAGCAAGAAAAAGCCTAGAGACAGGTTAAAAAAGAGAGCAAAAAAGGGCAAACTCAGAAGTTCGATTGCCAAAAGAAAAACAAAATTACCCAGCATTTTACCTAGGTAGATGGCACCGCGGTCCCCCGGCGCTAACAGCAGCGCGTCGAGCGCGTCGTTGTCGCGTTCATCAGTAAAAGAGCGGCTCAGACTCAGTAGGCTGGCGAAGACATAGGACGACCACAGGGTCCCAGGCCCAATCTCGCGTAGAGCAGCCCCGCCTAAGTCGAAGGAAAAGTTGAATACCAGCAATGTCAACAGTATAAAGAACACCATCGGGCTGAGACGCGCTTTAGTGCGCCACTCGGCCTTCAGATCCTTGCTCAGTATCGCTAGCGCACGCCCGAAAAAGCTCATGGGTTGGCGTCGAGATAGGGCGCGCAGAGCGTGCGCAGTTGGTTAGAATCTTCTGTCAGGACTTGGTCCAAGCGCCATTGACCGCGTTCGATCACCAGCAGGCGATCTACTAGGCCCTCAGCCTCGTCGAGGCGATGCGTTACCAAGATGCAGGTGCGCCCTTCTTGCCGAAAGCGGCGCAAGAGGCGGTGTAATGCAGCGCAGGCATTGGTGTCGAGGCCGGTAAACGGCTCGTCAAGCAAGAGAATAGAGGGGCCATGCAGGGTGGCACGGGCAATGGCCAGACGCTGCTTCATACCGCGGGAGAACGAACCCACGCGCTGGTCGAGCTGCTCGTGCGTCGCCAATACTGGCGACGGAAACAAGCCAACAGCCGCTAAGGCCGCAGCGAGCCGTTCGTCTGGGTTGTCCAAACCATAGAGTTGGGCGAAGAAGCGCAAGTTCTCTCGTGCCGTCAGTTCGTCGTAGAGCAAGGTCTGATGCGAGAGCAGGCCGATCTCCGCCCGCGCCTCGGGGGTGCGCTGGGGATCGCGACCGTTGATTTTCACGCTTCCCGCCGAAGGTCGGCAGAGGCCGGCCACCAGCCGCAGCAGGGTACTTTTGCCCGCGCCATTGGCACCAACCAGTAGCACCGCTTGGCCGCGCGGGATGACCAGATCGATGGGATGCAGGGCTGTGTGTGGCCCGAAGCGCTTGGCCGCGCCCGCTAGGACGATGGCATCGTCTCCACTCATCACACGTCAAGCGCTTGAGTCAGGGCAACCGCTTCGCGCATTAGCTGCGCCCGCTGGTCCATGTAATGAGGATCTGCGGGTCGGTCGGCAAAAGAGTCGTCGAGCCGAGCGAGTTCCTCAATGAGATGCTGCCGCCGTTTTAGCGCATGTGCGCGATCGGTGCTTGGGTGTTGGCGGCTCAATGCCAGCGCGACGCCACCGATGAGGAATGCGCCAGCCAGTGCGACCCATTTGAGCGACCAACGCAGCGAGGAGGCGAAAGGTAAGGGAATCGCCACCTGCTGACTTGGCTGTAGGTTTTCCATAGCCACTTTCCGGTACTGGCGTCCGTGCTGTTCAACGATACCTAGATCGATAAAAGGCGGTTTGATCTCTGTGGAAGGTGGGTCGAGAAAAATCTCCAAGCGGTCGGTCGGATATATCACCTGATGCACATAGGGGCTGGTGAATTTGCGCGCGTCGAGATTAAAAGAAAAACTCCGCTGCGAGCGGCCTGGAGGCAGAGGCTGGTTGTCGAAGAAACGACCTTCTCCGGCTTGGTGGAGCAGCCCCGAGTGGCTTTGGAGGTTGAAGATGCCCGTTGGCAAGACAAGTTCAGTCACTTGCCGCTCGCGTCCGTCACCACGGCCTGCGTACGTGCGCTCGCGGGTGTTGTGAACTTGCAGGAGTTGGATGCACTCAATCGCGTTCTCGCGCATTGCAAAAAAGAGGTGATGAGTACCGATGCGGATTCCGGAGGGGTCATCGGTTTTTTCGTACACTTCGAGGATGACCTGTTGTTGCGCACCGGCCTCAAGAGTCGAAGAAAAGTAGGGAATGTCGTCATAGAAGGCCGCTAGCCCGAAGCGGATCCCGCTTTGCAGGAAGGGGCCAGCAAAAGAGAAGTGCCCCTCGGCGTCGGTTTCCTTGCGCAGCATCTCGAGAATCTCTCCGTCTTGGCGGACGTAGAAGGCCACAGGAATGCCCGGAATTCGCGCTTGAGTGAAAGGGTTGAGCACATAACCGTTGATCGCCGCGCCCCACAGGTCGGAAGCGCAAAGGACGATTGCAACACAAAGCGAGCGCAGAATCATAGCTCAGCCAGATTCCACTAGCGAAGCGCCGCATTGTGGACAGAACCGATCGCCCTCGCGCCGCAAGGCCCCGCAGCCATGGCAACGAGGAACGGCGGTCTTTTGGCGCAGAGCCGCAACCTCTTCCTCGATGCGTCGTTCGAGTTGAGAGCTGCTCGCGCCGTTGAGCCGATCCAACTCGCCGATAACCGCCAGCGTCTCGGCCTCCAATTCGGCAAAAAGGCGTTGAAAATCCTCTGCGGACACTTTCCCAAGCTCGCGGTCAAGCTCCAGTTCGACGATCTCGCCCAAAAGCTGCTCCTTGCGCTCAAAAAGCTGTCGCGTCGATCCACTCGCTGCGCCCGTCCGTCCGCTCACTAGGAGGGGATGTGCCAGATAGAGCAATAGCCCCAACAGCAGCGCGATAGAACATATTATGGGTAGAAGTTCTACCGCGTTCATTTATATAAGGTTCTCATAGGCCCGCGTCAGTTCGGCCGAACTAGCCATCGTCGTAGTGATCCAATTCGCGTCTCAGGCGATCCGCGTCTTGGCCTCGGTCGGCTGGCGGGGGCTTGGACTGTAGAGGGGGTTGGCCTTGGTCCTTCCAGCGAACGAGCAGTGTGCGCACTAAGGCGACGCCAAACAAAAGAGCCAGAAAGGGTGCGACCCAAGCCAGCAAATTAAAACCTTCGTGCGGTGGAGTGGCTAAGACCTTCGGGCCAAAACGTGCGACATAGCTATCGATGATCTGCTGCCGAGTCTGGTTTTGGTCTAAGGCGGAGCCAATCGCCTCGCGTTCGGGGACCGCGAAGTCAGTACAAAGACAGGTGGCTAGGGATTCCCGAGGGCAATTACCGCAGAGACAGACCAATTCCTCCGCCACAGATTTGATTTCCGCCGTTGTTGCCGCTCCTACCGGCGAGAAACCTAGCGCCAACGCAGCGAACACAGACACGTACGTACGAGACTTTCGTGCGATGGCTGCTCCAGCGGTTTGGCGATCCATCCGCGCCAGCCGACGGTCTCGCGGCGTAGGCCACATTGCCCACAGGGCACCAATCACTAAGACGACTGCACCGAGCCACACGAAGTTGATTAGCGGGTTGACGTAGATTTGGAACTTGGCGCTCTGATCCTCGGCAGACCCCACCAGAATTACATAGAAGTCCTCGCGCCATGTCGAGTAAATGGAGACTTCAGTAGTACCTTGGTCAAAAGCCGGATAGTAGCGTCGCTCCGGCAGCAGCGTGCCGAGGAATTGATCGCCGCGATGCAGGGCTAAGGCCGCGGCGGTAGTACTGTGATTGGCGTTTTCGGCAAAGGCCAGCGACGCGAAGGTAAGCCGGTATTCGCCGACTTGACTCGAAGCTCCTTGGTCGAGGACGATTTCGGCTTCTTGGGTAAAGGCTTTGCCAGTAAAGCCAGCAAAGAGCAATACTAGCCCAAGGTGGGTCAAATACCCGCCGTAACGCCGTCGGTTTTTGGCGCAGAGGCGATACAATGCCACCGGATAGGACTCGCCCGTACTGTGCATTCGCGCTCGCGCTCCGGCGTGGAACTCGGAAGTGAGTGCGACGAGCACGAAGACGCACAGCCCGAACGACAACACGACATAGGGATCGCGCACGCCGAAAAGAAAAAAGACCCCACACGAGAGTGCGCCTGCCGTCACCGGGCGAATGAAATTCTTGCGCAGGCTTTCGCTGGAAGTGCGACGCCAAGCAAAGAGCGGACCAGCCCCCGTCAACAACAGAAGCACTAGGCCGATGGGAATCGTGACTTGGTTGAAAAAGGGAGG
The DNA here is from genome assembly GCA_021295675.1 of Candidatus Latescibacterota bacterium. The sequence continues at coordinate 5,075 of JAGWBY010000033.1, read as the reverse complement.
GCCGACCGTGATTTGCTCGTCGGTCAAGGCCTCGGAGACCAGTGGGAAGACCGTGCCCCAGAACACGGCGAAGAGCATCCCCAAGAGAATCCAGTTGTTGAGCAAGAAAGCCGTCTCGCGCGAGGCAAAAGATTCCAAGCGATTCTCAGCCTTGAGCAAGGGCATCCGCAGCCACAAAAGCCCAAAAGAAAAAACCAGCGTCAGGACGAGAAACGTGCCAAAGAAAGGGCCGATATTGGATTGGGCAAAGGCGTGAACCGAGGATATGATGCCACTGCGGGTCATAAAGGTGCCGAAGATGCACAGCGCGTAGGTGAGGATCGCCAGCGCCACATTCCATACCTTGAGCATGCCCTTGCGCTCTTGAATCATAATCGAGTGCAGAAAAGCAGTGGCGACTAGCCAAGGCATCAGCGAGGAGTTCTCCACCGGATCCCACGCCCAATATCCACCCCACCCCAGTTCGACATAGGCCCATTTGCCGCCCAGCAGAAGACCGAAGCCGAGAAAGGTCCAAGGAATGAGCATCCAGCGGCGCGCAGCGCGGAGCCAAGTAGCGTCCAACTTGCCGGTCAAGAGCGCGGCTATAGCAAAGGCAAAGGGTACGACCATGCCCACCATCCCCAAGTAAAGCATCGGCGGATGAATGGCCATAACGGGATGTTGTAGGATCGGATTGAGCCCGCGGCCGTCTTCTGGCGTGAAGGGCAGGCGCTGGAACGGGTCAGCGGCAAAAAGGTGCACAATGCAAAAGAAGAAGCTGGTAAGGGATAGGGTCGCTATCGCGTAGGGCATCAATTCGCGGTAGCGCTGGCGGTAGAGTGCCGCTAAGCCCGCCGAGTAGATGGATAGGATCCAACCCCAAAACAACAGCGATCCGTTCTGCCCGCCCCACAGCGCCGTTATTAAATAGAACAAAGGCATGGCGCGGTTGCTGTTTTCGGCCACGTACTCGACTTGGAAGTCGTGGGAGAGGAGCGCGTGCCACAGCGCGAGAACCGCCAGCGTCAGCAGGCCACAGGTCGCCAAGACCCCGTTTTCGCCCGAGCGCACTAGCCCCAAGTGGCCACGCCTCGCCCCGAGGGCCGACGCTAGCACCCCATAGCCGGAGGCTAGGAGTGCTAGGCACAGGGCAAAATAGCCAATATCAACCATAAAGATTCGGGAAAAGCCAAAAGGCTCATCGCCTGCACGTGGCCTTCATAGCTTTGTCCCTCGTATTTGGAGGGGCATTTGGCAAAGACGATCTCAGCGGCAAAGACCTGATCGGCTGCATCGTATTCGCCTTCGAGAACTACCAGTGCTTCGTCTTTGAAGGTATCAGGTAGCACGGCGTGGCCGACGTAGCGCACCCGCAGGGTGTGTTGCCCGTCGGTAATCACAAATTCGGGGCGCGAGCGATACCGATCCCACTCAATCGAACCGGGCACCACAGTACTGCCGCCTAGCTGGATGCGCTGGCCGTCGTCTGTAGCTCCCCCCATCAGAGTTTGCAGGGTCATGTGGGTCGCCGTCGACTGCTGAACGCCAGCGACAAAAAGATAGATTAGACCCGCAGCAATGACTAGGGAGCCAAGGGTGAATTTGTGCCGTCTCATAAGAGTAAATCTGCTCAATTTCCCCTTTTTGTCAACGAGGACACCTGTTGGCAGAAAGGGCCGCGTTCACACTTCGAGCACCTTGGGTAGGCTGCATAGGTTCTCGTAGCCGTCTTTGCAAACGACGACCGTATCTTCGATCCGCACCCCCCCCAAGCCTCGGTAGTAGAGCCCTGGTTCCATCGTCACGACATGGCCGGACTCAAGCACGTCGCCGTGCGGACCGATCCTCGGCCCCTCGTGAATCTCCAGACCTAGCCCGTGCCCAGTACTGTGGATGTAGCCCTGCATATAGCCGTCTTTTTTTCCCGTCTCGTAGCCAGCGTCGCTGAAAAATCGTTGGATTGCTTCGTGAATAAGGTGGCCTTCGGCACTGGGACGGATGTGTTCCAAGCCCAATTGTTGAGCCTCAAGCACGGTTTCGTACAGGCGCTGCATCGGCTTGGAGGCCGGGCCCTTACAGAAGGTCCGCGTCAGATCTCCGTAGTACCCGCTCGCCTCATCGCGCGGAAAAATGTCGATGATGATAGTTTCGCCAGCGCGCAAAGGCCCGAAGCCCACTTGGTGTGGATCGCAGCCTTGGTCGCCGCCGGCGATGATGGTATGTTCGCCAATGCTGTCGCAGTCCATGAGCGTCTGATGCACCATGCGCCGCAGTCGCTCTGAAGTGAGTACATCGCCGTTGAGGAAGAGCACGCCGTCGCGCACGTCGGCTGCGCGCAGCCCTTCAATCGCCGTTTCCATGCCCGCTTCGGTGGCCTGCATCGCCCGGCGCACATTCTCGATCTCTGTGGCGTCCTTGATGTTGCGCTGGGGAAAAAGCGGCTCGGTCGCAATGGCCAGTTCGATGCCTTCCCCCCGCAGAAAATCGGCCGTACCAAGGGGAAAATCAGCGGGCACTTGCAGCTTCGCCAAGCCGAGGTCGCGCAAAAGTTCCAATAAGACAGCTTTGCTATTGGGCCGTTCTTGGCCCCTTTCCTTGGCCTGCTGCTCGTACTGGGTATAGGACAATACCCGATCGACGCTAGCTTGGTCGCGCGCGCGGTCGATCTCGAGATTGTTGGCGAGCATGATTTTTTCGTTGGGAGTCCACAGAAAGACGAAGGAGTCGGGGGCGCGAAAGCGGGTGGCGTAGAATAGATTGGCGCAGCGTTCGCTGCTGCCGATCATCAGCAGGGCATCGGCCCCTTTTAGGTCGGGCGTCATGGTTTTACTCTGGAATCCTCAGTGCCCGGACCTCAATTCCGGTATCGGGCCGCCAAAACCAGAAGAATGCAGACTGCCCCTCCTCCAGTTCGGAAACAAAGCGCACAAATTGTTCCAACGAGGTAACGCGTTCTTGATCCACCTCGGTAATCACATCGCGCTCTTGAATTCCTTTGTTCGCGGCCAGCCCCTCCGGATCTACTTCAACGACCACCACCGGCTCCTCGCCTTGTGCAAAACCCAGTTCAGCCGCCAACTCGCCGATAAAGCCCAACTCGGTGGCCAATTCGGCGGGCAAGGTTTCAACTGAAATCCCCAGCTTTGCTAGCCGCTTATGTCCTTCGGAAAGGAGCCGGTCCTCTTCGCGCTCGCCGAGCACCACGGCGACGTGGTGGATTTGATTCTGGCGCATGACTTGCAGGTTGATCGTCTCGCCTGGGTCGCGGCCGTAGATCAGCGTCTGCAGGTGGTTGAAGTGATTCACCTCGATACCATCGATCGCCAGGACGACGTCCCCTCCGCGCAGACCATCGCGCGCGGCCGGGCTGTTGGGCTGCACATCTCTGAGGTAAACGCCTCGTGGCCGTTCCATGCCGAGGCTGTGTTTGCGGATTAGCTCTGGGGTCATCTCAGATTCCATGGTCACGCCCAAGTAGCCGCGTACGATCCGCCCGTGGACCAGCAGATCATCCACCACCTCGCGCGCTAGATTGATCGGCACGGCCAGCCCATAGCCGATGTAGTAACCCGTACGCGTTGAAATGGCCGTATTGATTCCTACGACTCGGCCCTGTAGATCGAGTAAGGGGCCGCCGGAGTTGCCGGGGTTAATCACGGCATTGGTCTGGATGAAACTCTCGATGGCGTAGCGATTTTCTTCGTCGCTTCTGGGGTTGAAAATGCCTGCTTGACGCCCTAGGGCACTGACGATGCCGTGTGTCAGAGTGGTTCCCATGCCCAAGGGATGGCCAATGGCCAGCACCCAATCGCCGATTTGCAACTGATCGGAGTCGGCCAACTGCACAGTAGGCAGCCCCTGCGCCTCAACCTTGAGCAGGGCGATGTCAATCAGCGAATCGAAGCCGATGATCTTAGCCCGATAGGTGCGGCGGTCCGCGAGGGTGACTTGGATGGAGTCGGCATCGGCTATTACGTGGTAATTGCTCAGGATGTAACCGTCGTCACTGACGATAGTGCCGGAGCCTATGCCGCGAAAGTCTTCGGGAATTTCCGGGTGGAAGGGGGGCAATGCGCGCTTTTGCCGCGATCGGGTCGTCGCCGCGATTAAAACCACGGCTGGTTTCGCTTGTTCATAGGTGTGGCGGAAAGCCCTGCTGAGATCCGCTAGTGGTTGAGTGCCCCCTTCCGGCATTTGTGCCCCAACCGAGTGCGTGCCCGCGAGCAATGCGGCAATAAGTGCGCTGCCCACCCACGGGCGACAAATGCTGAATAGGGTGGAGGGGTTGTCGCGCCTGACGGAGCGGTGAAGGCGCATCATTCGAGGTCGTATTCCTTCAACTTCCGGTAGAGCGTGCGAGTGCTGATGCCGAGGATAGCGGCGGCCTTCCGACGATTGCCGCCGACGCGGTTGAGGGCTTGTTCGATGGCTTCACGCTCGCGGTCTTTGAGCGTGGGCAAAGGCTCAATAGCTGCGTTTTCGGGGATGCGTATTGCCGCGGATTCTTGGGAGTCTGCGGGATGGTAAGGGGTGTCCTCAACCGGATAGATCGGTTCCTCGGGCCCAACCGGTTGAACGGCCCTTGGTGCTACGGGAGGCGTAGAGGACGGCATCACGGAGGCATCGCGCTCGACTGCGGCTCTTAGCTCGGCGACCTCGCGCTTGAGATCCAAGAGCGCAAAGTAGATCAACTCGCGCTCGGATTGGTCCGGCGTTTTGTTGGTTGGCACGGGCAAATGGCGCGTGGGTTGGATCCCGAGATGGGGCAAAAAGTCTTCGGGTTCGACGAGGGCACGCGGGGCGAGGAACACCAAGTACTCGATTAGGTTGCGCAACTCGCGCACATTGCCAGGCCAAGCATAGTTTTGCAAAAGATCCAGCGCCGCTGCCGAGAACCCTTCTAGACGGCTCTTATTGTCTTGGGTCAACTCGCTGATGAAGTGCTCGATCAAGAGGGGAATGTCCTCGGCTCGGCGGCGCAGCGGCGGAATGTCGAGCTCGACGACCTTGAGTCGGTGGTATAGGTCGAGGCGAAACTCGCGCTGGTCAACCGCCTTTTGTAGATCGCGGTTGGTCGCGGCGATGACGCGAAG
>JAGWBY010000180.1 GCA_021295675.1 Candidatus Latescibacterota bacterium | reverse complement strand
CGCGGCGGCACCGCGGCCTTTATCGACGCCGAACACGCTCTCGATGTCAGCTTTGCGCGGCGCATTGGCGTCGATGTGGAGAACCTAATCATATCGCAGCCGGATTCGGGCGAGCAGGCTCTCGAGATCGTCGATACCTTGGTGCGCAGCGGTGCCTTCGATATCATCGTCGTCGATTCGGTAGCCGCGCTGGTGCCGCAGGCCGAGTTGGAAGGCGACATGGGCGATTCGCACATGGGGTTGCACGCGCGGCTGATGTCTCAAGCCCTGCGCAAGTTGGCCGGCTCCATCAACCGCTCAAACACCTGTCTGATTTTTCTCAACCAGTTGCGCATGAAGATTGGCGTGATGTTCGGCAACCCGGAGACCACCACCGGCGGGCGCGCCCTTCCCTTCTATTCCTCGGTGCGCATCGACATCCGCCGCATCGCCCGCGTCAAAGACGGAGACCTCGATATCGGCAATCGCACTCGGGTCAAAGTCGTAAAAAACAAAGTGGCCCCCCCCTTTCGCGAAGCCGAATTCGACCTGATCTTTCACGGCGACCAGATCGGCATTTCTTGGGAAGGCGACCTGATTGATATCGGCGTCGCCAAAGGGCTTGTTGACAAGAGCGGGGCGTGGTTTTCCTACAATGGTGAGCGATTGGGGCAGGGGCGAGACAACGCCCGCACCTTTCTGCGCGAAAATGCAACAGTGGCCACGGAAATAGAACACAAGCTGCGCGTCGAGTTGGGCTTGGAGGTTGTAGTAGGACAAGACGAGGCCGGCGCGGCCGACGAATAAGTGGACGACCAACTGCAAAAGGCTAAGGACGCCGCCTATCGCTATCTCAGCTATCGGGCGCGGTCCGTAGCGGAGGTGCGCGGCAAGCTAACGGAGAAGGACTTTGCCGCCGAGGTCGTCGCCGAGGTCCTCGCCGACTTGCAGCGCCAGCAGCTCCTCGACGACCGCGAGTTTGCTCGGCGCTGGGTCGAGGCGCGGTTGCCGCGGGCTTATGGTGCGCGCAGACTAGCCCAGGATCTCAGGCACAAAGGCGTGGCCGCTGGCGTCGTTGACGAGGTCCTCGCCGAGTACGCGCCAGTGCTCGATTCGAGCGAACGGACGGTCGCGTTGCTGAGCAAGCAGGCTTGGCGCTACCGGGGCTTGGCACCCGACAAGGCCAAGCGTCGGATGTTGGGCTTTTTGGCCCGGCGCGGTTGCGATGCGGAAATGGCCAGAGCAGCGGTCGAACAGGTATGGCAGGAGTTAGCCAATGAAGTCGAAGGAGATTAGGGAGGCGTTCCTCCGTTTTTTTGAAGGCAAGGGTCACGTGCGCGTGCCGAGTGCGCCGGTCGTGCCGCAAGACGATCCCACGCTCTATTTTACCAACGCCGGCATGAATCAGTTCAAGGATGTCTTCTTGGGCTTGGGCGGTTGATACGCAGAAGGTCATGCGGGTCTCGGGCAAGCACAACGACCTCGACGAAGTCGGCTACAGCCCTTGGCACCATACCTTCTTTGAGATGCTGGGCAACTGGTCCTTTGGCGACTACTTCAAGAAAGAAGCCGTCGAGTGGGGTTGGGAGTTAATTACCGAGCACTTTGGCTTGGAAAAGGAGCGGCTCTGGGCCACTGTCTTTGTCGGCGATGACGCGGTGGAAGCCGACGTGGAGGCCGAGACATTCTGGTATGAATGCACCGACCTGCTGCCGAGCCGCGTCGTGCGCCTACCGGCCAAGGAAAACTTCTGGGAAATGGGCGCGACCGGTCCCTGCGGCCCCTGCTCTGAAATTCATTACTACTTGGGCGACGATCTGGCCGCGCAGGACCCCCGTATGCTCATCGACGACACGGGCGATTTGGTCGAGATCTGGAACTTGGTCTTCATTCAGTACAACCGCGACGAGACCGGGGCACTGCAACCCCTGCCTGAGAAGCACGTGGATACTGGCATGGGCTTTGAGCGGATGTGCAGCCTTTTACAGGGGGCCGATAACAACTACGAGACCGATGTCTTTCAGCCGCTTATCGGCCGCATTGCCGAATTGACGGGCAAAGAGTACGGCGGCGAGCACCGCGTCCCCATGCAGGTTATCGCCGACCACGTCCGCGCGCTCAGCTTCACCATGGCCGATGGCGCAATGCCCTCCAACGAGGGCCGTGGTTACGTCCTGCGCCGCATCTTGCGCCGCGCCGCGCGCTACGCCCGCCAGCTCGATCAGCACGATCCTGTTATTCATCAGTTAGTTGGCTCGTTGGGCGAAACTATGGGTCACGTCTTCCCGGAGGTCGCGGCCCGGAAGGATCACATCGCCCGAGTTATTCACTCCGAGGAGGAGAGCTTTGGCAAGACTCTCGACCGTGGCTTAGATATCTTCGCGCGGTTTGCCGCCAAGGGGCAGATCACCGGCGGCGATGCTTTCCAGCTCTACGACACCTACGGCTTTCCGCTGGACCTGACGGAGTTAATGGCCCGCGAGCAGGGGATTCCCCTCGTTGAAAGAGAGGAATTCGACCGTGCGCTTGAAGCTCAGCGGCAGCGGGCACGTCAGGCTACCCGCGCACAGTTTAGCGCCACCGAAGGTATCGGCGATGCCTTGGAGGGAACGCATTCGCGCTTCGTCGGTTACGACGAGTTGGAAATAGACGCTCGGGTGGTACAGGCCGAAGGAGGCGAAGATAGCCGAGTGTGGCTCGTACTGGATCGGACCCCTTTCTACGCTGAAGCGGGGGGGCAGGTCGGGGACCGAGGTCGAATCGAGGGGAAAGATTTTGCCGTCGAAGTCGAAGACGTGCAGAAAGCGCGCGGCGGCATCGTCCATAGAGGTCACTTAGTGGCAGGTGAAGCCGGGGCGTTGACCGGTGCAGTCGTCGCCCGCGTCGATCGACAGTTCCGCATAGACGCCGAGCGTAACCACACGGCGACTCATCTGTTGCACGAGTCGCTGCGGCGGACGCTCGGCGATCACGTAGGGCAGATGGGTTCGTTGGTAGCGCCCGATCGCTTGCGCTTTGACTTTTCGCATTTTGCCGCGGTAGAGCCTGAGCAGTTGCGCGAAATCGAGGAGCGGGTCAACGAGCAGATTCGCGCCGATCTGGAAGTGAGTGCCTTTCAAGAGGAATTGGCAAAAGCCAAGGCGATGGGGGCGCAGGCGCTTTTCGGCGAAAAATACGAGGATCAGGTCCGCGTAGTGCGGATCGGCGATTTTAGTCTTGAACTGTGCGGCGGTACCCACGTGCGCTCGACTGGCGAGATCGGCGCGTTCGATTTGTTCTCCGAAAGCGGCATTGCCGCTGGCGTCCGGCGCAGCGAGGCTTTGACCGGCGAGGGTGCCGAGCGCGTCGCGCAACAGCGGCGGCAGGTGTTGGCGGAGTTGGGCACTCGGCTCAATGCCGCGCCCGAAGAGTTAGCGGACAAAATCGAGGCGCTCTTGGGGCGCAACCGCCAGTTGGAGCGGTCCCTCGACGAATTGCGGCGTCGGGTCGCAGCGATAGAGACGAGCGATCTGTCGAATGGAGCGCGCGAAGTGGCAGGGGTCACGGTCGTGGCGCGACGCACTGAGGCAGAGGATGTGCCCAGCCTGCGGGCCATGGCCGACGGATTGCGCGAGAGCTTGGGGTCGGGGGTTGGCGTTTTGGGGGCGGATATCGGCGGCAAGGTTTCCTTTATTGCCGTTGTTACCGACGACCTAATCAAGGCGCGAGGACTCAAGGCCGGCGACATTGTGCGCGGCGTGGCGCAGCTAGCCGGCGGCTCGGGTGGCGGCAAGCCGCACTTGGCCCAGGCGGGCGGACGCGACCTGGGCAAACTCGACGAGGCGCTAGCGCAAGTGGCGGGCATCGTCGAGCAGCAGCTAAAATAAGGTGTACTGCAGCACTTACTAGACATCCGCCACCGCCGTGGCGCAGGCTACTTGCCCTTGCTAGATCCAGATCGGTTGGCCCCAGATGAATTGGAGGCTCGCGCCCAACTCTGCGTTGCGGCCGGGGCCGATGCCATCCTCATCGGCACGAGCTTGATGTTCTCGTCGCGCAACGCGGTCTGTTTCGAGCGCGTCCGAGCCAAGGTCGATGTGCCGGTGATCAGCTTTCCCGGAAGCTCGGGTCAGGTGGTGCCGACAGCCGATGCGATACTCTTTCTGTCGCTGGTCAGCGGGCGCAACCCCGAGCTCTTGATCGGCGAACACGTCAAAGCCGCTCCCTTGATTCGCGAGTACGGCATTGAGACCATCCCCACCGGCTATATGCTAGTCGAGTCGGGGACCTTGACATCCGTGGAATTTATGAGCGATACTCGGCCCATTCCGCGCGACAAGATCGACATCGCCATGGCCCACGCCTTGGCGGCCGAGTACTTGGGGATGCGGCTTATTTATCTAGAGACCGGTAGCGGCGCGTGCGCTTCTGTGCCCGACGAAATGGTGAGCGCGGTCGCCGATTGCGTCTCGGTGCCAGTCGTCGTCGGCGGCGGCATCCGCGACCCGGGGGTGGCACGGGCCAAGGTAGAAGCCGGCGCGGGTTTCGTCGTCACGGGCAGCGTCGTCGAAGACGATCAGCAGCGCCTGTGCGCCCTGAGCCGAGCAGTACACGCAAAAGAATAATTAGGAGTAGCAATAGGTAATGGTTGAAAAGACGGCCACGATCAACAATCCACTGGGTATTCACGCTCGTCCAGCCGCGCTCAGGCCGAGATTTACCTTTCCAAAGGCGACGTCGATGGGGTCAATGGCAAGAGCATCATGGGCGTGATGATGCTGGCCGCTGAGCAAGGTGCCCAAGTCGCCGTCCGAGCCGAGGGCGAGGACGAGAACGCAGCCGTTGAGGCTATGGTCTCACTGCTGGAGAGCACATTCGAGGGGCAAACTTGACCGCGACCAGCGAACATAGGGTTTTCGATGGTATATGCGTTTCTCCCGGTATTGGCATTGGCCGGGCTTTCGCATACGACAAGCAGGCCCCGGTTATCACCCGCCAACGCGTTGCGCAGTATCTGGTTGGAGAGGAGATCGAGCGCTTTCGCAACATACTCCACCAGGCTGGGGACGAGATTCGCCGCATTCGCCGCTGGGTCGCCAGCGAGCAGGGCGAGGAACTGGCGCAGATATTTGACGCCCAGCTAGCCATGCTAGAGGACGCATCCATCCTAGCGCGCACCGAGGCATTGATTCGCGAAAAGCACTATTCGGCCGAGCGGGCGTATGCCGAGGAACTGGAGAGAGTCAAAGAGGCCTTTGGCAGCATTGAGAACGAATACCTGCGGGCGCGGGTAAGCGACATCGCAGATATTGAAAATCAGGTGTTGATGCGGTTAGCAGGAGGCGAAGTCAAAGCACTCGATTCGCTCCGCGCTAACACGATTGTCCTAGCCCACGACTTGCTGCCCTCGGAGATGGTGCGCCTAGAGCGCCGCCGGATCAAAGGCGTGGTACTCGATGCCGGCGGCGCGGCTTCGCACGCGGCCATCATTGCCCGCTCGTTGCAGCTACCCACGGTAGTTGGCACCGGCGACTGTTCGCAGCAAGTGGCAGACGGCGACTTGGTGGTCGTCGATGGCAATGAAGGCCAGGTCCACCTGCGGCCCGATACCCTCGGCGAGCGGCGCTATCGGGCGCGGCGCCAGCGTCAACTGCGGCGCGAGCGCGACCTAGAGCGGCGTCGCAACTTGCCCGCGGTTACTCAAGACGGGCAGGAAATCGCATTGATGGCCAACGTCGATGTGCAGACCGAAGTGCAGATGGCGCTCGACAACGGTGCTAGCGGCGTGGGCATGTACCGCACCGAGTTCCTGTATCTCAACTACCGCTTGCCCTCTGAGGAGGAGCAGTTCAAGGTCTATTCCGCCCTCGTCGAATCGCTGGCCCCACATCCCGTAGTGATCCGCACTATGGACTTGGGGGGCGACGCCGCCCGAGGCCAACCCCTTCTTGGGGTGGCGCGGCATCCGCATTTGCCTCGATACCCCAGATCTGTTCAAGACGCAGTTGCGCGCCTTGCTCAGGGCCGGAGTACACGGCGAGGCGCAGATCTTGTTACCAATGATATCTAGCTTGAACGAACTGCGGCGGATCCGGGTGTTACTAGAGGAAACCAAAGACGAGTTGCGGACGGCGGGGCATCCCTTTGCTGAGCATTGCAAGCTAGGCATCATGGTCGAAGTGCCGTCCGTGGCCTTGATGGCCGATCACTTTGCCGGCGAAGTAGATTTTTTCAGCCTCGGCACCAACGACCTGACCCAGTACGCATTGGCCGTGGATCGCGGCATGAGCAAAGTGGCTTGGCTCTACGACCCGTTTCACCCGGCGGTCTTGCGCTTGATCAAGATGGTCGCCGACAGCGGCCAGCGCACCAACACGCCCGTGAGCATCTGCGGCGAGATGGCCGGCGACCCCTTGGCCACGACGCTCTTGCTCGGGCTCGGGCTGGACTGTCTGAGCCTCAGCCCCGGTCTCATCCCGGAAGTCAAGGAGGTCATTCGCGCCATTCACGCGGAAAAGGCGCGGGAGATCGCCGACGAATGCTTGACCTTGGACACTGGAACTGAGGTGCGCGAGTATTTGGGAGATGCCGTCGGCAAGTACATACCCTTCTGGCGTCAGAGGTATCACTGAAGGAGCTTGAGAATACACTATGTCCAAATACATGTTTACTTCCGAATCCGTGTCCGAAGGGCACCCCGACAAAGTCGCCGACCAGATTTCCGACGCCGTGCTCGACGCCATGCTCGCCGAGGACTCCAATGCACGAGTGGCCTGCGAGACGCTCGTTACCACCGATCAAGTAGTAGAGGCCCGCCTAGACATCGAGGCCCTCGTCAGGCAGGTCATCGCCGATATTGGCTACTGCGATCCCGCGCAGGGCTTTGACTTTCGCTCGTGCTCTATTCTGGTGGCCTTGGACCAGCAATCGCCCGATATAGCCCAGGGCGTCAACGCGGACGAGGGACTGCACAAGGAAGAGGGCGCTGGCGACCAAGGCATGATGTTTGGCTATGCCTGCCGCGAAACCCCCCAGCTCATGCCGCTACCCATCACCCTCGCACACGCGCTGATGCAGCACCTGACGCGGCTGCGCAAGGAAGAGAAAATTTCCTATCTGCGCCCGGACGCCAAGTCTCAGGTCAGCGTCGAGTACG